>CP107199.1:2290280-2623060 GCA_025758065.1 Lachnospiraceae bacterium
ATATCTTCTGGAATGTATTGTACTCACAATCGAATATAAGAAGCCTGTGGTGGACCGTGGTTTTGGCCATGGCCCCTTTTGTATCATATACGGCTTCGGCGCAGTAGGCGCATGCCTGCTGTTGAGCCCGTTATCAGATCATCCGGTAGAACTGTATACAGCATCTATGACTATGGCAACTACCATGGAGCTGATCACAGCCAATGTGATGATCCGCCTGTTTGGAAGCTTCTGGTGGGATTACAGCCACAAGCCATTTAACTACAGGGGCATCATCTGTCTGGAGAGCAGTCTTGCATGGGGACTTTTAGGCCTGTTTTTCTTTTATTATCTGGACGGCTGGGTCCGCACTGCAGTAGGTTATATTCCGGGCCGGATCAGCGCAGTGATGGCAGTTGCCCTTACTTTATTCTATCTCTGTGACTTTTTTTGGTGCATCCGTATGCGTCTTGGTGTGCCGGAAGGCGGAGAAGATGAAGAATGCGAAGAGACAGTAGGAAGACTAAAGGTATACTGATATGGAATTAAAGGAAAGCCTGAAGGAGTGGAAGGTAGTTCTGGCTTCTGCTTCTCCAAGAAGAAAAGAACTTTTGGAACAGATCGGCATTATCCCTGATATCCGTCCAAGTACAGTGGAAGAGGAGAAAAATGAGGAAGAACCGTCAAAGCTGGTGGAAAATCTTTCTTATATAAAGGCTGCAGATGTGGCTTCCAGATGTGAGGCTGGAACACTGGTGATCGGAGCAGATACGGTAGTTGCTGTATGCCCGAAGGGGGAAGAAAGACCTGTGATCCTTGGAAAACCGGGGAACGCAGAAAATGCAGGAAACATGATCCGCCAGATCCAGGGCCATGTACATCAGGTGTATACAGGTGTGACCGTTATCCTTTGTCAGGAAGCCGGGTCATACGCAGGAAGCACATTTTCTGAAAAGACGGATGTAGAGGTCTATGATATGGAAGATGGGGAGATCGCAGCTTATGTAAGTACAGGTGAACCACTTGATAAGGCTGGCGCTTATGGGATCCAGGGAAGCTTTGCAGCTTATATCAGGGGGATCCATGGAGATTATACCAATGTAGTGGGGCTTCCCTTAGGGCGGCTGTGCCATGAGATAAAGAAACTTCTGGAGGAACAGGAAAATGATCAAGCTGGTCGTAACTGATGTAGATGGAACTCTGGTTGAAGATGGTTCTCCCAATATCGATCCAGAATTATTTGAGACTATTTTAAAGTTAAGGGAAAAAGGTATCCAGTTTGCAGTTGCCAGCGGAAGACCGTGGGCCAGTGTAGAGCGTACCTTTGACCCGGTGAAGAAAAAGGTGTTTTATATTGCCAATAATGGCTCTTATATCGGCTGTTATGGCAGAAGCCTGTATGTATATCCCATTGACCGCCAGATCATGAAACGTCTGATCTTAGCTGTGCGCCAGATTCCAGGACTTTCCATGGTGTATGCGGCAGCAGACGGGGATTATACAGAGTCCAAAAATGAGGCGCTGTGTAACTGGCTGGTGGAAAGCTATAAATTTAATCTTCGCAGGGTAGATGATCTGTTAGAGGTTGCAGAGGACTGCACCAAGCTTTCTATTTATAAAGACAGCGGTGTGGAAGCGGCTGCAAGGTCTCTTGTAGAAGAGTTTAAGGATATTTTACAGATTTCATGTGCCGGGGATATGTGGCTTGACTGTATGGCAAAAGATGTAAATAAGGGGCATGCAGTAAAGGTGATCCAGGACAGTCTGGGGATAAAACCAGAAGAGACCATGGCTTTTGGTGATCAGTTAAATGATGTGGAAATGTTAAAGCAGGCTTATTACAGCTTTGCAGTGGCAAATGCCAGGGATGAAGTGAAAAAAGCAGCCAGATTTCAGGCTGATAGCAATGTAAATAATGGGGTTTTAAAAATTTTACAGAAGCTGCTGTAAAAAGGAGTTAAGGATTGCAGAGTAATAAATACAGGATGAGACGGGGCACATTGCTGGCCGTGAGTATGCTTCTGTTTTGCATTTCCCTTCTTTCCGGCTGCGGTAAACTGCCGGAGGGGATGTTAAAACAGGAAAAAGAGCTTTACACACAGGGACAGATCCGCATGATCGCGGCAACAGAGAGGAATCGTTATCAGAACTTATATACAGGACAGCTATGGTCGGTGACAGCAGATGGACAGGGAAATACCTTTGAGTCTCTTTTAAAGAGCCAGATCGGTCAGTTTTTAGAGGAGCTGGCTGTAGTGGATCGCATGGCAGATGAACAGGGCATCCAGCTTACAAGTCAGGACGAGGATGATATTAACAATCTTGCAGAAGAATATTATACAGGTCTTTCAAAAGAAGATCTGGCATATATGCAGGTGTCAAAGGATGAGGTTCTGGATCTTTACCGGAAATATTACCGGGCAGATAAGACGGTAAGCCAGATGACAGAAAGCAAGAACCTGGAAGTCAGTGATGCGGAGGCAAAGGTGATCCAGGTAGAACGGATCGAAACAGATTCCCGGGAAAAAGCAGAAGAACTTTTGCTCCAGGCAAGTGAGGAAAAATCAGATTTTACTTCTATCGCAGAGAAAAATTCCCTGAACAGCCAGATAAAGTTTCAACTGGAGTGGGGACCGGACCTGAAAGAACCGGACAGGTCGGCCTTTGCTTTAGAGGCAGATGAGATCAGTGATATTATAGAAAAAGACGGTCGTTTTTATATCCAGAAATGTGTGAATGCCTATGACCAGCAGGCAACTGCCCTGCGCAAGGAGCGGCTGGCCCAGAAAAAGAAAACAGAGGCATTTCAGGAGATATATCTGCCGTATCAGGAAAAATACAGAGTCCGCCTGGATGGGGATGTCTGGGAAAATATTGATTTTTCAGCAGGAGAAGGCTGTAACAGTGACAACTTTTTCTCCTTGTATCACAGTTATTTCAGCAAATAAGGGGGTAGATTAAATGACAAAGGATAAGAAGGTAAATCTTTTAACAGGTGCCATACTGGCAGCAGCACTGGCCATGACCGTAGCTTTTCCGGCATCAGCAAAGGAAGAGCGCACACCGGTGGGCCATATTACACTGAATTTTGATGCAGATGTGCAGGCGGGGGATATGGATGCTTCTGTGTCTGTTTCAGTGGAAGACGGAAGCTGTTCTGTAGAAAGTGCTGATTTTGTCAATGAACAGGAATACTGGGCCGGAGGTGTAAAGCCAAAGGTAGAGGTATGGCTGTCTGCAGACAGTGACTGCTATTTTTCAAAATCCGGAAAAGCAGCATTTACTTTTAACGGGGATAAAGTAAAATACGTTTCCAGCGCTACAAAGTATGATAAAGAGCTGTTAAAGCTGATAGTAACACTGGAGAAGCTGGATGATGAGGAGGAGGATCTGGATGTAGGTGATCTTTACTGGGATACGGCAAACGGAATTGCCCACTGGAATCACCAGAGCCTGGCAAAAAGCTATAAAGTCCGCCTGTGCAAAGGAAAAGGAAGCACGTCCAATGATAATGGTGTTGGCCCTACTTACACAGTGAAAGAAAACAGTTTTGATTTTTCTGAAAAATTCCCTAAAAGTGGAAATTATTATTTTAAGGTCCGCGCAGTGGATATAAAAGGCAACATGGGCGACTGGGAAGAGTCTCCATGGATTGAGGTTTCCAAAGAAAATATTCTTTCCTGGAAGGGAGAATGGAAAAGCGATGATACCGGCTGGTGGTATATAAACCGTGACGGGTCTTATCCGAAGAGCTGCTGGCAGGAGATCGATTCCAAATGGTATTTCTTTGATGAGAATGGTTATATGAAAACCGGCTGGATTCACTGGAATGAAAAGGATTATTTCTGCGATGAGACGGGAGCCATGCTGGTAAATACAGTAACACCGGATGGTGCATCTGTTGGGGAAGATGGAGCAAGGCTGTAAGGTATGGCGCAGAAAACCAGTATAAAAGCCTTGTAATTTTAATGTGAATATGGTATCATTAATTTTGTTTAACTATAGGATGTATTCTTAGGGAGTACATTAAGAAACGGAGAGGTGCAGACAAATGGCAGTAGTTAAGGTTCTTTTATCCATTATATATGTAGTTCTTGGTATCGCTATTTCTGTAGTCATCCTGATGCAGGAAGGCAAGTCCAACGGACTGGGAAGTGCTATCGGCGGTATGGCAGACAGCTACTGGAGCAAGAATAAGGGACGTTCTATGGAAGGTGCTCTGGAGCATTTTACCAGATATGGAGCGATCGTATTTATGATCATCACCCTTATTCTGAATATTCTTCTGAAGGTTCAGGGATAATAGAAGCAGACAGTCAAAACACCCTTCGTGCAGCTGGCGGAAGGGTGTTTTTCTTTTATAAAAGTACATTAATAAAGAAAAGAGGTTATATGGACAGAGAGTTATTGGAACAGAGAAAACAGATGCTGACGGAGCTGGTGCATGATAAGTCTTATGTGCCTATGAAGGCGAAGGAGATCGCCATGCTTTTAAATATCCCCAAGGCTATGCGGAAAGAATTGCAGGAAGTGTTAGATGAACTGGTTTTGGAAGGAAAGCTGGGTATCTCCAAAAAGGGAAAATATGGAAAGCCGGAAACCTTTGCAGTAGTGGGTATATTTTCAGGACATGCAAGAGGCTTTGGTTTTGTTACTGTGGAAGGTATGGAACAGGATGTGTTTATACCGGAGGATAAGACCGGAAGCGCCTTAAATGGTGATAAGGTGCAGATCGTCATCGAATCGGAAGGCCGTAACGGACGCAGGGCAGAAGGTACGGTCTTAAAGGTGTTAGAGCATGCTAACAGTGAGCTGGTGGGTTATTACCAGAAGAATAAGAATTTTGGCTTTGTGATCCCGGATGATCAGAAGATCGCTAAGGATATTTTTATCCCCCAGGGCTGTGACATGGGGGCTGTGACCGGACATAAGGTTGTGGTAAAGGTAACGGATTTCGGAGATGAGAAAAAGAAGCCGGAAGGGCGGGTCAAGGAGATCTTAGGACATGTAAATGATCCCGGCACAGATATTTTATCTTTGGTACGTGCTTATAATCTTCCGGAAGCTTTTCCGGAGGAAGTAATGAAGGAAGTAGAGGATGTTTCGGATCAGCTGCCTACGGAAGGTTTAAAGGAATTACCGGAAGGCTTTGAGGGCAGAAGGGATTTAAGAGATCTGCAGACGGTGACTATAGATGGAGAGGACGCCAAGGATCTGGATGATGGGGTGACTCTGGAAATACTGGAAAATGGGAATTACCGTCTGGGTGTGCATATTGCAGATGTAAGCAATTACGTAAAAGAAGGAAGTGCACTGGATAAAGAGGCATTGAAGCGTGGAACCAGTGTGTATCTGGTGGACCGTGTGATCCCCATGCTGCCGCACAAGCTTTCCAATGGGATCTGCTCATTAAATCAGGGAACAGACCGTCTGGCTATGAGCTGTCTTATGGAGGTAGATGCTCAGGGAAATGTGGTGGATCATGAGATATGCGAAAGTGTGATCCGGTCTGACAGACGGATGACTTATACGGCAGTAAATGCTATTTTGTCAGAGGCTGATACACAGGAGAAGGAAGAGGAAAAGGCGGCTTTACTGGATGAGTATAAGGATTTTGTTCCTATGTTTGAGCGTATGAAGGCGCTGTCTGGTATTTTAAGGGAGAAGCGCAGTAAAAGGGGAGCTATTGATTTTGATTTTCCGGAGAGCAAGATCATTTTGGATGAGAAGGGAAAGCCGGTAGACATTCATCCTTATGAGAGAAATGTAGCTACAAAGATCATTGAGGATTTTATGCTCCTTGCAAATGAAACGGTGGCAGAGGACTATTTCTGGCAGTCTGTTCCTTTCCTGTATAGGACCCATGATGAGCCGGATCCTGAGAAGATGAAGCAGCTGGGGGTATTTATTAATAATTTTGGGTATTCTTTAAGGCTGTCTAACGGGGAAGTGCATCCGAAAGAGTTGCAGAAGCTCCTTGATAAGATTGAAGGGAAGCCAGAGGAGCCGCTGCTTGCAAGGCTGACATTACGGTCTATGAAGCAGGCAAAGTATACTACCCAGTGTACAGGACATTTTGGGCTGGCTGCAAGGTATTATACTCATTTTACATCGCCTATACGCAGATATCCGGATCTGCAGATCCACCGGATCATAAAAGAGTGTCTCCATGGGGGAATGAAAGAAAAGCGGATCGCTCATTATGATAAGGTGCTGCCACAGGTGGCAGTGCAGACTTCAGCCTTAGAACGTCGTGCGGATGAAGCGGAACGTGAGACTGAGAAGATGAAGAAGTGCGAATATATGTCTAAGTTTGTAGGACAGACCTTTGAAGGAGTGATCTCAGGAGTTACTAATTGGGGATTTTATGTGGAATTGCCTAATACAGTGGAAGGCCTGGTGCGAATTAGTGAGCTACGGGATGATTATTATATTTTCGATGAGAGCAGATATGAGCTGGTAGGAGAAATGAGCAGGAAGGTGTACAAGCTGGGGCAGCCGGTACGTGTAGTTGTGGCCGGTACAGATAAGCTTTTGCGGACTGTTGATTTTGTTCTGGAAAATCAGATGGTATAATGGTATGATAGTGTGAGAAATGAAAGAGGAGGTGTTTATCATTTCTAAGGAAAGTATTAAGCTGATCGCCAATAATAAGAAAGCGTATCATGATTATTTTATTGATGATAAATGGGAAGCCGGTATTGAACTGTTTGGTACGGAAGTTAAATCTATCCGCATGGGCAAGTGCAGTATTAAAGAGGCTTTTGTGAAGATCGATAAGGGGGAAGTGTATGTGTATGGTATGCATATCAGCCCTTATGAGAAGGGAAATATTTTTAATAAGGATCCTTTGAGAGTAAGAAAACTGCTTCTTCACAAGTGTGAGATCATGAAGTTAAATGGAAAGATCGCTGAAAAGGGATATACGCTGATGCCGCTGCAGGTTTATTTTAAGGGAAGCCTGGTGAAGGTGCAGATTGGACTTGCAAGAGGTAAGAAGCTGTATGATAAGAGAGCAGATATTGCCAAAAAGGACCAGAGGAGAGAGCTGGAGAAAGATTTTAAGGTGAAGAATCTTTATTGATCCCAGTACGCCGACAAATTGATTTCTAAAGCAATGTATTTCCAAGTCTGATTCATTTTTATGAGTCAAACTTTGAATTTAGTTCAATAGGGTCCGAAAGGGCTCCTCCATGTATAAACGCATTCACGGCAATTTTGTCCATTTTGCTCCGCCGCCGATTAGGTAGGTCTCCGGCAAACTCGCTCACTGCGTTCGCTCAAACAGTGCCTCCAACCTACCAGCTATGCTCACAAAATGGACAAAATTGCCTACCGAATGCTTATTATACATGGGTAAGCCCTTTCTACTGTATTGAATATGTCACATAAAAAATGCCGTACTTAAATACAATCCCCCACCTACATGAAAACTGCTTATTGGTTTGCTCCTACATTTTTTATTGCCAATAACGTAGAAAGCCGCCGGTACACATGACAGAATAAGCATTTGTTTGAAAATCCGTGAGTGGGCGCGCATAGCGTCAGAACGGAGAACCACTGTTTGAGCATGCAAAGCGTGCGAGTTTGGTTCGCAGTTCTGACAATAGGCGACGCAAGCCCACAAACAAAGGATTTTCTACCAAATGCGCATCTGTCATGTGTACCGGTAGCTTTCGGACCTTAGTCAACAATATCCGAATTCGTTTTATTGTCCAAAGCTAAAAGAATCAGAACGCTCTTGGAAACACGTGCTGAAAGTTTATTGTCTTTGCTCATAGCTAAAAGTTTTTCTTTTCTGCTTCTTTATCATAAGAAGCCTGTCTGCTCAGTTCTTTTACTTTTTTGCACATTCCATTTCAGGATTGGCTAAGATCAGTTGCAGGAGGATTTGTGATATTGTAATACAGGAAAATGGTAGATGGCGGGTCCAAAGTTTAAAAATCCTCCTGAAAGCAAGCTTGCATCGGATTTCTGACCTTTTGACCCTGATATTAAATAGTATTGCCCATTATGTGTTGCTTACTGATACTTATCGGCAAAGCAAAGACGGGGCAGATCCATAAGCTTAGCTGCTCCGGCAAGAGATGTTCCGAAGAAGAGGATCTTATCCTTCAGAGGGAGATAGCGGGTGATGGTTCCGTTGCAGACGGTGCTTCCGGTACAGAGGACCAGATCTGCCCAGTCACATATGTCCTGTTGGATCTCATCAGAGTTTCCGTCCTCGACTGTGACACCAAAACAGTTTTTGCCGATATGATCCGGGTTCAAGTCCACAACGCGAAGCTCAAATTCAGCGGCAAGATGCTCAAAAAGCGCAGGCTGATAGCCTATAAGTCCGATCTTCGGGTTATTGTAATTTCTGTGGATATAGCTTACTGCATCGGCTGCACATAATTCAGGTGTATCGTTTTTGCAGTGTACGGTACAGTCTACGAGACCAAGGTGCTTCATCACTGCGTTCAGGGAGGCAATGAAGATGCCACGGTTGTGGGAGTCAGTGTTCAGATCCAGAGCGCAGATTTCCTCTAAGGTTCCGTGAAAAACAGCCGGTGCATCAGTAAATGCCTGGCCCAGACAGCCGGCGCATTCAGCCTGCACCATAATATCTTTTCCGGAAAGGATAGGAAAATCTTTCCGCTTCGGGATACCGATGGCTTCTTCCGGCGTCAGCATCTTAGTGTGCAGAGATACCTTTTCCTGAAGCAGGCCATGCTCTGTTAAAAGTGCCAGAAAACGTTGTTTTAAATCATCATAAAAAGCAGTCTGCATGCTGCATTCGTTATTATTCATATTCATTTATCCTTTCCTAAGAAAGCTTCGATCTCATCACTGTAGCTGCCTGTCATGAGATCTGAAGCTTTTGTCTGGTTGCCTGATCCAGGGCTGAAAATGGTTCATCTAACAGAAGGGTATCAGGCTTTACGGCCAGTGCTCTGGCAAGTGCGGTCCGCTGGCTTTCGCCTCCGCTTAAAACACCAGGATATTGATTTTTTATATGGGTGATGGAAAGCAGTTCCATCAGGTGGTCAGCAGTTTGCAGCTGTTCTTCTTTGGATGCGCCCCGCATTTTTAAACCATAGGCAATATTTTCCCATACCTTCATGTAGGGAAAGAGGGCATGGCTTTGATAAACCAGGCCGATTTTTCTCAATTCCGGTGAGATCTGGGCGATATCTGTGCCATCATAGAGGATATTTCCGGAATCTCCGTGAAACATACCGCTGATGGTTTCTTATGGAAATAAAAAACGTGGAAATAAACAATAAAAAAGCAAGCAGATTTCTACTTGCTTTTTGATGACCTGACCGGGAATCGAACCCGGGTTTACGCCGTGAGAGGGCGTCGTCTTGACCGCTTGACCATCAGGCCTTATGCTGTTTTGTTCTGTCTGTTTGCCACTGACTTGTATATGATAGCACGACCGGATGGTTTTGTCAAATATTTTTTGAAAAAAGTTGAAAGTTTTTTTGAGTAAATTTTTGGGCATTGATCTTAGCCTGTTTTGGCGACTTTATTCATGGATCCATTTTCCACTGATAAGGCGGGCCGCAAAGAGACAGGCGCGGATGAAGCAGTCGATCCCGATAGCGGCCCATACGCCGGTTACGCCAAGGCCTAATACATGGGTGGCGATCCAGACCATTCCGATGCGGAAGCCCCACATGCCGATGAGACTTACCATAAGGGAGAAGTTTACGTCACCGGAACCGCGGCAGATGCCGCCGGCCATAACGGTGAAGCTGAAGAAAATCTCTGTAGCAGCTGCGATGCGGAGTGTGATGCGGCCAAGATCGATCACCTGTGGGTCATTTGTAAACAGGTGGATGATGGAGCCGGACAGGATGTATACAGGTATGCAGGCTGCCAGAATGACAGCTGCACTGATCAGGCAGATATCTTTTGCAAAACGTTTAGCTAGTTTTTTATCACCTGCTCCTAAGGACTGGCCGATCAGGGCAGTAGCAGAGAAGGAAAAGCCATATGCGGGCAGATAGAGAAGTCCTTCGGTCTGGTTGGTAAGGTAGTGGGCAGCCAGAGGTAAGGTACCAAGACCGGAGATCATGGCTGTGAGGGCTACCTGACCCATACATAGGGTGCTGCGTTCTATCATGACAGGAAAACTGATACGAAACAACTGATGGAGCAATGGCTTTTGAAACCGGTAGTTTCCTTTCAGGGTGAGTTTTACAGGTGTCTGGATCCGGTATATTACCCATAAAAGGATGGCTGCCAGAAGATACTGGGAACAGGCTGTGGAAATGGCAGCGCCTTTTACCCCAAGACCGGCTCCCCAGACGGATATGTTTCCAAAGGGAAGATGGATCTGGCGGCTTGGATAGATGAGGAAAAAGTTGCCGATCACATTGAACAGGTTTGAGGTCAGATTAGCAGCAAGGGGGATGCGGGTATTTCCGGCAGAGCGCAGATCTGCAGAAAGGACAACTCCCAGTGTTTCTCCTATCAGCCCCAGGGAAAAGATACCCATGTAGGCAGTTGCTCCAGGGAGCACTTCCGGGGCAGCTCCCAGCCATACAGGAAGCTTTTGGTGGATGGAAAATACTATGAGTGTAAGGAAGAAACCAAGGAGAATGGCTGCAGTAAGGGACTGGCGTACAGCGGATTCCACTTTAGTTTTATTGCCTTCTCCGATAGCATGAGAGACCAGATAGGAAAAACCGGCACTTAAGGCTGTGATGAAGCCATTGATAAGCCAGACGGAGGAGATATTGATGGCTACGGAAGCAGTAGCAGCAGGTCCGATGGAGCCTACCATGGCAGTATCGGCCAGGTTTGCCATGCAGATCAGAAACTGCTCCAGGATCGCCGGCCAGGAAAGCTGTATGATGATTTTTGGTATGCTTTTTCCTGCAAAGAGTGGATTGGTATTATCGATATGAGATGTCATTTGTAAAACCTCACTGATCAAATTGTTAAGTTTATTACCTATTGATCAGTATAACATTTTTAGGCGGGAATGTGCAATCGTTTAGGGATATATCAGGACAAGAAAAAAGACCCGTCGGGGAACGGGTCTTTTTAAGGAGAAGGTATTTCGTTTCTTATGGGGTGTAGCAAAAACTATATAATGTATTGGGGGGTTACGTCTATTATAATAGCATAGAGTATGAAAAAAGTGTGCACAAAGATTTGAAAATATGAAAAAAGATTTTATGCAAAATCGCCTATATATTTTCAGGATTTTCGGTAGCTGACTTTTGAGGGAAATTTTTCAGAAAAGATTCCGAGAGAAGATTACCTTAAAAAGGAGGAGGCGGACTGAAAATCTTCCAGTCCGCCGGAGTATTATGAAAAAAAGTTGAATTGCATTAACTCTTTACATTTCTTAGTATAGGAAACATTCGTGAAGAAAGTTTGCCTAAATTGTAAGTATTTTGTGAACAATTGTGAACAGATTGTAAAAAAAGATTCCGATAGTACATAAGAGTTATGCCTATTTATGAGGGAGATTGTAAGCAGGCATTCTTTTTTCAATAAAAGCGTTGACAGCTTCTGTAAAATCAGGCTGGCGGGAAGCAGCAGCCATTTCTATGCCTTCATCTTTTGCAAAGTTTTCCATGCCGCCGTAGAAATATTTGCGGATCAGGCGTTTCTGACCAGCGTGGGCTGTGGATGATTTTGATGCCAGTTTTGCAGCCAGTGCATAAGTGGTCTCTGCCAGTTTTCCATCTTCCGCTAAAACAGTTGCAAGACCGGTCTTTACACACTGTTCACCCTTGTAGGCATCGCCGGTCATCATCATCAGTTCTGCTTTGTCTGGTCCTACTAAGCGCATAAGAGTATAGATACTTTCATTGTCGCCGCAAAGTCCCATATTTACGAAAGCCATGATCATTTTGCTGGATGGTTCTACAATACGGAAATCGCAGGCAAGTGCGCAGCTTAATCCGGCACCGGTTGCAACACCGTTTATCATGGCGATCACAGGTTTCGGGCAGTTGCGGATAGACATAGGCATAGCACTGACAGCTTCAATGTCTTCGGCTTTTAAGTAAGCCCCGGTATCGACTAACATTTTAAAGCGTTTGATATCGCCGCCTGCTGAGAAGTGTTTTCCTGCGCCTGTGATAACAATAGCGCCTACATCTTCTCTTGCGCCTAAGGTGTTCATGGCATCTGCAATTTCAAAATAGGATTCTCTGGCAAAAGCATTGCTGTATTCCGGACGGTTGATAGTAACAGTAGCGATCCGGTCTTTTACGTCTACTAATATGTACTGGTAATCCATGATAAATTCCTTTCTAAATGTACATGTCACCTGATGGTAACATCATTATAAATGAAAGCCAGTTGTTACAGGTCAAACTCTTTAAACAGTTTTTCGTTGTCTTCGCCAATCTTGCGGGCTTTTTCAGCATGAGGCTGTTCTACGCAGCCCATTTTTACAGGCGGCATTGCCAATGTGATCTGATCACCGTTTGGATAGGTGATCGGGCTCATAAATCCGTTTACAAGAGCCTGTTCGCTGGTGTGGTTATCTTTAAAATGTCCCAGCTCGCTGACAATGATATCGGCAGCTTCCAGTTTTGGAAGAACATCATCTGCGTTCAGCTTAGAGAAGCAGCCTTCAAAGTAGCGGATGCAGTCTTCACGGTTCTTCGGGTCAAAGGTAGCCTGCTTGGTGCAGTATCTTGGATCATCGATGATCTCCTGGGCACCCACTGCCTGACAGAATGGTCTCCAGTAACGTTCGTATTCATTAACAACTGGAAGGATCCAGCGGTTATCTTTTGTTTTGTAAGGAACGCCCATAGGTCCGCCCTGGTAACGCTCTCTAGGCCATTTGTAGCCAAACTGGGTACCTGTGGACATGATGCTGAACATCCACATAGCTGCGCCGTACAGGGAAACGGATACATAATCGCCTTTTCCATTCTTATCTCTTCCATATAATGCAGTACCGATGGCACCTGCAAGAACAGTTCCGCAGATCAGGTCGCCAAAGCCCATTGGCAGATAAACCGGATAGCTTCCAGGGGCATCTACCATCATATCCTGGATCAGACCGCCGGTAGCAAACATGGCAATGGCATCAAAGCCAGGGAAGTTGACCTTTGGACCTTTTTCACCGTATCCTAACAGGATGGCATAGATCAGCTGTGGATAGCGCTCTTTTAAGGAATCATAATCCAGTCCCATTTTCTTTAAAGCCTGGATACGGTTGTTTGTAACAAATACATCTGCTTTTGCTAATAATTTATGGAAACGTTCCATATCTTCCGGTTTCTTAAGATCCAGCATCAGGGCATCTTTTCCGCCGTTTAAGGTGTCATAAATGGGGTTTTCCTCGTCATTAGCCGGACAGAATAAGGTAGGACCAAATTTACGTTCTACATCCCCTGATGGTGATTCTACTTTAATGACCCGCGCTCCCTGTGTTGCCAGAATACGTCCGCATGAGGGGGCTGCAATATAAGTAGACAGTTCTACTACGGTAATCCCTTCCAATGGTTTCATAATGATAAATACCTCCTGATTTTTAGTTGCTGTAACGATTTTTATAATCTCATCCCTGATAGTTTATATTTTAACAAAACAGTATTGGGAAATTAAGGTTAAAAAGTACAAATCAGGACAGTGGTAAGAAATTTATTTTTGGAAAATATGAAGATGAAATAGAAAAGAAAAATAGTTAATATAATAACATGTTAACGATACTAGGGTCAAAAGTTCATAAATCCGATGCAAGCTTGCTTGCAGGAGGATATTTGAACTTGGGACCCGCCAAAAACATGAGTAAGAAGCCATTTTTTGAAAAAAATGAGCGGATTACGAATGTTTTTAGAATTGCGGGAGTGCAAAGCACGCAGCAATTCGGTATCAGAGGGGTCAAAGTTATAGAAAGACTCCGGGAGAACGTAGAATGTGAAGGGAGGTTTCATATTTCATGGAATACCAGAATTTTAAGCTAGAGATCGATGAGCAGGGAATCGCAGTGTTTACTGCAAACCGGCCGGAGAAGATGAATGCATTAAATGATTTTTCATGGGCAGAGATGAACCAGTTTTTTACATGGGCAGACAAAGCCGATGAAGTAAAGGTAATTATCGTAACTGGCGCAGGAGATAAGGCATTTATTGCCGGTGCTGATCTTAACAGCCTGAAAACAAAGAAATCTACAGACTGCTTAGGCGGCGCTGGGCAGAGGGCACTGGATCTGATCCAGCATTGCTCTAAACCTGTGATCGCGGCTGTAAATGGATATGCGTTTGGAGGCGGCTGTGAAACAGCTATTGCCTGCGATTTCCGTGTTGTATCAGAAGATGCTTTATTTGCACTTCCGGAAACTGGACTGGGAATTTTACCAGGAGCCGGTGGGACACAGAGATTGTCAAGACTGATCGGACTGGGAAGAGCCCAGGATGTGATCCTTTTAGGACGCAAGATCGGCGGACCGGAAGCAGCACAGATCGGACTTGCTACTAAATGCGTGCCAAAGGATGATCTGATGGCAGAAGCAAAGAAAATGGCAGGAAAGCTGATCGCAAAGGGACCGGTTGCTATCCGCATTGCAAAACGTGTGGTACAGGCATCCATGTCTTCCAGTCAGGAAGTAGGAGAACTTCTTGAAATGTTAGCACTCAGTACGCTGTGCAGCACAGAAGATAAGTTAGAAGGCGTAAGTTCATTTTTAGAGAAGAGAATTCCTGAGTATAAGGGCAAATAAAATAAGTTAAAAAAGTAAGTTAAATAAGCAGGTTAAATAAGAGGTGGAAAGTATGAATATTTTGGTTTGTATTAAACAGGTGCCAGATACAACAGAAATAAAGATCGATCCTGTAAAGCACACATTGATCCGAGAAGGCGTTCCAAGTATCGTCAATCCTTTTGACGCATGTGCACTGGAAATGGCAGTTCGTTTAAAGGAAAAAGAAGGTGGAAAAGTCGTTGTTATCAGCATGGGTCCGGCCCAGGCTAAGAATGCATTAAAGGAGTGCTTGGCAGTAGGCGCTGATCAGGCATTTTTAGTAACCGACAGAGCATTTGGCGGTTCTGATACACTGGCTACCAGCTATATTTTAAGCAGGGCTATTGCAGCAGTAGAAACTAAGACAGGTGAGAAATTTGATCTGATCTTCTGTGGAAAACAGGCTATCGACGGTGATACAGCACAGGTTGGGCCTGAGATCGCAGAGCACATGGATCTGCCTCATGTAACCTTAGCTACAGCAGTAGAAATGGCAGATGGAAAGCTTCATGTTACAAGAGACACGGACGAAGGACATGATCTGGTAGAGGTTTCTTTACCTGCACTGGTTACAGTGACCAAGACCACTTATGATCCCCGTTATCCAACCATTAAGAGCAAAATGGCAGCGAACAGAGCTGTGATCGAGGAGATCACCAACAGTGATCCTGATATGGTATGTGAACCGGAGAGACTGGGACTAAATGGTTCTCCTACCAAGGTTAAGAAGACATTTACACCTGTCCAGACGAAGGATGCGGTGATCCTCAATGAGGAGACTGGCAGTGAATCTGCTATAAAACTGGCTGCTTTACTGAGTGAAGCTAAGATTATCTGAGAGGTGTGAGGGCTATGAGCGAGTTTACAAATAAAAATATCTGGGTATTTATTGAAACAGATGAAGGAAAAGCAAAAAGTGTAGGTCTGGAGCTGTTAAATCCGGGCCGTATGTTAGCAGAAAAGTCCGGTGAGAAGTTAGTTGCCGTTGTATTTGGCAAGGACAACGCAGAAGCTATAGAACAGGTAAAGGGATATGGACCTGATCAGGTTATCAGTGTATCCGGCGGTGAATATGAGAAATACAGCTTTGATGCATATACCTATGCAATGACAAGCCTGGTTGAAAAATATCAGCCAAGTGCGATCCTGATCGGTGCTACCAATAATGGCCGTGATTTTGCCCCAAGACTGTCCTGTCGTCTGCGCACAGGCCTGACAGCTGACTGTACCAGCCTGGATTATGATGCAGAAAGCGGAAATGTAGCATGGACAAGACCTGCATTTGGCGGAAACCTTATGGCAGTGATCATGTGCCCGAATACAAGACCTCAGATCGGTACTGTACGCCCAGGCGTATTTAAGAAGACACCGGTAGAGGGAAAGGAAGCAGAAGTCATTACAGAAGAAGTGACTGTTCCGGCTGAAAAGATCCGTACTAAACTGTTAGAATCCATCAGGGAAGCAGCAGCTGGTGTGGTAAATCTGGAAGATGCAGAAGTGATCGTAGCAGGCGGCCGTGGAATGGGAGGTCCTGAAAACTTTAAGCTTTGCGAAGAGCTGGCAGAAGTATTAGGCGGAGCCGTAGGTGCATCCCGTGCAGCAGTTGATGCCGGATGGATCGGACATGCACATCAGGTAGGCCAGACAGGTAAGACTGTAGGACCCAAGCTTTACATTGCATGTGGTATATCAGGTGCCATCCAGCATTTAGCAGGTATGTCCGGATCTGACTGCATCGTTGCTATTAATAAAGACCCGGAAGCACCTATCTTCAAAGCTGCTGACTATGGTATTGTAGGAAATCTTTTTGATGTACTGCCAACACTGACAGCAGAGATCAAAAAATTAAAAGCATAGAGAAAAGATCATTCATAAAAATTAAAGGAATCACTGCCCTGCTGACCATCGATGCAGGGCAGTGGCTCTATATGGCCATCTATCAGTTCTAAGATCTTAAAAGAGATCAGAACGCGAAGCCTTACATCTGGATCATTTAAGTCAAATCCCAGTATTTCCTGGATCTTTCCCAGACGGTAGATCACACTGTTTCTGTGCATGTGCATGATCTTTGCAGTAGAAGAGATGCTGCGTTCAGTAAGCAGGTAGTTGCGTAAAAGGGAAAGATTGTCATAATGTTCTTCAGAAGGATTTTTCAGTTCCTTCAGTTTCTGGATATACATATCCTCTAATGCATAACGTTTCTTATATTCATCCAGCATTTCATAAATATAATAATGGGAATAGAAGTAAATGCCCTTATCTGGGTTTAACATGGTGCCATAGCGGACTGCAGTAAGAGCCTGCTGATAAGCGATATTTAACTTCATAAGAGGAAAGCTGGCAGTGGAGAAGCCTGCATATCCGTGGCAGATCTTTAATACCTCACTGAATTCTCCCATGGAGTCAGTAATTTCTTCCATGACCTTTAAGCTGGGGATATTTCCCTGAAGCAGCAAAAGGATGGATTCCTGGTAAAGGACTACCCGGAACAGTGGGAATTTTAAGCAGCTTCTTAAACGGTTTCTTACATAATCAGCCTGGGGAAGGATGAATTTATCCCATTTGATCACACAGAGGCGGTAGGAAGCATCTAATGGAAGGCGCAGTGTGCGTGCTCTGTCCTGCATAAATGCCTCGTCTTCCTGTGTGTGGTTGATCAGGTCACTCATAAAGGTTTCCAAAGGTGTTGGAGTAGAAGCATTTTCTTCACTGTTTTTCAGATAATAGCACCGGATCAGCTTGGCAAAATGGGCGAAAAGCTCAAACTGGGTGGCAGTTGGTTGGCTGTCAATAAAGTAGATAGTGATAAAACCAAGGAAAATGCCGTTATCTGCATGCATGGAAAGGACCATGATCGGGCAGTTCATATAGTTTGGCGGGTTTAATATGGTAGGAGTCTTGTACTGGAAGCCTTTTGCCATATAACCCATCTGGGCAAGACCATCTGTAAGCTCTTTAGAGTAATAGCCATTTTTCAGGATAAAGTCCAGCTTCTCGTGGGTGGGGGATTCTAACAGGTTAGTGCCGATGACATTGTAGGAAGAATTGACCATGATCATGGCATTTTTTCCAAAGAAACGGCCGCCAATGGAGAAAAGGGACTGGTAATTCTGTTTGCGGAGGATAGCATTCTGCAGTTCGCCATCCCAGTTTAAAATGCGGTGAAAGCCGGTGTAAAGAGTGTTGACTATGGAAGCAAGAGAATGGTTTTCAGGGATCAGGATCAGATTTGCCTGATAGTTTTTTATATAAGAAGAAACGTCTTCTTTTTTTCCAATACAGATGATGCAGAAGTCTTTTAATTTTTCTGTATTAAAGGAAGAAATCTGGGTAGTTGTTCCTATGTAAAGGATGGATGGATCGTCGGTAGGATTATCCTGATCTAAAAGCTGTACACCGGAAAAATGGAAATTACATGTTTCAGGAAGAAGGGGTACAGGATCATAGTCTTTTAAAAGATCAAGAATAATACACTGAGCCAGCTTCATGGTAAATCCCCTTTCGTAAATAAATTAACAATGATAATGTGTGTAAAATACCCCATAATCTCATGAGGACAGAATACAACAAATACAGTATAGCAGAAAATGTGCAAAATTTCATGGTTATTTTGACCACAACAGCATATTTTGAAACACCCCTTTTTTGTAGGTGTAAACGTGTGAGGAATGAAGGAAATCTGTTATTATATTCACATAGAGATATGAAATACAAACATGCTCCTGGAACGCAGTTTACAACCGGGTTTTTGGAGTCCATAAAATATTCAAGGAGAAAGGTGGTAATCGTATGCTGGATACAGCGGCAGCAGGATTGGTATTAACAGGTGAGGATAAGGAAATCGTGGATATGGTCCATGACTTCGTTTTAAAGGAGGTTCGTCCAAAGGCAGCAGAGCACGATATTTCCGGCGAACTGGACTGGGATGCTTACAACAAGGCATTTGAAATGGGACTTGTATGTGCAGACCTGCCGGCAGAGTACGGCGGCCAGGGACTGAGCAATGTATCTGCAGCATGGATCCGTGAGGAGCTGATGTATGGTGATGCAGGTTTTGGATTAACATGTGGAACCAATAATCTGGGCATCAAGCCAGTTCTGATCGCAGGAACTGAAGAGCAGAAGAAATGGTGTGTAGAAATTTTAACAAGCGATAAGCCAGGAAGAGATCCACGCTGGCCAAAGAAACGCAGCGGATTTGCAGCTTTTGCCCTGACTGAGCCGGAAGCAGGATCAGATGCAGGCGCATGCAAGACTACAGCTGATAAGATCTTAGATGAAGATGGAAATGTAAAAGAGTATGTTTTGAACGGACGTAAGTGCTTTATCACCAACGCATGCTATGCAGACTTTATGTGTGTAGTTGCTTCTATTGACAGAAGTCTTGGATATAAGGGACTGACCATGTTCTTAGTAGATGCACATCTGCCAGGCATCAGCATTGGCAAGCATGAGGATAAGATGGGTATCCGTCAGTCTGCTACCTGTGATGTATTATTTGAAGATGTACATATCCCTGCATCTGCACTGATCGGCAAAGAGGGCGAAGGCTTTAAAATTGCCATGAAGACTCTGGAGCAGGGCCGTGCAGGCGTAGGAAGCGGCTGTGTAGGCATTATGAAGGCAGCTATGGAAGTATGCGTAAAATATGCCCAGGAACGTACTACCATGGGCAAACCGATCTACAAGAACCAGGCTATTTCCTCCAAGATCGCAGATATGGAGATCGCTATTGAGACCAGCCGTGCAATCGGCATGAAGGTAGCAGCACTGTTAGATGCAGGTGATCCTTTAGCAGCAACTTTAGGCCCGATCGCTAAGTGCTACTGTTCAGATGCATTAAACCGTGTTACTACAGAAGCAGTTCAGATCTTAGGCGGATACGGATATATGCGTGATTACCCGGTTGAGAAGCTGATGCGTGATGCGAAGATCTTCCAGATCTTTGAGGGAACCAATGAGATCCAGAGAGTAGTTATCAGCGGCAATGTGATCCGTAAGAACAAAATTAAATAATGCTCAGGATACATAAATGAAAGTGAGGCTGCCGCAAAATAGGAAAAATGTTTTGCAGCAGCCTTTATGTTCAGGACAATATTTTTCAGGAGAATATCTTTTTAAGAGGCCATTTTTGAGATGAGGAGGTTACTTTTATGTTAGATGAGTCTGCAGTTGGTTTATCCGTAGAACAGGATTTTTCCTATACCTGGAGAGATCTGATCCTTTATAATTTAAGTGTTGGGGCAAAGCAGGAAGAGCTGGAATATGTTTATGAAAGGGACTTAAAGGCAGTCCCCACCTTTGGTGTGATCCCATGTACAGCTACCTTTGGAACAGAGCCATATTCAGAGCAGCCGTTAATGCCTACAAAGAAGATCGAGGGACTGCGTTCTGACGGTACTTTACATATGGATCATAAGCTGGTGATCCACAAGCCTATCCCAAAAGAAGGAAAACTTCATCTGGAAAAGGTGATCAGTGCTGTATATGACCGGGGAGAAGGAAAAGGAGCTAAGATCAACGTAGATATTATTGCAAAAGATGGAGCTGGAGAGCCGGTATTTACCAATACCATGGGCTATTTAAACCGCTGGGCCGGTGGTTTTGGCGGGCCGAAGGTACCTCACAGCAGTGTAGTGATCCCGGAAAGAGAAGCAGATTATCAGATCAAGGATGCATATCCGGAGAATGTGCCATTATTGTATCGTCTGACAGGTGATACTTATCCTCTCCATGCGGATCCTGCATTTGCGAAAAAGGCTGGTTTTGACCGTCCTATTGTTCATGGACTTTGCAGTTTAGGCTATGCCTGCCGTATGATGATCGGTGCATTATTTCCAGGAGAGCCGGAGCGCATGGTATCCATTGAGAACCAGTTCCGAGCAGTAGCACTGCCGGGAGATCATTTTACCCTTTGTGTATGGAAAACAGGGGAAAATGAAGCATTGTTCCGTATGGTAAAAGACAGTGATGGAAAAGCAATCCTAGATTATGGACGGATGACCTGGAAATAAAAAATTTAATAAAGAATTGAGAAAAACAGAACTCCAGAGAATGAAAATCCTGGAGTTTTGTTTTATGCAAAAGTAAAATGTCTTGTAATTTGCAATACAATGAATTACAATATGATTAACAGGAGGTGTTTAAAATGAAAGATTCAACTGTAAGCGCTCGCGTTGAAAATAATGTAAAGATTGAAGCAGAAGAAATTCTTCAGAAACTGGGAGTTCCAGTCTCTGTTGTGATCAATTCTCTTTACCGTCAGATCATTTATCACCATGGAGTTCCATTTTCATTAACGATTCCTTCAGAACCTCGAACCATTGATGTAATGACTAATGTTGAGCTTGATAAAAAACTTCAACATAGCTATGCACAGTCACTTGCTGGTGAAGGTCGGTCAATGAATGAAGTATTTGATGACCTGGAAAGGAGTCTTAAATAAGTGGACTCCTATGAAATTATTATTACGCCAGATGCAGAATCTGACCTTATTGAAATCAGGGATTACATTGCATATACGTTGTTAGTCCCGGAAGTAGCGCTAAATTACATTCGTGCAATTCGCAGCGCAATACAAAAGTTGACGTATATGGCTTCAAGCATTACTCCCATAAAACGTGAGCCTTGGCATTCAAGAGGTGTGAGAAAAATTAGCGCCAAAAATTTTTATATCTATTACAGAGCAGACGATTCCTCTGGTAAGGTGTATATTTTGAATGTGATTTATGCAAAACGTGATCAGCTCAAAGCATTGAAAAGAATGCGTCTAAATGATTAACAGAATTAAAAATCTTTAATTTATGAAACTCCCAGTGAGATAGAGATCTCTCTGGGAGTTTTGTTGTAAACAGATCAGTCATGCTGACGGATGATCCCTTCAGACAGATATTTCTCAATTTCTTCATCAGAATATCCGGCTTCTTTCAGGATAGATACAGTGTGTTCACCAAGCATCGGTCCGCGGTTAAATTCCGGGGTTCCCATGCGTTCGCTGCGCAGGCAGGTGCGTACCAGAGTTGCTTCCTGGCCATTGTCGTATTTCATCTTGTAGACGAAATCATTTGCAATTGCCTGTGGATCCGTAAGGACATCTTCGTAACGGGCTAAGATCTCACAGCAGAGGCCTTCTGCGCTGAACATGTCATACCATTCTTTGGCAGTTTTTGTAGCGAAGATCTTCTCAAAACGCTCGATAACAGGACGGCAGATATTTACATCATTAAACTGTGCCCTGGTAGCATAACGGGGATCATCTATCATATCGTCTGCACCAAGAAGGTGATAGAAAAGGGGAGTATCCCTGTTAAATACAACAACCTGAGGCATGAACCAGCGTCCGTCGCTGCATTTGAAAGGAGCACCAAAGGGACTGGAATTTTCTCTGCGTTTTGGCATTTTAAAACCATACTGGGAACCGGAAACAAGGATGTTTGCCAGCCATGCTGCAGTTCCGTAAAGGCTTAAGGAAACACGGTCGCCTTTTCCTGTCTGTCTTGCACTTAAAACAGCGGAAACTGTGGCAGCCATCATACCAAGAGCACAGGTGGTATCACCAAAGCCCATAGGCATATAAACAGGATAGGTATCATTGCTGTCTCCATATACAGCCTGGCTGTACATGAAGCCGCCTCTTGCCCAGAATGCAGTGTTGTCATAACCAGGTCTTCCGGCTTCTTCGCCCTTTGGACCATAGCCGTCTAACTGGCACATGACCAGTTTAGGAAATTTTCCTTTTAAAGTGTCGTAATCAAGGCCCTGTTTGCTCAGTGCTTCTGTTCTTAAATTGGTTAAGAATACATCGGCATCTTCTAACAGGCGGTATACGATCTCCTGGCCCTCTTTGGTCCTGGTGTCAATGCTGACAGCACGCTTGTTGGCGTTTAAGTTGTCAAAGATCGGGTCGAAATCATCATCTGCAGGAGCACCGATGGACAGCGGCCATTTACGGAAATTGTCACCGCCTTTTGTGTTTTCCAGCTTGATAACGTCTGCACCCCAGTCAGCCATCATACGTCCGCAGCTGGCAGAAGCTACCATAAGAGATAATTCCACCACTTTGACGCCTTTTAATGGTTTATATTGTTCCATATGCATTCCTCCATTACATTAATTTTATTTTGTATTTTGTTTTAGTTTCTTTGTCTATATAATATCAATCCCAAAAGAGAAATCCTATGGAATGGATTACGAAAGTAAAGAGAGCATGGGTGAGAAATTGTGGTTGTTTTAACCAGATTGTCTAAAAATAAACGGACTTTGGCATGACCTTTTTTGTATGAATTGCAGTTGTTGGAAAATAGGGAATTTTGGTATCTTAGATACAACAGATAAAAGGGTACAAAAGTGCTGGTCATCTGTCAGGCGGATGGTCATAAGAAGTATCGTAAAAGTATGAATAGTAAATCATGTAAAGGGGGACATATTTATGCATTATTCACCACAAAACGAACAATGCCCTATGGCATTAAATCCATTTAAGGCATGTGTAGCTCCAAGACCGATTGGCTGGATCTCCACTGTAAGCAGGGACGGGATCCACAACCTGGCACCATTCAGCCAGTTCCAGAATCTTTCCTATGACCCGCCTATGGTTATGATCGCTATTAACCAGGGGGGAGACGAGCCGGATCATGTACACCGTAAGGATACTGTAAACAATATTGAAGCTACAGGCTGTTTTGTATACAATGCAGTACCCTATGATCTGAAGGAGCAGATGAATATTACAGCCAGCGGTTTTGCGCCGGAAGAGGATGAATTTGAAAAAGCGGGACTGCATAAGGCAGATTCCATAAGGGTAGCAGCCAAGCGCGTGGCAGAATCTCCGATCCAGTTTGAGTGTGAATACATGCAGACCATCCGTATTCCTGGTACTATGGCAGGAGGAAAAGGTACTGTGGATCTGATCATTGGAAAAGTAGTAGAGATCCATGTGGCAGATGATATCATCCTTCCAAACGGAAAACTGGATTATAAAAAGCTGCGTCTTCTTGGCAGAGCAGGATACTGGGATTATGGGGTAATGGAAGATACCTTTGCAATGAAGGTTCCAGGCGTCAGTGCAGCCCGAATGGCAGCCATGGAAGGCAGAAAGCCCAATGAGGCTGATCTTGAAAAAGACAGAAGGGAAAACAGCTTATGATCAGCTTTGTAGGAATGATACTGGGACTTTTGCTGTTTGTGGTGCTGGCATTTAAAGGCTTTAACCTGATCTTGTCAGCAGTTGCCAGTAGCTGTCTTATGTTTGTTTTTTCAGGGATCGGTATTCTGGATGGTTTAAGGGAATTTTATCTGCCGGGACTGGCAGGTTTCTTACAGAGCTATTTCCTCCTGTTTTTCTTAAGTGCCCTTATGGGAAAGCTGATGAGTGACGGGGGAAATGCAAAAAAAATCGCATTATCATTATCGGGGCTGATCAAAAAAAGCAGAAATAACCAGAAGTTTTTCTGTGTGATTTTGGTTCCGGTGCTGTATTTTATCTTATGCTATGTGGGAATTTCCGGTTTTGTAGTGGTATTTACTGTACTTCCTATTGCAAAAACCATTTATGAGGAAACGGATACACCATGGCGGCTGTACTGCTGCGCCGGGGCTCAGACTGTAAGTGCTGCTTATCTGGCAGGTTCTATTCAGGCGGGAAACGTATATGCCACGGATATCTGCGGCACTACTACCATGGCGGGCTGGAAGCTTTCTGTTATTTCTGTAGTGGTTTTCTGGGCAGTTTCTCTCATGTTTTTGTGGATCATGTTAAAAGTAACACAGAAAAAGGGAGAAGCCTTTCTGCCTTCTGGTGAAGGAATCCGCATGGCGAACCTGGATGAGGGCCTATCAGAGGACTGTCTTCCGGGACTACTTCCAAGTATCCTTCCGTTAGCGGTGGTACTGGTGATGAGCGCTGTTTTCCAGATATATGTAGTAAAAGCACTGTTTGCAGGCTGTATCCTGACCATCATTACGGGACACAGGAACCTGCTGCCAAAGTTAAAGATCAGTTTGTCACAGGGGATCACTGCTGCCTATGGTCCTATTTTAAGTGTTTCCGCTACGTATGCTATTGGTACAGTGGTGAAAAACATAGAAGGATTTACTTATTTTCAGAACATGCTGTCTGCATTGCCACATCTTATGAGCGGAAGCCTTATGGGACTTTTAGCGGCCTTTATCATGGCATCTGTGGCAGCTCCCATCCCCGCGTTCGGATCCCATATGCTGGAGCAGTACACACTGGCAGGACTTAGCGCAGGTAATGCCCACCGCATGATGATGCTTACCTCTTTTACCAGTATTGCACCTCATAATGCAGGAATACCTAATGCAGCAGCAGTGCTTCGCATGCCATATGCAGAGTGCCTGAAAATGTATATGCTGTCTACTTATATACCAGGTTTTATTACTTTGTTTGCAGCCATTTTATGCATTAAAATGGGGATTGTCTGACCGGTAAGCTTTATAAAGAGATGAAAAGAGAGATTCTGAGATATCCAGAGAGAACATTTTATGACCAGGAGGAAAGATCATGAGCGTACATAAACCCTTAGAAGGGATCAAAGTAGTTGAGCTGGCCAGTTTTGTGGCTGCGCCTGCAGCAGGGAGAATGCTGGCAGAAATGGGAGCGGATGTGATCCGCGTGGAAAGCACTGCAGGTGATCCATGGCGTTTTTACGGCGTAAACTGCGGGCTTCCTGTTGCAGATGAGGAAAATCCTCTTTTCGACCTTTATAATCTGGGAAAAAGAGATATTCAGTTAGATACCAAGACACCGGAAGGTAAGGAGATCCTGCTGCGTCTTCTTGGTGAGGCGGATGTATTTATTACGAATAACCGTTTAAAATCCCTGGTAAGAGCTGGCCTGGATTATGATTCTTTAAAGGATCGTTTTCCAAAGCTGATCTACGGCCTGGTAACAGGATATGGACAGACCGGGCCGGATGTAGATGCACCGGGATATGACGGCGTTGCTTTCTTTTCAAGATCCGGCATGCTGGCAGATATGGCAGAACCTGGGGGTTATCCTGCAAGCGCACCGGGCTGCGTAGGAGATGGAGCTACAGGAGCTGCTTTGTTTGGCGGTATCTGTGCTGCTCTTTTAAATAGAGAACGTACCGGAATGGGCGATTTTGTAGAGACATCCCTTTTTGGCAATGCAGTGTGGCTTTGCGGTACTATGTCAGCCTTTGAACAGTACGGATATCATTATCCGAAAAAGAGATCTGAAATGGGAGCTCTGTACACTTTTTATAAATGTAAAGACGGAGAATGGCTCCATCTGGCTGTTACCCAGCATGACCGGTACTGGAAGCCGCTGGCAGAGGCGCTGAATGTGCCGGAGCTGGCAGAGGACGAGCGGTTTAAAAATGCGGCCCTGATCTCCAGAAACAGAGCCCAGCTGATCCCGCTTCTGGAACAAGCTTTTAGTCAGTTTGACTATGATGAGATCGCTGCCAGATTAAGAGAAAGAGATATCGTCTTTGACCGTATGCGTCATTACAGGGAGCTGGCAGCAGATCCTCAGGCTGTGGCAAACGGCTTTGTAAAGGAACATATTTATGAAAATGGGCATTCTTTTATGATGGCCATGCTGCCGGTACATATGAGAAATATGGATGAAACAGGCACTGGACGGGGGCCGCAGATGGGAGAACATACAGATGAGATCTTAAAACAGTATGGTTACTCAGAAGAAGCGATCCTCCGTTTAAAAGAAGCAAAAGCTGTAAAACAGCATCCGTGAAAATCCTTTGGTTAATATAACCATTACTTTCAAGAGAGTGTCTATAAAAAAATTGTATGAACCGCTGTATCATTACAGCGGTTTAAATGTTATTTTAATAACAAGCTTATAATTCCATGCGGGAAAACCGTGTGTACATAAAGTAAAGGAGAGGCAGATCAATGAAAACAAGAATGACAGAACTTTTAGGGATCCAATATCCGATCATGCAGGGGGGAATGCAGCATCTGGGAGTTCCTGAACTGGCAGCTGCCGTATCAGAGGCAGGCGGTCTTGGAACCATCAATGTAACTATTTATCCGGATCCGGAAGATTTAAGAAAGGCCATTAAAGAAGTAAAGGCAAAAACAGATAAACCATTTGCAGTAAATATTTCCCTAATCCCAAGTCTCCATCCGGGACAGGAGCTTTTTGACCAGGTTAAGGTGATCCTGGAAGAAGGAGTAACAGCAGTAGAAACAGCTGGTGCGAGCCCTCAGGAGCTGGCAGATGTATTAAATGCCCATAAGGATCAGGTGAAATGGATCCATAAAGCAGCCTGTGTAAAGCATGCAAAGAAAGCAGAGAGCATGGGTGCAGACCTTATCACCATGGCTGGCTTTGAGGTAGCAGGACATCCTCATACAGATGGTGTGGGAACTATGGTACTGGCAAACCGCACAGCAAGAGAAGTAAAGGTTCCTGTACTGGCAGCAGGCGGTATTGCAGATGGCAGAGGCTTACTGGCAGCATTAAGCCTTGGATGCGAAGGCGTTGTAATGGGAACACGTTTTGTAGCAAGCAGGGAATGCTGGATCTCTGAAAATCATAAAAACTGGATCGTAAATGCAAATGAGAACCAGACTGTTCTTTGTCAGAAATCTATTAAGAACATGGTCCGCGTTGCAAATAATGAAGCAGCAAGAAAGTGTCTGGAGTTAGAGGCAAAGGGAGCTACCTTACAGGAACTGATGCCTGTTATATCAGGAAAACTTGGCAAAGCCGCTTATGCGGATGGAAATGTAGATGGCGGTATGTTCGCCATTGGACCGGCTGTTGGCCTGATCCATGACGTAGAAAGCTGCAAGGAGATCATTGACTCCATTATGGCAGAGGCAGAAGATGGTTTAAAACGTTTAAACAGCCTTGGTTTATAAAAAATGTAAGATTTGGAAAGGAAGAAGATAAATATGGGAAAAGCACTGGAAGGAATCCGCGTTCTGGATTTTACAACAATGGCAGCAGGACCTACTGCAGCAGCAATGTTAGCTGATTACGGCGCAGAAGTTATTAAAATTGAACGTCCGGGAAGAGGAGAAGACGGCAGAAAATTTCCGCCTATGGTAGACGGTGAAAGCCTTACATACTGCTGGTTCAACCGTGGAAAGAAATCACTGGCAGTGGATATGAAGGATCCGGAGGGACTGGAGCTGGTAAAGAAACTGATCCCTACTGCACAGGTGATCTTAGAGAATTTCCGTCCCGGAACCATGAAGAAATTTGGTCTGGATTATGAAAGTGTATGCAAGGTCAAACCGGATATGGTATATGTTTCCCTTACCACTTATGGACAGACAGGACGACTTGTTTCCAAGCCTGGATATGATATTATTGCGCAGGCAATGTCCGGTATCATGAGTGTTACAGGTGAAGCAGACGGGGCACCCCAGAAAAGCGGCATCCCATTGGGAGATATGGTTGGTGCTTTAAATATGTTTGCAAGCACCATGACTGCTTTATATCATTGGAAAGATACAGGAGAAGGCCAGTATGTAGATGTATCCTTACTTCGTTCCCTGTTATATATGAACACCCCTCTGATCCATTGTAATCTGGGCAAAGAGCGCATGAGCAAACGTCAGGGAAATCATCATCCTACTATGTGTCCATATGGCGTATTCCACTGCAAGGACGGTGATATCGTTATGGCAGCTTCCGGAAAGCGTATCTGGGACAGCTTATGTGACCTGATGGGAAGACCTGAGTGGAAGGAAGACCCTGAATATCAGGAGGTTGGTGACAGAGCACGTCATCAGAAGGTTCTGATCCCATTATTTAACGAATGGCTGACTAACAGTTTCTCTGGACAGGACGAGGCACTTGCAGCTTTAGATGCTGCCGGTATCCCATGCTGTAAGGTTCAGGATGAGTATCAGGCATGGTCCAACAAAGATTTCCGTGAAAATGGCTGGATTTCAGAAGCACCTACTATGCCGGATATGAAAATGAAGACCTTCTATACAAGAACCGGTAACTGCAGCATGTCAAAGACATCACCTGAGTTTAAGAGAGCACCATTACTGGGTGAGCAGAATGTGGAGTTGTTTAAGGAATTAGGCTACAGCGAAGAAAAAATCAAAGAACTGGAAGAGCGCTGGCCGCACCAGAATTTATAGTTTTCAGAACAGTGAAAATATAGTTTTCAAAATAGTGGAAAATCTGGCACAGAACTTACGGCAGGCTTACCTGTAAGCAAAGTTTTGTGTCAGATTTTACATCGGAGATTAAAAGTAAGGAGATCAACCATATGCAGAATGGATTATTTAATATAACAGAAGAGCAGCAGAGCCTGGTAGAGCTGATCCGTGACTTTATGACCAAAGAGATCAAGCCACATGTACTGGAATGGGAAAAAGAAGGTCATTATCCACAGGAGATCATAGAACAGGGTATTGAAATGGGACTGCACATGCTGCAGGTACCGGAAGAGTACGGCGGCATGGGACTGGACACCACAACTGCAGCTATGATGATCGAGGAAGGCGCAAAAGTTGAAAGTACCTTTATGGGTATGTTCAATGTAACCAGCATGGGCGGAAAGATCGTTATGGCAGCAGGAAATGAAGAGCAGAAGCAGTATTATTCCAGTCTGCTCCAGAAGGGATATTTAAGCTCTTTCTGCCTGACTGAGCCTGATGCAGGTTCTGACAGTGCTGCTGTACGTACTACTGCTGTGCGAAAAGGTGATAGTTATGTTATTAACGGAACAAAAATGTTCATTACCAATGCTTCTTTAGCAAGTGTATTTCTGGTAGTGGCAACACTGGATCCATCTAAGGGCTCTAAGGGACTGGCTACGTTCATTGTAGAAAAAGACCGTCCAGGTGTTACTGTAGGAAAGAAGATCGAAAAGATCGGTATGCGTCTTTCTAATACAGCTGAGGTTATTTTTGACAATGTTGAGATCCCGGCATTTAATCTGATCGGAACAGAAGAAGGCGGCTTTGCCAATGCCATGAAGGTCCTTACTGCTTCCAGACCGATCATCGCAGCCTCCAGCCTTGGTGCATGCCAGTTAGCAAGAGATCTGGCTATCCAGTATTCAAAGGAAAGAGTTGCTTTTGGCAAGCCGATCTGTGCAAAACAGATGATCCAGGAAAAAATCGCCAACATGGAAATGCTGATCCAGGCTGGCCGTGGACTGGTTTACAATGCTACCATGCTTCTTGACCAGGGAAAACCTTGCAATAAAGAAGCATCTATTGCTAAATGCTTTGTAACAGAGGCATATGGAAAGATCACAGATGACGCACTGCAGATTTTTGGTGGATATGGTCTTTGCGATGAATATCTGATCTCCAAGTTGTATCGTGATGCCCGTGTGAACCGTATTATTGAGGGAACCAACGAGATCCAGAGAGTGGTTATTGCCAAGTCTTTACTGCGATAAAAAACTAACAGGTTGGTTTAACCAGAAAATAGCAAAAATCATTTTTTAATTTTTGTGCGTAGTGACATAGATGGTTTAATCTGAGTTTGTTATTATTATGTCATAGTCAGTTACATCATAATAAATCGTTTCAGAACCTGCTTTATGCGGAAGAACAGGGGGTGTGGTACCTGAAACGATAAATAAACGAGAGGGGTAATGATATGATTAGTTTACTGGGTATTGTGATCGGACTTGCGTTGTTCATCCTGTTGGCTTACATGGGTTACAACACGATCATCGTTGCCATTGCTTCGGCTATGGTAGTAGCAGTATTTGGAGGAATGAATCCATTCGTAGCATTAACTGAGGCATTTATGCCAAAGACAGTTGGATTCATGCAGGGATATTTCCTGATCTTCCTGTTCAGTGCATTATTTGCACGTTTCATGGGCGATACCGGTGCAGCACCTTCTATTGCAGTTAAGGTTGCACGTATTGCCAAGAGAGCAAAAAATCCGGATATGCAGCGTTGGCTGGCAGTTATGGTACTTCCGCTGATCCAGCTGATCTTAACCTACGGCGGCGTTAACGTATTCGTAGTAGTATTCATCCTGGTAGCAATTGCCCGTTCACTGTTTAAGGATCTGAACATTCCCTGGTGGATGTACTCCTGCTCCTGTCTTGGATCTTCCACTGTGACCATCGGTATGCTTCCTGGTTCCCCGCAGATCCAGAACATCATCCCAATGCAGTACTTTGGAACAACTACCATGGCAGCACCTGTTCTTGGTATCTTAAGCTCCATTATTACATTTGCTATTGGTTCCCTGTATATCTGGTGGCAGTGTAAACGAACCAATAACAAGGGTGAAGGATTCTATCCAACTGGTGATCTGATCGACAAAGAGCAGTTAGTAGAAGCAAGCGTTGAGAACGAAAAGCCATTATGGCAGTGTTTACTTCCAATGATCGTTGTTATCGTTGTATTAAACGTATTAAAGCAGAGTGCAGTAATCGCTCTTTGCAGCGGCTGTGTAGTTGCATGGCTGTTATATGATCCACGCAAGCAGGATTTAAAGAAGATCTTCTCCGGTGCTATGCCACAGGCTATCATGCCTCTGATCACCGTTTGCTGTGCATCAGGCTTTGGTGGTGTTGTAGCAGCTGTTCCTGGATTCCAGACTATTGTTGGCAGCTTAAACAACTTTGGAACCAGCCCATTTATGATCGTATTAGTAGTTAACATTTGTTCCGGTATCTGCGGTTCCGCTTCTTCTGGTGAGAACATCGCCCTTCAGAACTTTGCTGACCGTTTTATCGCAACAGGTATTCCTGGACCTCAGTTACACCGACTGGTTGCAATGTCTTCCATCGGTCTGGATACACTGCCACACAGTGCAGGTATCATCACTATGTTGTCTACAACCAAGCTGACCCACAGACAGGCTTACATAAACAACTTTATCCTGTCTCTGGTACTGCCGATCATTATGGCATGCTTCGCAGCTGTTATGATCTCTGCAGGTTTCTATCTGTAAGCGCAGGTTAAGGATACATAAAAACGTAAAATGAAATCCCCACAACATGCCGTACATTCCGCATGCGGCATGTATATAAAAACTCCCGGCAAACGTATGGAAAAGCGTTTGCCGGGAGTTTTATTTATTTGCCGGTAAATACAGGTTTTCTTTTTTCTAAAAATGCGTTTACCGCTTCTGCGTGGTCTGCAGAATGAGTCAGGCGGTCTACATAATCAGCTTCCAGATTCATGCACTGGTGGAGATCCGGGTACATGATCCGGTTGATGCCGCCTTTGATCTCCGCATAGGAAAGAGTAGGTCCGTTTGCCAGGGCAGTGATCTGTTTTTTTACATTTTCTTCCAGTTCTTCAGCTGGTACAGCACGGGTGATGATGCCCATATCAGCTGCTTCTTTTCCTGTAAAACGTCTTCCTGTCATAAAAAGATCGGCAGCTCTTGCCGGACCAACGCGTCTGGTCAAAAGGACGGAGCTTCCCATATCCGGTGCCAGTCCGATAGAAGAAAAGGCAAAGGACATTTTTGTATTTTCCTCTGCAATGGCAAAGTCGCAGGCCATGGCAAGGCTCATTCCGCCGCCTGCGCAGGCACCTTCGATCCAGGCAACTACCGGCTTTTCAATCTGACGGATGTAAAGGACCAGGTGGTTGAAATTAGCCATATTGGTCTTAGTCTGGGTAGGTGCAGGGATACCAGCTGCATAGCAGTCTACACGTTTTTTCATGGAAGTAATGTCACCGCCTGCACAGAATTTTCCGCCTTCACCCCGCAGAACGATCACGCGGATACTGGGGTCAAAGCGGAACTGTTCCAGAACTTCAGAAAGCTCAGCTGCCATTGGCTGGCTTAAGGCATTTAACTTTTTAGGATCATTAAGGATAATATAACCTGCACCGTTTTCAGTGTAAGTTTTAACATATTGGTACATAAAAAAACCTCCTGTTATATTTTTCACTAAAGCAGATCAGGGAATATCTGCTTAAAAATACTTCTGCTTTTAGTATAATGCAAAAGCGTGGGGATTGCACCGCAGAAACTATGGATAATCCTACGAAAATAACAGGCGCTAAGGGGGAGCTTCTTCGTTCATTTCTACATAGATTAAGACGGGGTAATATGTTAAAGTATTATCATACAGTCAGTGTAGTTTTTGATACGGGAGAACAGTATGATGTCCTCTCGGAGTCTTTCCTGCACTTGCTTTTGTGGCCGATTTTCCGCCAGCCGCACCCGAATTCCATCAACGTACGCACCGCGTACGCCTCAGAAATTCGGGCACAACTGACAAAAAATCTTCTCACAAAATCAAGCACAGAAAGATTCCGGGAGAACATTATGTAAAACAGGAGGTTACATTATGATAAAAACAAAATTTACAGAAATGTTTGGAATTGAGAAACCAATCGTCCAGGGCGGTATGCAGCATTTAGGTATTGCTGAATTTGCTTCTTTAGTCTGCAATGCAGGCGGTATGGGAACTATTAATATTACCTGCTATCCGGGAATTGATGAATTCCATGAAGATGTGATCAAAATGAAGGAATTTACTAATAATAAGCCTTTCATTGTAAATATTTCCCTGGTTCCGGACCTGACAAAGGGCGAAGAGATCTTTAAATATATTGATGTATGTGCAAAAGAAGGTGTTGCAGCCATCGAGTTTGCAGGTGCTTCTCCAGTAGAATTTATGCCGGCATGTAAAGAGGCAGGCATCAAGATCATCCACAAGAGCCCAAATGCAAAAGTAGCAGCCAGCATGGCAAGAAAGGGCGCAGATGTGATCACCATTGCAGGCTATGAAGTAGCAGGACATCCAAGTATGGATGGGATCGGTACATTTGTGATTGCTAACAAGGCAGCTAAGGTTTGTGCAGAATACGGTGTTCCGGTACTGGCAGCAGGTGGTGTGGCAGATGGAAAAGGTCTGGCAGCAGCACTGGCATTAGGTGCACAAGGCGTTGTTATGGGAACACGTTTTGTAGCAACTGCTGAGTGCCCGATTTCTGATAACCACAAGGAATGGCTGTTAGAGCATACAGAAAAAGATACAGTTATTGTCCAGAAATCCATTCATAATGCAGCCCGTGTTGCAAATAATATGGCAGCAAAGCTGACTCTGGAAATGGAAAAGAGAGGAACCACCCTGGAAGAACTGATGACTGTTATTGCAGGAAGACTGAGCAAGAAATGCTATAAAAACGGCGATATAGACGGCGGCATCTATGCATTAGGACCGGCAATGGGCCTGATCAACGATATTAAGCCAGTACAGCAGCTGATGGATGACATGGTAGCAGAAGCAGAAGAAGTGATCGGCGGATTAAAGGCTTCTATTTATTAATAAAAAGGTATAGAAGCAATAAAAGTAATAGAAGTAAAAGCAGAAGAATAAGAGCAGGATCAGAAGGGACTTAAGATGATGGCAGACGAGGCAAATTACAGACCTTTGGAAGGGGTTAAAGTATTGGAGCTTTCCACAATGGTGGCAGCAGGCTCCTGTGGAAGAATGTTAGCAGACTGGGGTGCTACAGTTATTAAAGTAGAAGCTGAAAGCGGAGATATGTTCCGTAATTTCCCAAAAACATTTCTTGTACCATGCACTATGGATGAGAACCCTTTATTTGATAACCTGAATGCCGGAAAAAGGGGCATTGTATTAAATTTAAAGACACCGGAGGGCATGGAAGCAATGCATCGCCTTTTAGCTGAGGCAGATGTATTCCTGACCAATACCCGTGTAAAAGCATTAAAGAAACTGGGACTGGATTATGATTCCTTAAAGGATAAATATCCAAGGCTGATCGAGGCCAATATTTTCGGCTTTGGTGAAAAGGGACCAAAGAAGGACAATCCCGGATTTGATACGGTTGCATTCTGGGCAAGCAGTGGTTTTAATGCAGATATGATGGTAGAGGGACCTGGAAGTTATCCTGTATATAGTTCTGCAGGCCCTGGTGATATTGTCACAGCAATGGGATTATGCTATGCCATTACAGCTGCTCTTTATAAGCGCACCCAGACAGGAAAAGGCGACCGGGTAAGCTCATCTCTTTACGGAACTGCACTGTGGTGCTTCCATATTATGTCAGTTGCAACAGAAGAACGTTATGGATATCAGTATCCAAAGACCAGAGAGGTAAGCGCACCTACAGGCGCTCCTTTCAGGACAAAGGATAACCAGTGGGTCATGACTACTATTTTAAAGATCGAAGAGCAATGGCCGGTGCTGTGTAATGTATTAGGTGTTCCAGAATTGGGAACAGACCCAAGATACAACACAGCCCTGCGTCAGAGAGACCCGGAAGTGCGTAAATATCTTATGAAGCGCTTTGAAGAGATCTATGCAACTAAGACCGCAGACGAGTGGTGCAAGCTTCTGACAGAAGCAGACATTGTAAATGACAAACTGGCCCATTATAAGGATATGGAGCACAGCCAGCAGGCATGGGAAAATGAGTATATCCACGAAGTAACCTGCCCAAACGGCGGAAAATCCATTCTGGTACGCCCGGCTATGAGAAGTGACCGTATGGGTATACCAACCTGGAAGCGTGGGCCTATGTTAGGCGAACATACAGAAGAAGTTTTAAAAGAAATCGGCTATACAGATGAACAGATCAAAGCTATGGAAGAAAAGAAGGCGGCTGTTCAGATCGATACCACCCAGTTTCAACATCTGGATGAGGAAATGTAAAGAAGGGGATAAATGATGGAAGGGCAGTTTCGTTCCTTAATAGATATATTTAAAACAGGAAAAGAGCAGTATCCGGATAAAACCGCTATTATCATGGGGGAAGATACAAGGACATATGGAGACATCTTTGATAATGCAAAAAAAATTGCAGGTTTTGTGCTGAAAAAAGGGATAAAACCTCAGGATAAGGTGGCTGTCATCTCACAGAACCATGTAGATTATATTGAGACCGTTTTAGGTATCCTTATGACAGGCGCAGTGCCTGTAAATATCAACTGGCGTCTGGCTGCTCCGGAACTGCACCATCTTTTGCAGTTTAATGAAGTAAAATTAACCTTTTTCCGTTCCAAAGATGAAACTATCCGCGCAGAGATGGGTGAGCTGACAAAGGAGCTGTGCCAGTGTATTGATATGGACTGTATTACAGCGGTTCTTGAAGGCGTAGAGCCCTTAGAGCAGTTTGTCCAGCGCAAAGATGAAGATATTTTGATGCATCTGCATACCAGCGGTACTACCGGTATGCCAAAGACTGTCCGGTATACAAAAGGACAATATATGCGGGAGCTGACTACCTGTGTACATTCTCTTGGATTTGATAAAGATACTGTATTTCAGCTGATGAGCCAGTTATTCCATTCTGCAAGTATTGGACCTTATTCCATTTTTGCCTGCGGCGGAACCATTGTACTGTTCCCGAAATTCTCACCCCAGGAATATTTAAAGAGTATTGAAAAACATCATGTTACAAGATTAAGTGCTATTCCAACTGTATTGACTGCGCTGCTTAACCAGCCGGATTTTGACAGCTATGACTTAAGCAGTATCCATACAATCAGCTATTCAACCTGTCCTATGCCGCCGGAATTGATCAAGCGTGCATTAAAGCATTTTAACTGTGGTTTCCAGCAGTCCTATGGCATGACAGAAATGGGTTCTATTGTCACTATGCTAACAGAAGAAGAGCATATTAAAGATAATATGCACTATCTGAATTCTGTAGGACGTCCGATCGAGGATCATAAGGTAAAGATCCTTGGAGATGACGGCAAAGAATGTGCCCCAGGTGAAACTGGTGAGATCGTAGTAACAGGTCCGGGCATGATGAAAGATTACTATAAGATGCCTGATGAAACAAAAGAAGTTATGATAGATGGCTGGTATCATACCCGTGATATGGGTTATCTGGATGAAAGTGGTTATCTTTATATCAGCGGACGAAAGAGTGACATGATCATCTCCGGCGGTGAAAATATTTTTCCGCTGGAAGTGGAAAATGTGCTGCGTATGAATGAAGAGATCGCGGAAGTTTCTGTTCTTGGTGTTCCCGATGAATATTGGGGAGAATCCGTTCAGGCAGCAGTGGTCCTGCGTCCTGACAGTAAACTGACCCCGGAAGAGATCAGAACCTTTTGCCGCGGCAAGATCGCAGGCTACAAGATACCGAAAAAGGTATATGTATGGGATGAACTGCCGAAAAATACCACAGGAAAGGTTTGTAAGGCAGAGGTGTTGAAGAAGATTAAAGAAGAGAATTGAAGAAGATAAAAGGTAAGAATAAATACACGATAAGTTGTAGGATATTGGGTTGAAGTTATAAATCGCGGTACTGTGCAGATGATGAGAAAGTGTCTGTATGGTGCCGTTATTTTATATGCGAAATTAAAAAAATGAATTAATTTGTAATTATTAATATATTGACATTGCGGCCGGACGGGAGTATATTGAAGATACATACAAGAAAAAGGGGAAGCCAAAACAATGAAAGAAAGATCAAAAATCCTGAACCTTATGATTGCTAAAACGGACAGAGCAAACAGTGAACGCTGGCTTCCTCTTTGGATGCACTCTTATGACACAGCCGGTGTTATGGAGTATCTTTATCATAACTGGCTCCCACTGGCTGTTATAAAAGTGATCGGCAAAGATTTTGGGGAAGAGATGGGCTTGAAGGTATGCTTGTTTCTTGCATACATCCACGATGCGGGCAAGCTCTGTAGCCAATTTCAAAGCGGTGTTGCCGAGCAGGTAAGAGATATCCGGGAAAAATTGTTTCAGGAAGCTATTTCACTTGTTTTATCCAAAAACCTGACGAAAAAGATACCTCATTCCTTATGCGGGGAAGGTATTTTGAGAAAATATGGGGTACCGGTAGGAATTGCTGTGATCGTTGGCTCTCATCACGGCAGTACACCCGAGTATTATTCGGATATAGCGGAAGAAAATATAGAAACTTATGGAAAAGATGTATTTTTTGGACAGCAGAAAGATAAGTGGGAAAAAGTATGGAAAGAATGGCTTGATATAGCACTTGAAAAAAGTGGATTTTCTAGCGTAGAAGAAATTCCGGATATTAGTATGGAAGTACAGGTGATCCTAACCGGACTTTTGATCATGGCGGACTGGATCGCTTCTAATACATATTACTTTCCTTTGATAAATACTGCCTGTTTGGGTGCGGATACGGATTATCCAAAGAGAGTGAACAATGCTATTGAAAAGCTGGATCTTCCAGAATTCTGGATTCCAGGGGAAAATGACTGGGGAATGGATGATACACTTTTTGAAGAAAGATTTGGATTTGCACCAAGAGAAGTACAGCATACAGCAATGGAAATAGCACAAAACACCACAGAGCCGGGCATTTTTATTCTGGAAGCTCAGATGGGCGTTGGAAAAACAGAAGCAGCCCTGGCAGTGGCGGAGATTTTAGGGCAAAAAGCAGGAAGTGGTGGAATTTTCTTCGGATTGCCTACACAGGCTACAGCAAACGGACTTTTTCCAAGGCTGATGAAGTGGGCGGAGCAGCAGTCAGAAAATGTAAAACTTGGTATACGTCTGGCACATGGAGCGGTTGAATTAAATGAGGATTATCAGCAGTTGATAAAAGGTTCTGCTTCATCAGTGGGAGAAGATGAGGAAAACAATCTGGTAGTACATAGTTGGTTTGAGGGTAGAAAAGTGGCACTGCTGGCTGATTTTGTGATCGGAACGATTGATCAGCTTCTGATGGCAGCTTTGATACAGCGCCATGTAATGCTGCGGCATCTGGGGCTGGCAGGAAAGGTGGTCATTATCGATGAAGCTCACTCATTTGAAATGTATATGGAGTCCTTTTTGGAAAGAGCATTAGAATGGCTGGGCACCTACCATGCTCCGGTAATCGTTTTATCAGCTACACTTCCTCAGAAACGTCGTTTTGATCTAATAAAAGCTTATTTAGGTAAAAAAGACATGGATGAGAATGCAGACTGGTGCAATACCGCAGGTTATCCTCTTTTTACCTGGACAGATGGTGAGCAGGTTTGCCAAAAACAGATGAGCCTGGGAGTCGAGAAAGATATTATTCAGGTCATCTGGAGTAAAGATGAGGAATGTATGGATATTCTGAAAAATTCTCTGAAAGATGGAGGTTGTGCCGGCATTATTTTAAACACAGTTGCAAGAGCGCAGGATTTTGCTCAAAAGCTCTCTGAATGTTTTCCGGAATGTGAAATGATTCAAATGCATTCACAGTTTATTATATCGGATCGTGCAGAGATCGAAAGAGAAATTTTAAAACGTGCAGGAAAAAATTCAACACCAGAACAGAGAAATAAACTGATCATAGTGGGAACTCAGGTGTTAGAACAATCTCTTGATATTGATTTTGACGTGATGATTACAGATCTTTGTCCTATGGATCTGCTGCTTCAGAGAATTGGCCGTGAACATCGTCATAAGGGAAGAAAGAGACCATTGTGTCTGCAAAAAGCAAAATGTTATGTTTTAACAGAAACAAGGGTTGTTTATGATAAATGGCTGCTTCAGAGGACAGCAGACAAACTTCCAGAATACTTTTGCCTTCCGGATGATATTCCTGTTTATGTTCAGGATGTGTATGCAGAGCCGAACGAGGATGAGAAGAATGATTTGTGGGATGAGTATATGCGGCATTTAGAAAAGCTGGAAGAGGATGCGAAGCGGTTTCGAGTGGGAGAACCAGTTTGTGAGGAAGAAGATAATCCGGAATTTGATAGTATAAAAGGCTGGTTAAACAATACAAGTGCAGAATTAACAGATGCGGCAGCACTTGCATCTGTGCGTTCAGGATCCCCAGCCATCGAAGTACTTGTTTTACAGAAAAAAGGAGAAGATATCTGTTTTCTGCCATGGCAATATGAAGGAAAGCGTGTTCCTGCAGATAATATTCCATCAGAAGAAGAAGCAAAGGAGATATTGAAACAAAGGCTGCGGCTGTCATCTATATTTTCAAAAGAATACAATTATAAAGAGGTATTACAGAAATTGAGAGATGATACAGACCAGTATTTTGCACAGTGGCAATATGCCCCAAAACTTCGTGAAGAACTTGTACTTTTATTGGATGAAAATTTTTATACAGAATTAAATGGATATGATCTGCATTATGATAAAAGGACCGGATTATCCAGCAGAGAGGAGGAGAAAAATTGAAAATACCGGAATTTAACCTGTTAGATGAAAAATGGATCCAGGTATTAAAAAATGATTGTTCTGAAGAACTGGTATCTTTACCGGAAGTATTGATCCATGCACATGAATACAGGGATCTCAGTGGAGACACACCAGAGCAGGACATGGCTGTTTTGCGATTGCTTCTGGCAGTATTACATACTGTGTTTTCAAGTGTTGACCAGGATGGACAGACAGACTGGATCGATTCACCAGTGAAAGCCAGAAAAAGATGGAGAGCTTTATGGGAGAAAGGATATTTTAAAGAAGATGTGATCCGTACATATCTGGGAAAATATCATGAACGCTTCTGGTTGTTCCATGGTCAATATCCATTCTGGCAGATACCGGAAGCAGCTGTAGGAACGGAATATACGGTTGCAAAATTAAATGGTGAACTTTCTGAAAGTGGAAACAAAGTACGTCTTTTTCCATTATGTAATGGCATCAGAAAGCAGGAAATGGAATATGCAGCAGCAGCCAGGTGGCTTTTATATGTAAATGCCTATGATGATACTTCTGCAAAGCCAAAAGAAAAAGGCCTTCCGTCTCCAGGAGTTGGATGGCCGGGAAAGCTGGGATTGATCGCTGCAGTTGGAGATAACCTTTTTCAGACGCTTATGTTAAATCTTACCTTTTTAAAAGATGGAAGAAGTCTTTGGGAGGGGGAAGAAAGACCGGTATGGGAGAGGGAACCATCTAAAAAAGAGAGACAGGAAATTGCAGTTCCTGATAATCTGGCAGAGCTTCTTACTTTGCAGTCAAGGCGGCTTCTATTAAAACGAGATCATAATAAAGTGGTTGGATATTATTTGCTGGGAGGAGATTTCTTCGACAAAAACCTGGCATATGCAGAACAGATGACTGTGTGGAGAGAAGTAAAAGAAAAAGATCGAAAATTTTTTATTCCACGCAGACATGATCCTTCCAGACAAATGTGGCGGGATTTCGGAAGTATATTTGTGGAATCGGGAGCAAATGTACGAAAGCCGGGAGTTGTCAGCTGGTATGATACCATAGCAACAGAAATGCAGTGGAAAATGAGACCGATCCGTTTCCGGATTGCTTCTGTACAATATGGTGATAAAGATTTTTTTGTGAATGATACATTTAATGATTCACTGGCCTTTCAAGGAGAATTGCTTTTACAGATGAGCCGCCCGTGGCAGACCAGGATACTGGACGAGATCAATAAATGTGAAGAAGTAGCCGGGGCTATTGGGACACTGGAAGGAAATCTTGCCAGGGCAGAAGGCAGAGATGCAGATATTGTCTATGCAAAGGAAGTATTTTACGACCGGATCGACCAACCGTTTAGACGATGGCTTATGGAAATCGTACCAGAAACAGATGACATATCAGAAGTTTGTGAAAAGCTGGACGAGATCATCCAAAAGAGTGGGAAAGAACTGGGAGAAGAAATGGTTTCAAATGCAGGAGAAACTGCTTTTGTGGGAAGAACCAAAGAGGATGTGTATTATGCTTCACCAGAAGCGTATAACTGGTTTCTTGGAAAATTGTATAAAATTTATCACTGACAGGAGGTGAATGGAATGGAGAATGGAAATCCAATTGAACAGGTCAAAGGATTTGCAGAAAAGAAACTTCATGCATTAAGAGAAAATCCAGATGAGAGCGGAACCAGGGCATATCTGGCAAAGATGCGAAAGGGAGTTGGAAAAGTACCTGGCGCAGATCCAGAACTTTGGGGGATCTTATTTGAAGACTTGCCAGAAGAATTAACAGGCAGAGGAAATACACCTGGACGGGCAGAACTGGCATTGTATGCGGCGCTTACACTGTATGCAATCCACCAGCAAAGTCGCTCTTTAAAAGAAGAAAATGCACATCAGCGAGGAATCGGCTTTGGACGGGCAGCAGGAGAAATGGCAGCAAAAGAACCCGATTCGTTAAAAGCAGTACGCAGAAGATTTAATGCGGCAGCGGTATCATCTGATCTGACAGAATTAGCATGGCATATGAAAGGAATGGTGCAGTTATTCAGGCAAAAGGAAATTTGTCTGGATTATGTGCAGTTAGCAGTTGACTTTTATTTATATCAGGATTTAGAAAAGATACCTGAGATCCGATTAAAATGGGGAAGAGATTTTTACAGATATTGTAATGCAAAAGCAGAAAAAGAGGAGGAGAAGGAAAATGAATGAAAAAAGATTATATGTGGATCTGCATGTGGTACAGACAGTTCCGCCAAGCTGTATAAACAGAGATGATACGGGAAGTCCTAAAACAGCAGTATATGGTGGTACTACAAGAGCCAGAGTTTCTTCCCAGGCATGGAAACGTGCTATGAGAAAATATTTTTCTCAGATGTTCCATGAACAAAATATAGGGAACAGAACTAAGAAAGTGATCGAAATGGTGGCAGAGGAGATACGTTTACAGGCTACAGATGAAGTAAATACGGAAAAGAAAGCTGCAGAGGCACTTAAAAATGCAGGGATCAAGATCAATGATAAAACCGGAGAGAGCGATGCACTTTTGTTTATGAGTAAAGGACAGGCAAAGGCACTGGCACAGCTGATCATATCTGGAAATACAGATAAAAAGGCTTATAAAGAAGCAATGCAGAAAGAGCCTTCCTATGACATGGCTTTATTTGGAAGAATGGTAGCTAGTGATCCTTCTTTAAATTACGATGCAGCAGCACAGGTTGCACACAGTATTTCTACCCATACGATCCACAATGAGTACGATTATTTTACAGCAGTAGACGACTGCGCACCAGAAGATAACGCAGGTGCAGGTCATCTTGGAACAGTGGAATTTAATTCATTTACCATGTACCGCTATGCAACCGTAAATGTAATGGAGCTATACCGGCATCTTGGAAAAGATACTGCAGAGGTTGTAGAGGGGTTTATAAAAGCGTTTATCTGTTCTATGCCGACAGGGAAACAGAATACATTTGCAAATCGTACATTGCCGGATGCAGTATATATTACAGTAAGAAAGAATCAGCCTTTAAATCTTTGCGGAGCTTTTGAACGTCCGATTTTAAGCAACTGCGGCTATGCAGACAAGTCAGTGGAAGCAATGATCACATATGCGAAAAAAGTATATGGTAATTATGCAGATGAACCGGAAAAAGCATTGGGAATCGGTGATCAGCTGGAGGAAGCCGCAGAAGTTATGTCTTTAAAACAGCTTTTAGAAAGTGTAAAGACAGAGATCCAGGTGCAGTTAGAAGATGGAGGAAAAGAATGAGTACATTGTTACTTCGCTTCGCAGGACCTGTCCAGTCATGGGGGATCAACTCAAAATTTGAAGTCCGCCGGACGGAAAATGCACCTTCAAAAAGTGGAGTGACAGGACTGTTAGCAGCAGCTTTGGGGATTCGGAGAAATGAAGATATCAGCAGTTTAAACAAGCTGAGACTGGGAGTCAGGACAGACCAGGAAGGAAGACTTTTGAAAGATTTTCATACGGCTCACAGTGAAAAAAACTCATATATAACCACAAGGTATTACCTGTCAGATGCCATTTTTTTAGTTGGTTTAGAGTGCGGAGATGAGATTTTTCTGCGAAAACTGGAATATGCCCTGAAGCATCCGGCATTTCCACTTTTTCTGGGGAGACGGTCTTGTCCGCCGGAAGCTGGTATGGTTTTGGGAATACGGGATCTGTCGTTGGAAAAAGCACTGGAAGAAGAGCCGTGGCAGGGACCTGAGTGGAAAAAGAAAAAAATGCCTTCTAAACTTTCGATGTTTATAGAATGTGTGCCAGATGATCCTACAGGCAGTATGGTAAAAGATAAGGCAGAATCTTTTGATCCGTATTATAGAAAGTATGGTTACAGAAGGCTGAAACGTGCGGAAATAAAAGTAGCGTCAGATGAAGTGGCTTCAGAAAAAATGACTTCAGGTAAAAATCCGGATATTATAAGAGAACATGATGCCATGGGAGAATTGTGAGGTGATGAAAATATGTATTTGACCAGAATGGAATTAAATACAAGAAATATGGATACCATACGTCTTCTGGGCTCACAGGAGAAAATCCATGGAATGGTCGAAAGTGGATTTTCAGGAGAAAGAAAAAGAAATCTGTGGAGACTTGAGTCTCTGGGAGACAGGCTGTATTTGCTGATATTAAGCTCTGACAGACCGGATCTTAGCAGTGGAGTCCGTCGGTATGGTTTTCCAGATGATGAAAACGCCTATCAGACAAAAGATTATACGCCACTTCTGGGACGGGTAAAAAATGATACCTGGTGGCATTTTAAGTTGGTGGCAAATCCTACGAAAAGCGTTGTAAGTACGCAGGGAGAACGAGGACATGTAAAGGCCCATTGTTCTCTTAAGTACCAGGAAGAATGGCTTCTTAACAGGGCACAAAAACATGGTTTTGAACTGCTGCCGGAAAATTTTCAGATCATTCAGAGAAACTGGCATATTTTCAGAAAAGGAAAAGAACAGGGAAAGAACCGGGTCAGCATAAAAGGAGTGACTTACGAAGGAATCCTGAAGGTTTGCGATGAAGACAAATTTAAAGAGCTTTTGGTAACTGGTATTGGAAGAGGAAAGGCCTATGGAATGGGACTGCTTACGATCGTTCATGTATAAAATTGACGATGGAGCTGTTCTTGGATTTTCTTTTGAAGCAAACAGCAAAATAAGGAGAAGCATATGAATGAAATGCCGGGAATGATACGGCCTGAGTTGCAGGCATTGCCTCAGATCAGGGACAGGATGACATTTCTGTATTTTGAACATTGTAAATTGAACCGCCAGGACAGTGCAATCACCGTTAAGGATGAGCAGGGGATCATCCATATTCCTGCAGCATCTATTTCGGTACTGCTTTTAGGACCGGGAACGACGGTGTCCCATCGGGCTATGGAACTGATCGGAGATGCGGGGGTCAATGTAGTCTGGGTAGGAGAACATGGTGTCAGGTATTATGCAGGTGGACGGCCTCTTACCCACAGGTCCGCTTTTTTGGTCCGACAGGCGCAGTGTGTAAGTAATCAGAGAAAACACCTTATGATCGTAAGAAAAATGTATCAATTGCGTTTTCCGGAAGAAGATTCTTCTAAAATGACGCTTCAGCAGCTGCGTGGAAGAGAAGGAAGCAGAGTAAGATCTGTTTATCGGAAATATGCGAAAGAGTATGATGTGAAATGGAACGGAAGAGATTATGATCCAGAGCATTTTGAAACAGGAGATCCGGTAAATCAGGCGTTATCAGCAGGATGTGCCTGTTTGTATGGTCTGGCTCATGCGGTGATATTTGCACTTGGTCTGTCACCGGGACTTGGTTTTATCCATGTTGGACATGACTGTTCTTTTGTATATGATATTGCAGATCTGTATAAATCAGAGGTGGTTATCCCTGTTGCCTTTCAGGTGGCGTCAGAAGAGCCAGAAGACCTTCCGGGGATCGTCCGCAGGAAAGTCAGAGATGTGATGACGGAAAAGCATATATTGGAACGTATGGTAAAAGATATCCGCTGGTTGTTTCAAGATGAGGATGAAGAGAAGGAAGATAGAGGAAAAGAAGATACAGGAGAAGCAGTTTATTTATGGGATGATAAGGAAGGAACTGTCGGGAATGGACGTTCATATGGGCAGGAGGAATGGGAATGATCGTGATCATGCTATCTGACTGTCCACCAAAAGTCCGCGGCGATCTGTCTAAATGGCTGTGCGAGATCAATACTGGTGTATTTGTGGGAAATGTAAGCAGCAGAGTAAGAGAGGAAGTCTGGCAGCGTATTTGTGAAAACATAAAATCCGGGCAGGCGACCATGGTCTTTAGCGCACCGGGCGAGCAGAAAATGGATTTTCGTGTGCATAATACAACCTGGGAACCGGTTGATCTTGACGGAATAAAGCTGATGAGAAGACCGCTTCCGGCTGCCAGAAAATCTGATGGAGCAGAAAAGAAAGAACAAAGGCATCAGGGAGCTAAAAGCCGGGCAGAACAGCTGTATATGGCAGAACGGATGGCTAAAGCCCGTGCTAAGAAGCAGTTTCAGGAAGGTTATGTAGTACTTGATATAGAAACGACAGGTACATCACTGGAAAAAGATGAGATAATAGAAATTGGTGCATTAAAGGTAGAGTCAGGAGCTGTGACGGAAGAATTTTCCATGCTCATTAGGATAAATGGCGAAATCCCAGTAGAGATTCAAAAGCTGACTGGTATTACAGAACAGGAATTGCAAAGTATGGGAAGACCGTTGGAAGAGGTTCTGGAAAAATTATTTGAATTTGCCGGGAACAGGATCATAGTAGGACATAATGTTGCGTTTGACTATAATTTTATTCGCGCTGCCTGTAGGAAAATGAAACTGGAAATGAGGTTGGGAACCGCTTCCAGAGATACACTGGCATTGTCGCGAAGAAAGATAAAAGGGGTGGGAAGTTATCAGTTAGAGGTGTTGATGAAACATTTAGGGTATGAAGTTTCAAATGCGCATAGGGCGTTGGCAGACTGTTATCTTACATGGCAGCTGTATCAGAAGTTAAATGAAATGTGAGGATGGGGACTTGGAAAAGTGAGGAAATATAAGGGTTCTTTTAGTGTATTCCCCGCGTGAGCGGGGGTGAACCTTAGATAATGGCAAGTTTAAGTTTCCAGAGCCGGTATTCCCCGCGTGAGCGGGGGTGAACCTAGAACCTAAGCAGGCTGAAACGATGCCTAAGAGTATTCCCCGCGTGAGCGGGGGTGAACCTTATAGTGTACGGGTAAGATGCCCTTACTATGAGTATTCCCCGCGTGAGCGGGGGTGAACCTATCATTCGGATGGCCAGCCGTGCCGGTATTACGTATTCCCCGCGTGAGCGGGGGTGAACCTTATTTGAGCAGTCATCATACATGCAAGAATTCGTATTCCCCGCGTGAGCGGGGGTGAACCCAGCTGGGCACAGAATGAATGGAAGAATGCAAAGTATTCCCCGCGTGAGCGGGGGTGAACCTAACTCGGTAACAGATACCTGCCATGTAACTGTGTATTCCCCGCGTGAGCGGGGGTGAACCTTCCATGGCCACGGACGGTTTCTCTGCAATGAAGTATTCCCCGCGTGAGCGGGGATGAACCCATGAACGGAGGTGGAGGAAATATGGAACAGGGGTATTCCTTGTATAAGCGGGGGTAAAATTAAATCAACCCCAACTCTTGACAAAACATATGTTTGCTGTTAATGTATAAATACAAGGAGGGGGATGCTATGGATAATATGGAAATGGTAGAAGCTATGCAGGATATGTTTATAACATATTTAAAACCAATACAGGAAAAAATTGAGATATTGGGGCTTCAGAATAAGGTTATCCAGAATAAACTGGACAATATGGATTTGCGATTAGCAAGTCTGGAATATCAGGTAAAGAATGGTTTTAATAGAATGGACCAGGAGATTGAAACACTGGTTGATGTTATGGAAGCAAAAGATATATTACCGAAAGTTAATTGATTTTCTTTTCTATTTGATTAGATATGTGTTAAAATAAAGTATTCCCTGCACTAGCAGGGGTGATCCGTAATTAGTTATGATCAAGATAGTGTTCCCTGCATAAGCGGGGGTAAATTAAAAAAAGTATTTCCAGGGGCTATTTCCAGGCACTGTCCTTGGCGCTGATATTTACCAGCGTTAAAATTTAGTTAAGATTTTAAGGACAAACGGTAAGGGGTTCTGCCGGACTCCTCAAATTGACAAAAAACATGACAGATGATTAAATTCAGACAGCAAAGGAAGCGGGGATACACATCATGGCAAAGAGGATAAAAATACGGAAAGTAAGTGCGTGGACATTATAGGTAACGCTTGTACTGGCGGTATTATTTGCAGTGGTTTCATTTCGAAGCGAAAAAGAGTTTAAAATCCTGCGGATGACCACAGAGCAGTATATTGCCTGTGAAAGGGCGGCGAAGCAGCTGCAGGATGGTGAGGTTCCTATGAAAAACTTCCCCATATCTATGAAACCGGCATTTCGAAGCATTGATTATGTCTGTCGTATTGGCGGAGATGAGTTTTCTGTGATTATGGTGGATGTGACCAGTTGTTTGAAGTACACCATTGAAGATAAGATTAAATATGTAAGCGAAGAACTTGCAAAGGTAGAAAGTGAGGTTCCTGCAGTTACATTAAGCATAGGTGTAGCATTTTCTGATCAGGAAAATCCGGGAGAGAGCATCTTCAAGGATGCAGATAAGGCACTGTATCATGTAAAGGAAAATTGACGAAATGGCTGCGCATTTTATAATGGGGCCAGTTCCATGGGAAGTATAGAAGGTATAGAAAAAGATCTGAAAGAAAAGGATACAGAAAAATAATATTTACAAACAATTCATTCTGTCTTATAATATGCTCCAGGGAATGAAGTTCTCCCATGGGAAACCTAAACCGCTTAATAAATATAAGCTGATGACTTCTGTGATGAAATACTCACGGAGTCACCAGCTTTTTTGTTGTTATATATCAGAAAGAAACTGTCAGTGACAGGTTTTCCAGATACCAGCGGCAGATGATCCGGGGAGTAATTACACCATAAAAAGGAGAAAAGAAAACATGTTGACTTCACTTGCATTTGTATTTTTACTGGGACTTGCCATGGCGGCATTGTGCCAGAGAATTAAGATCCCCCGTATCATAGGTATGCTGATCACAGGTATTTTATTGGGACCCTGTGTATTAAACTGGCTTTCAGATTCGGTTTTGGGGATTTCTTCAGAGCTGCGGCAGATGGCACTGATCATCATATTGCTGAAAGCAGGATTGTCCCTGAATCTGGCAGATCTGAAGAAGGTAGGCAGACCGGCGCTTATGATGTCCTGTGTTCCTGCCAGTTTTGAAATTCTGGCTTTTGTTATTTTTGCCCCAACTATCCTGCATATTTCAAGGGTGGAAGCAGCTGTGATGGGTGCTGTTTTAGGTGCTGTATCACCTGCGGTTGTGATACCGAGAATGGTACAGCTGATGGAGACAAAATACGGTACAGACCAGCGGATCCCGCAGATGATCATGGCAGGTGCGTCCTGTGATGATATTTTCGTCATTGTCCTGTTTTCCACGTTCACAAATATGGCCCAGGGAGGCAGTGCACATGCTGCAGATTTCATCAATATCCCGGTATCCATTTTTTCGGGAATAGTACTGGGAGCAGTGGCTGGATACGGTCTCAGCCTGTTTTTTGAAACTGCTTATGCAAAAGAACAATATGTGCGCAACAGTATGAAAGTGATTTTGATCCTGGGAATGTCGTTTTTCTTAATGTCAGTGGAAACATGGTTAAAGGGAAAAATATCTGTTTCAGGTCTGCTGGCTGTAGTAAGCATGGCAGCGGTGATCCGGATCAAATGTGTTCCCGGGGTATCAAAACGTCTTTCGGAAAAATTTGGAAAACTATGGATCGCAGCAGAGGTGATCCTTTTTGTGCTTGTAGGTGCAGCAGTGGACATCCGTTACACCATGCAGGCAGGGATTGCAGCAGTTCTGATGATCTTTGCTGGTTTAATGTTTCGGGCAGCAGGAGTATCCCTTTGCATGCTGGGAACGAAATTAAATAAAAAAGAAAGGCTGTTTTGTGTGATCGCCTATTTGCCAAAAGCAACAGTACAGGCAGCAATCGGTTCAGTACCTCTTGCAATGGGATTGCCGTGCGGACAGATCGTTTTGTCTGTAGCTGTTCTTGCTATTCTGATAACAGCTCCCCTGGGGGCAGCAGGAATGGATCTGACTTATGATAAGCTGCTGGTCCGTTCAGAAGACTGACTGGTACATTATAATGTCCTCTCGGAGTCTTTCCTGCACCTGCCTTTATGGCCGATTTTCCGCCAGTCGTACCCGAATTTCATCACCGTACGCCTCAGAAATTTGGGCACAACTGACAAAAAATCTTCTCACAAAATCAGGCACAGAAAGATTCCGAGAGAACATTATTTATGAAAGGGTGTGCCGGCAAACAGATTCCTGTATTTTAAAGGTGAAAGGCCATAAGCTCCCTTGAATTGTTCAATAAAGTAGCTTATCTGATTATATCCTACATCAGCACTGATCTCAGATATGGGCTTTTTTGTGTTCAAGATCAGGTTTTTTGCCATATAAAGCCTGTACTTGTTCAGGTATTTAATAGGAGACAGCCGGGTGTATTTGCGGAACAGATCTGTACAGCGGTTTTTATTGATGATCCCGTAAGCAGCGATCTGGCGGACAGTTAAAGGGTCCTGGTAATGGTTGTGGACGAAACTTAACAGGGACTGGAACAATTCTATTTCTTCCTCGTCATTCTGCGCTGGTTTTTCATCAAAGGAGCGGATCAATTCCTCAAATATACGGGATAGAAAGTTGATAACGGAAAAATATCCCAAAGGTTCACCAGTCTGATCTAAAAGGCTTTTCAAAATGTCTATCTGTTCCAGGTTTAAAAGCTGGATGGAACTGGTGAAATTTTCATTTTCCAGAAAAGGACGGATATAGTGCTTTAATATCATGGGATGAAAAATATCAGGGGAAAAGTTAATACACAGAGAACAGGCATCTTTTCCCGTGGTCCGGGAACTGTGAAGCTGGTGGCCTTTAACCAGTAGGATCTTATCCCCGGATAGTCGGAGAGAATCACCGTTGATGCAATATTCCAGCTCTCCCTGGAAAACCCAGTTTAACTGCAGTTCATTATGCCAGTGGAAGGGGGTTGAGTCCCTGGCTGCATGATGATAGGTCTGTGTGAAAATGGAAACAGGAAAGTCTTCTGACAGATAGTTGACTTTTTCCTGCAGGTCATCGGTGGTGGAAATGACAAATTCAGTTCCGGCCTGATTGCATTTGGGAAAGGAAACATTCATAAAGTATTATTCTCCTTTTTTGTAGTGATATCCTCTCAGAGTCTTTTCTGATATAAATTATCCCAAGTATACCACTTTTCTATGTTTTCCGGAATGGAAACAGCAATAATATGGTACAAATGTGATATAATCCGTTCTATTAATGATAGAAACATGGAGACCATGTGACTATACTGGGGATAAAGACCGGACAGAGCATTGCCGGTAATATAAGGAGGATATGATCATGGTATCTGTAAATGGCGAAAGATTATTGTCAAGGATCAATGAACTGGGAAAAATTGGAAAAGACACAGAAGGAAGAAGAACAAGACTGGCTGCTTCTGATGCAGATAAACAGGGCAGAGACCTGGTTTCTGAATGGATGAGGGAAGCTGGCCTGGAGGTAGTGACGGACCGGATCGGAAATATTTTTGGTATCTGGGAGACACCTGAAAACAAGGATCAGGCACCTCTTATGATAGGTTCCCATATTGATACTGTTATCAATGCAGGACAGTTTGACGGGTGTCTGGGAGTCATCTCCAGTATTGAAGTGATCAAAACATTAAAGGATAATGGAATGGTTTCAGCAAGACCTGTTGTTGCAGCTGCATTTACCAATGAAGAAGGTGTCAGATATTCACCGGATATGATGGGTTCCCTGGTTTATGCAGGAGGCATGGATGTGGAAGAGGCTCTGGACACAGTAGGGACTGACGGTACTATTTTACGGGATGAATTAAAGCGCATTGGATATGAAGGAACGGTAGAACCTGGATTTATTAAGCCATATGCATTTGTTGAGCTGCATATTGAACAGGGACCGATCCTTGATCATGAGGGCATCCGAATTGGCGCAGTAGAGAACCTTCAGGGGATCCACTGGCAGAGAGTGACGATTGAAGGTGCTGCAAACCATGCAGGAACCACACCAACTGCATTAAGACATGATGCAGGACTGGCGGCAGCAAAGGTGATCGTATTCTTAAGACAATTAGTGGAAAAATCAGGAGGTGTTGCCACAGTAGGCTGCATTGAATTGAAGCCTAATGCCATTAACGTTATCCCATCTAAAGCAGTATTTACCGTTGACCTGAGAAACCCGGACAAAGAAAAGCTGGATAATGATGAAAAGGTCCTGGCTGAATACTTAAAAAATCTGGCAAAAGAAGATGATGTCAGGATTTCTGCAGAACGTATGACGGAATTCGATCCGGTTCCATTTGACGAAGAAATTGTAGAAAAGGTGGAAAAGGCAGCTAAAGCCCACGGTTTAAGTGTAAAACGCATTACTTCCGGTGCTGGTCAGGATGCCCAGATGCTCGCAAGGCTCTGTCCAACAGCCATGATCTTTGTTCCAAGCGTTAAAGGCATCAGCCATAATCCGGAGGAATATACAAAGGATGAGGATGTACTGGCAGGCGCAGATGTATTTTTAGATGTTGTAATGGACATGGCGCAGGTGAAATGATATAATTTGGGCAGCTAAAAAGAGCCTGGGAGACTAAAAGGCAAAAGGAGTGAAAGATATGATAAAGATCGATCTGATCACTGGATTTTTAGGTGCCGGAAAGACAACCTTTATAAAAAAGTATGCTTCTTATCTGATGAGACAGGGCAAGAAGATTGGAATACTGGAAAATGATTTTGGCGCGGTCAATGTGGATATGCTTCTTTTACAGGATCTGGAAGGGGATAATTGCAGTCTGGAAATGATCGCAGGAGGCTGTGATGCAGACTGCCACAGACGCCGTTTTAAGACAAAGTTGATCGCAATGGCTATGTCCGGTTATGACCGGGTGATCATAGAGCCATCTGGTATTTATGATGTAGACGAATTTTTTGATGCTCTTTATGAGGAGCCACTGGATCGTTTCTATGAACCGGGAAATGTGATAGCACTGGTAGATGCGGGGCTGGAAGAAGACCTTTCAAAAGAGGCGAAATATCTGCTGGCGACTGAAGTGGCAGATGCAGGCTGTGTCCTTTTCAGTAAGTGTGATGAAGTGCCGGAAAAGCAGCTAAAGGCAACTCTTTCTTATCTGAACCAGACTCTGGAGCAGGTACACTGTAAACGCAGATTTACCCTGGATCAGATCCTGTGTAAAAGCTGGGAAGATCTGGATGAGGCTGATTACAAACGTCTGCTGACCTGCGGATACCGTATGGAAGATTATGAAAAAATGCCTCTGGAACAGAGTAAGGTATTTGAATCATTATATTACCTGAATTTCTCCATGGACCCTAAGAAGCTGGAAACAGCAGTAAAAAAGATGTTTCAAGATCCCGCCTGCGGCAAGATTTTCCGTATTAAAGGCTATATGAAGAATGGCAGGAAAGATGAAACGGAAAACTCTCAGGAAAGCGGCTGGCTGGAACTGAATGCTACTGTTAAAGAATTTAGCTTAAAATCAGTGCCAAAGGGCCAGGAAGTTCTGATCGTGATCGGTGAAAAGCTTTCAAAAGAGAGAGCAGCCCTTTATTTAGGCCGGAACCCCGATGTTTAAGCCTGTTTTAAGCAAAAAACAGTTTACAAAAAGAACAGTACAGGTTATAATATTTCCCGTTGGACAAGGACAGATATGGCAGAGTGGCAGATGCTCTGTGCATAAATAAAATAAGCTGATGGATTCTGTGAAACAGATGACATCAGCTTTTTTTCTGTTGGCAAGTAATTGAATAGTGGCCGTTAGTTTGATACAATAAAATGGATTATACGGTATTGAGGGTGGATGAAGTATGCCGATAAAAGAACCACGTTTTCATGGCGAAGTTACAGAAAAAAGTCATAAGAATATGAGCAAGATACGTGGAAAAGATACGAGCATAGAGGTTGTGCTGAGAAAGGCACTATGGCATAGGGGATTTCGTTATCGAAAAAATTACAAGGGATTGCCGGGAAGACCGGATATTGTTTTGACGAAGTATCGTATTGCAATTTTTTGTGACAGTGAGTTTTTTCATGGAAAAGATTGGGAAATACTGAAGCCCCGGTTAGAAAAAGGAAAAAATCCAGATTATTGGGTTAAGAAAATAGAGAGGAATATCCAGAGAGACGAAGAAAAGGACCAGCAGCTAAATTTTATGGGGTGGACCGTGATACATTTCTGGGGAAAAGATATTCTGAAAGATACAGAACAGTGTGTAAGAGTGATAGAAGAGACGATATTTGACCAGAAACTGGGAGAAGTAGACGATGAAGAGGGAATGTAATGATGAATTATTTGGAAGAATACGATGAAACGGATCCTATTTCAATTGAAACATATGCAAAAAGGTTAATTGGAAAAACATTTGCCGATGTGTGTAAGCAGGATGATATCACCAAAACTATGGTTGTCAGGGAGACTGCAAATTATGAAGTTAAGCACGAGAATAAGAGGCGAAAAGGTGGTCTGGGAGAACTGATAGAAGAGAGATATTTTCACTATCAGACGAATAATGATGCACGCCCAGATTTTGATAAAGCAGGTGTAGAACTAAAAGTAACTCCATACAAACAAAATAAGAATGGGACACTGGTAGCAAAGGAAAGATTGATATTGACCATGATAGACTATTTTTCAGTTGTTAATGAAACATTTGAAGATAGTCATATGTGGCAAAAGGCCCGGTTGATTTTATTGGTCTATTATTTATATCAACAAGAGATAAAGAATCGGTTGGATTATCGTATTGGATATGTAAATCTGTTTGTACCGCCAGAGCAAGATATAAAAATCATAGCACATGATTTTGCGGTTATTGTTGAGAAAATCCGAAACGGAAAAGCCCATGAGTTATCGGAAGGAGATACTTTGTATCTGGGAGCAGCACCGAAGGCAGCAACATCAAAAGACCGGAGAAAGCAGCCATTTAGTGATGAATTAGCAAAACCGAGGGCATTTGCATTTAAGAATTCATACATGACATATGTCCTGAACAATTATATTATTCCTGGAAAAAACACATATGAATCGATTATCAAGGGTACGGAAGAGGAAGCTTTTGAAGAGTATGTTGTGCGTAAAATAGGTGCGTATTATGATTGGTCAGTTACTGATTTATGTAATAAATTTCATATAGAATATCAAAAGAAACCGAAAAGTCTTGAGGCAATGTTAGCATATCGGATGTTGGGGATAAAAGGAAACCATGCGGAAGAATTTGAAAAAGCAAATGTGGTAGTTAAGACGATACGTATTGAGAAAAATAATAAAATAAAGGAAAATATGTCATTCCCTACGTTCAAATTTAAAGAGCTAGTAGAGGAAGATTGGGAAGATTCTACATTCGGAAACTATTTACGTGAAACTAGATTTTTGTTTGTAGTTTATAAATTTGATCAACAAGATGAATTAAGGTTAAAAGGCTGTCAGTTCTGGAATATTCCATATGATGATCTGGAAGGTAATGTGAAGTCGGTTTGGGAAAAGACGCATAGAGTGCTTTGTGAAGGACTTCAGATAGAAAAGAGAAATGGAAAGAATTATAATAATTTTCCGAAATCATCAGAAAATCCAGTGTGCCATGTAAGACCACATGCACAAAATTCAAAAGATACATATGAACTTCCAGACGGAAGACAGTACCCAAAGCAATGTTTTTGGTTGAATAATAGTTATATTTTGTCACAGTTGGATAAGAATTTTATTGAGGATTGATAATGGGTAATAAAGAATATAAAACTCCAGAAGAAGTAAAACAGAGAGCGGAAGAAGCAATAGGACATTCCTTCAAAGAAATTTTTGAATTAGCTCAGAAATTTCAACAAGAAAATGGATTAAAAGAGAAGCACGGAAAGGGAGATATTGGACAAGCCTATGAAGAAGGTTGGTTTAACTATGCGTGCAATGAAGAAGCTGAACCGGATTTTAAAGATGCAGACATTGAATTGAAAGTAACTTCATTTTTGATCAATAGCAGGGGATATAGAGCAAAAGAGAGATTATCACTTGGAAAAATCAACTATAAAGATGAAAATTGGAATGAGTATGAAGAGAGTAGATTTTGGACAAAAAATCATCATCTGCTGGTTATGTATTACCAGTATATCAGAGGTGTAAAACGTGAGGAGTTTAGCGTAGAGAAAGTAGATGAGATTTTGCTGAAAGAATTGCCAGAAAGAGATCAGATGATCATTCAGCATGATTGGGAAAAAATCGCACGTTATGTAAAAGCGGGGAAAGCACATGAATTATCAGAACGAGATTTTATGTATCTCAGTCCTGCTAGAAAAGGTGCCGGCGGAGATGAGAAAGTAAAATATAATGACAAATATCCTAAAGCAAAACCAAGAGCGTATTCATTTAAAAAGTCGTATATGACAAAATTGTTTAACGAGAGAATGCTTGCACCAGAGGAAATATTGTATATTTTGCCAGATATAGTATTACCAAAGGAGAAAGAGTTTGATGATATCCTGATTGAAACTTTGAAACCATATTTTGGAAGAACAGTTGATTCGCTGAAAAAGGAATTTCACAATTATCGCAGTGGATACAGTGAAAAGAACGATATCATTAAGCAGATATTCAAGAGTGAAAACGATTTGGATGAAACAGATGAATTTCAAAAAGCCAACTATAAATTAAGGACACTTACGGTTGATGAAAAAGGAACGCCGACGCAGGATATGTCATTTTCAGCGTTTGATTTTGATGGATTATTGAAAGAGAAAAATTGGACAGAATCTATTGTTTATGATGAAATGGTGGATTCAAAGTTTTTACTTGTAGTATTTTCAAAGAATGCAGAGGGGCAAGAAATTTTGAATAATGCCTTCATATGGTATCTTCCGAAAAAAGATGTAAATAAAGTAAAAGATGTTTGGAAAGAAGCAAGAAAAGTTATTAAAGGTGGAATAAAACTACAACAGAAGCTATCACATGACAGGAATGGAAGATTAATATTCGTATATGAAAATAATTTTCCGAAAAGCAACTTTAATAATGTGGCACATGTAAGAAATAAAGCTGGTGAGAGCGAGTATTTTTGTGAAAATGCTAATTCAGTGAGGTTGAAAAAAACGGCAGAGATTATCACGCTAAAAGAAATTCCAGAGGAATTGAAAAATACTTTGATACCTACTGGAGAATACATGACAAAACAATGCTTTTGGTTTAACAAGAAATATCTGAAACAACAGATTAAAGATTTTATAAAATCATACTAAAAAATAGAAAAGGATCTTTACAAGAATATAAAAATAGGTTATTATATCCAAGAACGATCGTTCGATAATAAAAAAGAGGTAAAAGAAGTGAAGAAAACAGTTTGCGAATTGTTCGCCGGAGTAGGTGGCTTTAGATGTGGGCTTAATAATATAAGAACAGCAGAAGATTATGGAAAAGAAGAAAAATGGGATACCGTTTGGTTTAGTCAGTGGGAGCCAGCAGAGAAAAATACACAGTACGCACATGATTGTTATGTATATCGATTTGGAACACGATTAGATAATAATGGTGATGATACCACGAATTATAATATTGAAGATGTGGATAAGACAACACTTCCTGACTTTAATTTGCTTGTTGGTGGATTCCCGTGTCAGGACTATTCTGTAGCTTCTTCATTAGCTACTTCCAAAGGACTCGAGGGAAAAAAAGGAATTTTATGGTGGTCAATACGTGAGACCTTAGAAGCAAAGAAACCACCATTCGTATTATTAGAAAATGTTGATAGATTGTTAAAATCTCCTGCAAAACAAAGAGGTAGAGATTTTGGTGTGATTCTTGCATGTTTTCGAGATGAAGGATATACAGTGGAATGGCGTGTGATAAATGCTGCGGAATATGGGTATCAGCAGAGACGTCGTAGAACATTTATTTTTGCCTATAAAAATAATACAAAATATGCGGATAGAGTTTTAAATACAATTGGATATACAGATGCATTGGAAGAAGAATATAAGAAAGAATGTATGGAAAATGTAATCTTAAAAGAAGGCTTTTTTGCAGAAACATTTCCAGTAAATAAAGCAGAGTCTGCTAAGATGAAAATTAAGAAACTGCCGGTAGAAGTAGGTGAAGTCTCCGAAACATTTCAATGTGCATTTGAAAATTCCGGAATAATGAAAGATGGAATAATATATACAATGAAGACCGTTCCCGATTATCATGGAAAGCAGATTACGCTTGGCGATGTTATGGAAACTGGACAAGTAGAAGAGCAGTATTTTATTCCGGAAGAAAAATTATATTATACAGATCCAACAGTCACACATAGCGATGAAACGGATCAGTGTCTTTCAAAGGAAGATAGACAGACCTGGCAGTACCTGAAAGGTGCAAAAAAATTGTTGCGTACAAGTTCGACAGGTCATGAATATGTATTCTCAGAAGGTGCTATTCCTATGATCGATCAGGAAGATAAACCGGCACGTACAATGCTGACATCTGAGGGTGGATTCAGTAGAACAACTCATATTGTGAAAGATAAGATGACTGGAAGAGTGAGATTACTTACTGCAGCAGAAGCAGAACGAATCCAGGGATTTCCTACAGACCATACAAAGTATTGTTTGGTTAAAGGAGAGACTGTGAAGATGCCATTAAGAAAACGTAGATTTATGATGGGAAATGCATTGGTTGTTAATCTGGTGGTAGATATGGAGAAGACATTATCTGTGATATTTAACAATGAATAAGTATATAGTGTTTAGAAAGTAGAATATAGGAGAAGCATGATTATGGATATTAGTGCAGAGATTCAAAAATATCGGCAAGAAATAAAATCAGAGAGGATGGATATGTCTTTTGGAGAGATAATTAATATGTATAGAGATAAAGAAATAATTATTTCTCCAGAATATCAAAGAGCTTTTCGATGGGATGAACAAAGACAGTCAGATTTTATAGAATCAATATTATTAGGGATTCCTTTTCCGTCTATTTTTGTGGCTACAAATCCAGATGGAAAATGGGAACTGATTGATGGACTGCAAAGAGTATCGACGGTGTTATCTTTTTTTAATGAATTAAAAGATGAAGAGGGGAATCCTTACCCTAAAAATGGCTTGAAATTAGTAGAGGGAAGTATGCTTAAGGGGTTGAAAGATATTACTATTGATACTTTACCATTGGAATATAAATTGCAAATTAAGCGTACACCATGTAGAGTAGAAATCATTCTTAAAGAAAGTGAATTTAAAATGAGATATGAGCTTTTTAAGAGATTAAATACAGGAGGAGAGGGATTATCGAGACAAGAGATAAGAAATTGTATATTTAGAGGATTAGACAGCAGGTACAGTGAATTTATTGCAGAATTAGCTCAAAATGATATTTTTAGAGAAATAGTAAATATTAGTGTATCCAATGAAGAGAAGATGTATTATGAAGAACTTGTATTAAGATACCTGACTCTAAAAAATAAAGGTACAAGATATTCGCAAGCTAATATACAGGACTATATGGATGATTATTTAGAGAGTCAATGCAAAGAATTTGATGATACACAGATTGAAACAGATAAAACTTTGTTTGTAAATATAATGAAAATATTAGAAAAACTAAAGGATGAGAATATATTTAAATTAGGAAAAAGATATTTTACTACGAGCATGTATGATGCAATAATGCTTAGTTTGTCTGAAAATACGATTGATTTGGAAGAATTGAATATAGAACAACTGGGCAAAAAAATAGCAATATTGAAAGAAGATGATAATTTTAACAAATATGTTGGGTCAGCAAGTAGTAATCCAACCAGCATAACCAATAAGGTCAAAATTGCTAGAAAAGTGTTGTTAGATATTACGGAGTAAGAAAATGCACCAACTTACAGAAGAAATTATGGCCAGTAAGGAGTGGCGAATCAGAGAATTAGAAGCTTTAAAAAAGATAGGAATCATTGCACTTAATGAATATCCGTTAAGAGAACAACAACAATATTACAGGATGTGTATACCATACATATATGCTCATTGGGAAGGGTTTGTGGTTGAAAGCTTCAAATTACTCATTACATATTTGAATAATGAACAATTAGATAAAAAAAACGTGATTAATGAATTATACACATTTTCTTTACAGAAAGTATTGAAACCTCTTGCTGGAAAACAAAGTTTTGAACAATCATACCAATTTGTTGAAAAATTTGTAAAAGAATTTGATAAAGAATTATATATTGAACCGTCCTTGCTTACTGCGAATTCAAATTTGAATTATAAACAAATGACAATTATATTGAGCAAATTTGGAATGAATAATTGTGTGGAAAAATACAAATCAGATATAAATCAGTTAGTGAATGAAAGAAATAGTATAGCTCATGGTGAAAACGGAATAATTATAGAAAAAAATCATGTTTCAAATGAAATAGCTATGTTGCAAGAAGCCTTTGACATGATTGTTTTGGAGTTTGAAAATTATCTATCTCAAAAGCTGTATTTGAAAAGTGTATAAAATTAGAAGTAAGAAATACCATGGTAACACCATTCACTAAAAATATATGGATACAGCGGAAAAACTAAAGTTTTCCTGCAGGAATCACACGAAAAATCACCATTTGCACACCTTAATACACCGGTCTGATACCGAAAAGGTGGACGTACTGTAGAATCAGGACGTGTTGTGGCAATCACCAAAAGATAAAATGAATTTTTGACATTTTCACAGATGGTGCTAATATGATTTTAGAAAAGAGTGTTACCGGTAGATGATCTGACCACATATTTATTGATTATAAAGATAACCGCTTAGTTTGCAGACAGGGCGGTTATTTTTGTGGTTTATGATTATCCTTGCCGAATGTATATCCGATATTAAAGCAGGTTAAGCCAAAGCTTATTACTGCTATGAAGTCCACGATACTTATTGGCTTAGCCGAGATAGGGCAAATAAAAATAGATGGTGCAGATCAGCTGTCTTTTACTGTGTTTGGAAAGAAAATTATAAAAAATACGAGGTGAAATGGGATTAAAGCATCGTGAAAGGAATAAATATGGAACCATATTACTATACAAAGATGAGTAAGCCAAAGCAGGCTGTTTACCATGCTATTTATCAGGGGCTTATGGCGCTTTCAGACAGCTTCCAGGTGCCAAAGTTAGAAGGAAGAGAATTAAGTGATGTATTTTTCCAGCTGCGCTTAGATCATCCTGAGATCTTCTGGGCAGAAGGCTTTCATTACCGGTATTACCAGGACTCAGCGAATATTACTTTTCTGCCGGAGTATATTTTTGAAAAAGGAAAGATAAAAGAACATCAGAAAGCATTAAAAGCCAGAGTAGAAAAGCTGGCACGGCCTGCAATGAAGCTTTCAGAGTGGGAAAAAGAAAAGTATGTACACGATTTCATCTGTGAAAATATTCATTATGATAAATTAAAAAAATCCTATTCCCATGAGATCATAGGCCCTTTGGGACAAGGAGTAGGGGGATGTGAAGGCATTGCCAAGTCTGTAAAAGTGCTTTGTGATGCATTAGGTATCTGGTGCATGATCGCAATTTGCGGAAATAACCCGGAAAAAGGAATTAAATATCGTCATACCTGGAATATTGTAAAGATTAACGGTACTTATTATCATCTGGATGCTACTTTTGACAATACTTTAGGTAAGCATAGCTTTGGTGCCAAGGAGATCCGTTATGATTACTTTAACCTGGATGATAAAAATATTTTCCGCGATCATGAGCCATTGATCGCACCGGCACCGATTTGTACGGATGGGGATCATTTTTACTACAAAGAAAAGAAATTGTCCTTTACAAAGACAGAAGATGTGTATAAACGTTCCCTTCAGGCTGCAAAAAAGGGAAAAATGCTTACCTTCCACTGGAGAGGCGGTTATCTTACAAGGGCAGTTCTGGATGAGCTGTTAGATCTGATCAAAAAGGCGGGAGAAGAAAAGGGCAAGACCGCCCGCATTGCGTTAAACTGGCCGCAGGCTGTGTTGCGCCTGGAATATGTAGAAGATGGGCAGGAAAAGGTGACTCTGGAAGAGGCAAACGAAGGAGAGCAGGAGTGAGATTAGATTGTGGAGGAATGGAATTTGAAAAGCTGGCAGACCTGTTGGAGCTGGGACAGTTTGAACTGATCGGTCTGCCGGAAGGGGAAGCAGGGAAAATACCTTCCGATATCCGCCTGGTGTATATGATGAATGATACAGCGGAAAGCTTTCTGGTATTCCATGAGGCAGTCATGACGGGTACCTATCTGCCGGAGTATGAAGGAGAGTTAAGAGCGGAATTAGATAGAGAAGAAAGTGACCGGTCAGGAAAAAATGAGCAGGAAGGCGGCCGTTATATCCTGGCAGTTCATCAGGGAGATACAGTCTGCACATTATTCTTCAAAAAGATCACACTGGAATGTGAACTGTATGACTACGGCCATATCGGACATTTTTGGGTAAAAGACTATGAATATCTCCGCCAGTTAGAATACAAGATCGCTATTTTGGGAGATAAATGGGAATATCTGGGAGAAACATGCTGCAGTGAGGAAGAAAAACAGCTGGCATTTTTAAGGGGATTTCCGCCTTTAAGCTATCTTTTTTATCCGGCAGCCTCTTTAGCTTATGTAAGAGAAAAAGAAGAACCATGGAAGCTTTCTGCCCAGGCAGCAGAGTTAGTGGAAGAAATGGCAAAGCAGGTGGGGGATAGCTGGTTTGCAAAAATGGTAGCTTTATATAAAAGATACCCTCTAAGGGTACTGGCCAGATATATTGCCTGGATGTTTCACAGGACTTCCCACAGGAAAGTGACAGACAGACTGATAGAACAGATAGATGAGGCAGCAGCCTGCTATCCAAGGCGGCATTTTGGAGACGAACAGGAAAAATACCGCACAGATCTGTTAAAAAGGGCCAAAATGAGAAAAAAGGAACTGGAAGAGCAGGGAATACAGGCTAAGATATACCGGGAAGAGCCATTTATGGTGGGAGATGATACACCATTTAAGATATATGTGATGAAATTTAAAACAAAAAATGGAAACCGGACATCACAGATAGAGGAAATTCGATGATCCCGGCATTTTATGATGCAGACATTTTTGCAAAAAGGTTTCGATGGATAAAAACTGATAAGAACAGCAGAGGAAGTTCACCCCTCTGCTGTTTTTGTATCTAATAATGCTGTAAGTTTTTCCCTCAGGGCTTTTGCTTCTTCCCCCTGCTCCCTGATGTAAGAGGCATCCGGTATCTCAATATCATGGATCAGGGAATTGCGCATTTTTCGCAAAAAGGCGATCTGGTTGATACATTCCTTATCCAGTACGTCTAAACGTTTTAAGGCATTGATATTAAACACACTTACAGACCGGGAACTGCGCTTGGTCACACGGTTTAGCAGGTTTTCAAGAGGTACCCACTGGGTAAAGAAATAGTTGATCGCTTCCTGATGCTCTGCACTTAAATTGGAATCATCAGAGTGCAGCTTCTGGTATGCCTGGTATTTCTTTTCATTTCCACTGATGATCTGGTCAATGATCTGCTGGGAAATGGTACGCTTATCTTTTTCAAATTTTACGGACTTTACAATGGGACCAATATCCTTAGCACGTAATATCTTCAAACTGCTTAAAAAACGGAACAGCAGTTCAATATTTCCCATACGAAGCTTAATATCTTCCGGAAGGAAGTTGTTGCTTAAATAATTGTATAAATAAGATGCAAGCTCAAACTGGTTGGCAAAGGTAGCCTGGCTGTTCTGGATCCTTTCATTTCCGGCGGCTTGGAGACGTTCTAAGGCAATCTCACCGGTAAGCACCAGTCCGTTTAATTCGTCTAAAATAGCTAACTCTTCTTCAGAAAGTGTTCCCTGCATAGGCTTGTAGATCAGGTCATGTTCCACCTCGGACCATGCATGCATCAGAACGGAAGCTACCTGGATCTCTATTTTTGCGGCGCAGTATCGTTTTTCTGAAGGCTGTACCATATCTTCTTTCAGGTGGATACGATAATGATTGGCCCAGTAACCGGAAAAACGTTTATTGTAGGTAGGCGGCTTTGACTGCTCCGGGAACTGTTTGCGTTCAATAATCTGGAACAGGTCGCTGATCAGGGAATCTACCTTTACACGGTCTCCGGGGAAGTAAAGGGAAACACGGATTCCGCACAGATCTGCAATATCTTCATAAATTTCCTTCATGTTTTTATAGGGAATGCTCCGTTTGGCATTTCTGCGCAGCACCTTGCTTTTTAAACGTCCCGGATTTTTGATCCTGTAAGTGACCATGGCACGGATACCGGCAGACTGTAAGGCATCTTCTAACTGGGAAGAAGAGATACGTCCAAGATTTTCATAAAAAGTAAGCTTCTTTTTATAGTTTTCGATAAATTGATTGATTAAATCCATAGAGTTCCTCCTTTGCAGTACGATGTTCTCCCGGAGTCTTTCTGCATCTTTTTTGCAAGAAATATTTTCACAAAATCAGGATTATTGTCATTATAGACTATCATAACACAGGACAGTAAGGTCTGCAAGAAAGAGCACATCATGAATATAGTATCTGTTAGTATCCGTGTAAAAGTAGTATTGAAAAATGTTGCGGTCCATAAGCTGCATGACCGGTAATGCTGGGAAAAATGTGTAAGCAGCCTAATGAGAAAAAATGTGCAGGCAGCCCACTTGACAATATACCCTGGTGGGGTATATAATGCATATATTCCCAGTGAAAAGGTGGGGAAAATAAAAGGGAAAGACAGGAAGGTTTATGGAAGAAGAAAAGTGTTGCTGCCACCATAAAACCAAGGAGCGGTCTGAAAAGGAATATAAAGACCTGATTCATCGGCTGAACCGTATTGAAGGCCAGATACGTGGAATCAAAGGCATGGTGGAAAAAGATGCTTATTGTCCGGAAATACTGGTACAGGTAGCAGCTGCCAATGCAGCATTAAACAGTTTTAATAAGGTTCTTCTTGCAAATCATATCAGAACCTGTGTGGCAGAAGATATAAGAGCAGGAAAAGACGAAGTGATCGATGAACTTGTGACCACCTTGCAGAAGCTGATGAGGTAATGGGTATAGTAAAAATCAGCGGATCCGTTCTACGACAGCAGGTAGCGCAGTGCAGCAGCACGGAGAATCTGGGTGGATATAGAAAGGAGACAACAGTACAGTGAAACAGTATACAGTAACGGGAATGAGCTGTGCAGCATGCAGCGCCCGTGTAGAAAAGGCAGTTTCTAAGGTGCCAGGAGTAACTTCCTGCTCAGTCAGCCTTTTGACTAATTCTATGGGGGTGGAAGGAAACGCCACAGACCAGGAGATCATAAAAGCAGTAGTAGATGCAGGTTATGGTGCATCTGCCAAAGATGGGGAAAGTGAAAAAAAAGGCCCGGCAAACAGCGCTGCAGCTTCCGAAGAAGCCCTTACAGACCATGAAACACCCATTTTAAAGAAACGTTTGCTATATTCGGCAGGATTCTTACTTGTCCTTATGTATTTTTCTATGGGACATATGATGTGGAACTGGCCGCTGCCGGCATTTATGGATGGCAATCATGTGATGATGGGGCTGGTACAGCTGTATCTTACCGTGATCATTATGATCATAAATCAGAAGTTCTTTATCAACGGTTTTAAGAGCCTGTTCCATGGTGCTCCCAATATGGACACTTTAGTAGCTTTAGGATCTTTTGCATCTTTCGGATACAGCTCATATGCTTTGTTTGCCATGACCTATGCCCAGCATAAGGGGGACGCAGAGGCTGTTATGGGTTATATGCACGAATTCTATTTTGAGTCTGCTGCGATGATCCTGACACTGATCACAGTGGGAAAAATGTTAGAGGCCCGTTCTAAGGGAAAAACAACGGATGCATTAAAGAGCCTGATGAAACTGTCACCCAAAAGCGCTATAATAGAAAGAGATGGAAAAGAGACTGAAGTACCTGTTGAGCAGGTATGTACCGGAGATATATTTGTTGTCCGGCCTGGTGAAAACATACCTGTTGATGGTATTGTATTGGAAGGAAACAGCGCGGTAAACGAAGCGGCTCTTACTGGTGAAAGTATTCCTGTAGATAAGCAGGCAGGAGACCGTGTTTTCGCAGCCACCATTAACCAGTCTGGTTTTATCCGCTGTGAATCCACCCGTGTAGGTGAAGATACTACACTTTCACAGATCATCCGTATGGTCAGTGATGCGGCAGCTACCAAGGCACCCATTGCCAAAGTAGCAGATAAGGTTTCCGGCATTTTCGTTCCTGCAGTTATCTCCATTGCAGTTGTTACTGTGATCGCATGGCTGATCGCTGGGGAAAGCGTCGGTTTTGCCCTTGCAAGAGGCATTTCTGTTCTGGTCATCAGTTGTCCGTGTGCTTTAGGACTTGCCACGCCTGTTGCTATTATGGTAGGAAATGGTGTGGGCGCTAAGAACGGTATCCTTTTTAAGACTGCTGTTTCTCTGGAAGAAACTGGAAAAGTTGAGATCGCAGTATTAGATAAAACAGGAACGATCACCAGCGGTGAGCCAAAGGTAACAGATGTACTGGCAGCAGATGGATATTCTAAAGAAGAACTGTTACGATCAGCATATTCACTGGAAAGCAAAAGTGAGCATCCACTGGCAAAGGCGATCGTAGCTTACGGGGAAGAAAAGCAGACAAAACAGCTTACGGTTACTGGATTTAAGGCACTTCCCGGAAATGGCCTGGAAGGAAAAGTGGGGGATGCAGATGTAAAAGGCGGCAGCCTGAAATTTGCCCAGAGCCAGACGAAGATCCCGGAAAAGATCAGAAACCAGGCAGAAAAACTGGCAGAAGAGGGAAAAACTCCCCTGATGTTCCTGAAAAATGGTATACTTATGGGTATGATCGCAGTTGCTGATGTGATAAGAGCAGACAGTTCACAGGCAGTAAAAGAACTGCAGGATATGGGCATCGAAGTAGTTATGCTGACTGGTGACAATGAACGCACAGCCAAAGCCATTGGCCGTCAGGCTGGCGTAGACCGGGTGATCGCAGGTGTTCTTCCGGATGGAAAAGAGGAAGTCATCCGCAAGCTAAAGGAACAGGGCAAAGTTGCTATGGTAGGTGACGGTATTAATGATGCCCCTGCTCTTACAAGGGCTGATATGGGAATTGCCATTGGTGCTGGTGCAGATGTTGCTATTGATGCAGCAGATGTAGTCTTGGTAAAGAGCCGTTTAAGCGATGTGCCTGCAGCAATCCGTTTAAGCCGCGGAACTCTTAGAAACATACATGAAAATCTGTTCTGGGCCTTTTTCTACAATGTGATCGGGATCCCTCTTGCAGCAGGTATCTGGATCCCTGTTTTTGGGTGGAAGTTAAACCCGATGTTTGGCGCCGCAGCCATGAGCTTATCCAGCTTCTGCGTTGTGACCAATGCGTTAAGGCTGAATTTACTGAATGTCAAAGACAGCCGCAAAGATAAGAAGATCCGCCGCAAAGCAGCTGTTCCGGCAGGAAAAGTGGTTGCTGCGGCAGAAATAAATACAGAAACAAAAAAGGAGAATATGACCATGACAAAGACAATGAAAATTGAGGGAATGATGTGCGGACACTGTGAGGCAGCTGTTAAGAAGGCTCTGGAAGCATTAGACGGTGTAGCAGGCGCAGAAGTAAGCCACGAAAAAGGAACAGCTGTTGTAACCTTGGAAATGGATGTAGACAATGCCGTTCTTACAAAGGCAGTAGAAGATAAGGATTATAAGGTAGTGTCTGTTCAGTAAGCAATAAAAAAACATGTTTTTGGGCAAAATCAACAAAAACCGTAAGAAAGTGCATTGACTAATGGTGATAATGATGATATTATGATTATATCGTTACATTATTGACAATATTGGTTGCTTTAAGGCAACATGCAAAACCAATTTTGAATGATATTTCTATATGTAGATATGTGTTCAAAGTTGGTTTTTGTTATTTATAAACATAGGATCGCGGGAGTGCAGAGTACGCAGCAATCCGGTATCAGAGAACCAAAATATATGACGAGTATGATTTGTGATCTATAAGGGGGAAATCATCATGTTTCAGGGAATTAAAAAATTGTTCGGTTCCAAAAAAGAAAAGGAGCAGATCCTGGCGCCGGTTGCAGGTCAGGCAGTACCTTTAAGTGAAGTTCCTGACCCGGCTTTTGCGCAGGAGATTTTAGGAAAAGGTGTTGCAATACAGCCTGCTGAAAATGAATTCAGGGCGCCGGCATCCGGTGAAGTGACAGTTCTGTTTGAAACCGGCCATGCAGTGAGCATCCGTACAGAAAGCGGCGCAGATGTGATCGTCCATATTGGTTTAGATACTGTAAATCTAAAGGGGCAGTTCTTTACTACCCATGTAAAACAGGGAGACACAGTAAAAGCAGGCGACCTGCTGATCACAGCAGATATAGAGCAGATCAAGGCAGCTGGTTATGATGTGATCACACCGGTGATCGTCTGCAATGTTTCTGATTTCCCGGATATGGTATGTCACCCGGGAAAAACAGTAAAAGTCATGGATGAGATCATTACGCTGTAATGATCATCAACGTGGATAGAAAGGGGATTTGAAACCAGGAGAGGGGTTCAAATAAATCAGCCGGGGGCAGATGTCTGCCGGCATCAAAAGAAAGCAGGGATTTCGCTTTTAGCACTGTATATTTATAAATAGTGCCCCTCTCACGCTTATTTTCTCTTTTGCTTCCTGAATAGCTGAATGCGCACAACGTCCCCCCTTAGTTAAATTTAGCTCATTTCAAAGCGCCTGTTTTTATTTTCCCACTGACAGACTATCCGCCCTTTTCATACAAGATACTTTTTACTTTTTCCAATAATAGCTCATCACAAAACTTCCGGTTCACACTTTTTCGGCTGATTCCACTTTCTTTAAATCTTTGAATACGGCGATACAGGTATAATTCTCTCATGTTGAAGCCGATGATCATCAGATCAAATATTACTTCTGTTGCTGCATGGCAATAGCAATGTTTTGCGTGATAATACGTTTTCAACTGGTGGAATCCATTCTCTTCTATATCCCATCTTCGGTTCATCATCTCCCATAAAACCCGAGGTTCCCCTTGATCCAGAGTCGTTACCAGCCACATCCGGCGTTCGTTTTCTTTCCAGCTTTCATGATATCGGATCACACGAAGCTTATGGGGACTATTATCTATCTCAAATCCTGAAAGATCCCAGACTTCTATATTCTTTTTTCCACAGGTAAACGACCTTTTTTTCCCCTCATCCCGCTTAAACAGGCTTTCCGCATCCTGAAACAGTTCCCTTCGTTCATCTTTTAGTCGGATCACCGCATCCAGTCCGCACTCTTTTATCGTATTGATAAATGGGGCATTCAGATACAGCGCATCTGCTACGATCACATCTGCGAAATGTCCGTGTCTTTCCTTCAGACGTCTGATCAGCTTTTTTCCTCCTGTCAGTTCTCCTTCATCTTTTTCCGCTCCGTCCCTCGGTTTTAACATTTCCTGGCCCAGGATTACATGTGGCGTTTTTCCTACTGTCATACAGACCACGCTCCGGTGGAAATATTCTGTTTCACCTGCACGGTTTTTCCGGCTAAGGCAGTCCGAACAGGACTTTTTTGTGCTGTTGAACAATTCCACTCCATCGATACCGGCTACAACATATCCACCTATAGTCCCTTCCCGAAATACACGGTTGCTTTTTATGATATCGATCGTCTGGTCGTGGATCTCACGGATCTCATCTGGATCTATCTGGGTAAGAAGGTCACGGACCGCATCAATTTTAGGTATTTTTCCATGTATGCAGTTTTTCAATCGTTTTCCCATACTTTCAGGCGCAGAAAAAACTGTATGAAAACTCTCATACTGCAGCATCAGAAAGAGCAGTGCCGGCATGACGATATTAAATAATGGGATCGTTCTTCTTTTTCTTTTGTCCGATAACCCCTTGATTTTCTCCGGGATTTTATATACACTTTTCATATAAGTTAGCAGCTTCTTTAATGCTAATTTTTCATTAAGGACACCTTCTTTCGTGTTGTTTTGTGGGTAACATAATTATACAATAAAAGGTGTCCTTTTTGATTGCTTATGCAGAAAAAACAGTAACTTTTTATTCAATATGAGAATTCCCCGTTCTGCCAGATGGATCCCTTGCAAAACGGGGAACTTTTTATCTTAAAAGCGAAATCCCTGAAAAGAAAGGGGTTTTTAGTTATGATGAAGTTTTTTCAGAAACTTGGTAAGTCATTGATGCTTCCAGTGGCGTGTCTGCCAGTGTGCGGTATCCTTATGGGTATCGGATACATCCTGGCACCGGCAGCTATGGCAGGTGAGGTTCAGGGATTTACCGCAGGAGGCTTATCGTACTCTATCGGACTGTTTCTGATCAAAGCGGGGGGAGCATTGATCGATAATATGTCCTGGCTGTTCGCGGTAGGTGTAGGCGTAGGTATGGCAGATGATTCAGATGGAACAGCAGGTCTGGCAGGTCTTGTATCTATGTATATGATCACCACACTGTTAAGTCCCGGTGCTGTTGCCGGTATTACCGGACATGAGGCAGCGCCTGCATTTGGTAAGATCATCAACCAGTTCGTTGGTATTCTTTCCGGTCTTATCGGTTCTGCATGCTACAACAAATATAAGACTGTTAAACTGCCGGATGCACTGGCATTCTTCAGCGGCAAGAGAGCAGTTGCGATCTTTACAGCTATTTATTCCATAGTTGCAGCTTTAGTCCTGTTTGTAGTATGGCCTCTGGTTTACGGTGGTCTGGTAGCATTAGGCGAAGCATTTATCGGAATGGGTGCTGTTGGAGCAGGTATCTATGCATTCTTTAACCGGCTTCTGATCCCATTTGGCCTGCATCATGCGTTAAACTCTGTATTCTGGTTTGATGTTGCAGGAATCAGTGACCTGAGCAAATTCTGGGGCAATACCGGTGTTTACGGACAGACAGGTATGTATATGACCGGATTCTTCCCATTTATGATGTTTGGTCTTCCAGCAGCCTGCATCGCTATGTATCAGACAGCAAAACCTGCTAAGAAGAAAATGGTTTACGGACTTTTAGCTTCTGCAGCTTTCTGTTCTTTCTTTACAGGTGTTACAGAACCAATTGAGTTTTCCTTTATGTTCCTGGCTCCAGGGCTGTATGTAGTGCATGCCCTGTTAGCAGGTATTACAGCAGGCATCACCGTTGCCCTGCCGATCCGTGCAGGCTTCTCCTTCTCAGGCGGTGCTGTTGATATGGTACTTAGTTCCTTTACGCCACTTGCAGAAAATCCATGGCTGCTGATCCCGGTAGGTATCGCAGTTGGCGTTCTTTATTATATCGTATTCCGTTTCGCTATTACAAAGTTCAATTTAAAGACACCGGGACGGGAAGATGATGATGCAGAAGAGTTAAAGGCAACTCTGGCAAACAATGATTACACCTCCGTTGCAAAAATCGTTTTGGAAGGCGTTGGCGGTCCTGAAAATGTAACTTCCATTGACAACTGCATTACCAGATTACGTCTGGAAGTAAAGGATTATACAAAGGTTAATGAAAAGGTGATCAAGTCAGCAGGTGTTGCAGGCGTGATACGTCCAAGCAAGACTGCTGTCCAGGTTATCATCGGAACCCAGGTACAGTTCGTAGCAGATGAATTTAAGAAGCTTTGCAAGTAAACGTACATGTTACCTGACGGTGATATCACCGCTTAGAAAAATGAGCCGCCGCATAAAGGTGAGAACAGCCTTTTTTGCGGCGGTTTTTTTCAGCCTTTCTGTTTTCATTGTTTAAGTGCCGGATGCATAAGAGGTATTTTTACCAGGAACGGCAGTTTATTATTTTTACCAGGAACGCAGTCTTTTTTCCAGTATAGTTACTCCCTGATACAATATCCATGAAAGCAGGCATAAAATGATCAGGGCACTCATCAGTTTTGTCATTTCAAAGGTCTGGGATGCATAAGTGATAAGATAGCCAAGGCCTGCTTTGGCACTTAAAAATTCACCGATGATCACACCTACCAGACAGAGCCCGATGTTTACTTTCATGGTACTCATAAGCAGAGGAAGACTGCCGGGAAGGAGAACTTTGGTAAGTACATCTTTTTTACTGCCTCCCAGAGAAAAAATCAGCCGGATCTTATCATGATCCATTTGGTTAAAGCCTGTATATAAAGTCATGACAGAGCCAAAAACAGCAATGGAAACAGCAGCAGTTACCACCATGCGCATACGGCTTCCAAGCCATACAAGGAGAAGGGGTGCCAGAGCAGATTTTGGAAGGCTGTTTAATAGAACTAAAAAAGGCTCAAACACCTGGGCAGCAAGAGGATCTGACCAGAGAAAAAGGGCTGTGATAAGGCTGATCAGGGTACACAAAAAGAAGCTTACCAGGGTTTCGGTCAATGTGACTCCGGTGTGGAGAAAAAGGCTTTTATCCAAAAACATGTGAAACAGACACAAAAGGATCTGGGAGGGGCAGCTGAATATAAAACGGTTGATCATTCCTAAAGAAGCCGTCAGCTCCCACAGGGACAGAAAAAGGATAAAAAGGATGATACGGCATAATTTGATCTGTCTGGCTTCTCTTAAAAGCTTTGCTTCATATTCCTGCTGTCTGGTCATCTGTTTTCAGCTCCTTCCACAAAAGATCAAAATAATGGGAAAATTCCGGGCAGTTGCGCCGTTTTAAAGGAGTATTCATATCATCAGGAAATGAAACAGACAGAACAGCGCGGATACGCCCCGGTCTTGGAGTGAGGACGATAATACGGTCGGCAAAACTGATGGCTTCTGACAGGTCGTGTGTGACCAGAACAGCTGTTTTGTTAGTTTTTCTTAAAATAGAGCTGATATCATCGCATACAGTAAGCCTATTCTGATGATCAAGAGCAGAAAAAGGCTCATCTAGTAAGAGCAGGTCCGGTTTTAGGGCCAGGGTGCGTATAAGGGCGGCTCTCTGGCGCATGCCGCCGGAGAGAGCAGAAGGCTTTGCATGTTCAAAACCGGCAAGTCCATAATCAGAAAGCATGGCAGACAGTTCTTTTTTCCGGTCATCTGTCAGCTGATGCTGGATCTCCAGTCCAAGTGAGACATTAGAAAGAATATCCCGCCATTCAAACAGCTGGTCTTTCTGGAACATGTAGCCGATATGAAAAGCATTTCCCGGATTTTTTTCCAGAAGTTCCCCATCCAGGAAGATGGCACCGGCTTCCGGTTCGTCAAGGCCGCAAATAAGGGATAAAAGAGTGGATTTTCCACAGCCGGAAGGGCCTAGAATGGCTACAAATTCCCCGTGCTCCACAGTAAAAGAAATATCAGAAAGGGCCAGCGTTTCCTTATGTTTACTGTGGTAGGAAAAGCTGACCCTGCAAACCTGCAGTTTGGGTTTCATAAAGATACCCCAAAGTTCATTCTTGATTTAATATACGCAGAAAATGGAAAAATGTTTGCAGCGGTTTTACTGCTGTGCTGCAGTTGTTTCGTTAGCAGGTGTTTCATTCTGCGTCTGTCCGTAATTCCAGGTGACCGGAGTAGGACGGGATGTGTCAAAGATCTGGGAAGAGTCAAATAAGTCACTTAAGCGCTTCTTTGCAGGATCTTCCTGGATCATATCTTCATACAGGCGGTATCCGTCTAAGTTTCTTCTTGCCATACGCAGGTAATCATGTCCCATCTGGATCCAGGCCGGCTTGCTGGCATCCACATTGCAGAAATAGCGGAAGCCCTTGGAAGCAAGGTACTGGTAACGGTAATTTTCCTCTGTATAAGGGTGCCAGTCTGCAATGTCGTTTCCATTTGGATAAATGTAAATATCTGTAGGTCCGATAAGGGATTTTACTTCATTTTCCCATTTATCGGTATCTGTATAGAAACGCTCATCGCTGATTTTGTAAGGCTTTTCAGGGTTTCCGGAAACGCCCATCCATAAATGCCCCCAGCTATGGCTTGCCAGTTCCCAGCCGTCATCCCGCAGACACTGTGCTACTTTAGCAGCCTGTTCCCGTTCCCTTTCATAATCCGGGCTTTCGCTGTAGGAAGAAGCAGTGCGGTAGCCAAAGATGCCCTCATAACCAGTAAGGGCGATAATAGCTTTGGCTCCTTTATAGGAGAAATCCGGATGTTCATCAATAAAGTCATTTAAAATCGGAACCAGATCATAAGAGCCGGCAGAAACTGTTCCGTCCTCCATTTTCATTTCACAGGAAGGCCGTCCGTCCTCACCAATGATGATCTTGCTTGCAAAGCCATCTCCGTCCATATATGGGTAGTAGCACACATCATCCTGGGACATGACAATAGGCTTCTTTCCTTCCGGAAGCATGATATTTCCCCAGGTGAATACAGGATTTCCATTTTCATCGCTGGTTTCATAGGCAATATCATGGATGCGCACCAGAACGTAGCCGTCATTGTAAAGGGCATCTAAGATCTTTAAAAATTCATCTTTTGTGGTCATAACGGAGTTATATCCCCCTGAACGGGAATCTCCATCAAAAGCTTTTGCTGTATCCATGATCAGAGAGTGGAAAAATACATGGGTCACATTTTTTACATCAGCTGGAACCAGGGCATCCTTTTCAGACTGATAAGTGGAAACTGCTTCCTCTATACGGGAGTCAGCTGCAAGAGAAGCATCCTGCTGCAAAAGTTCCATGGCCTTGTCATAATCGTATCCTTTGGCCAGACGATCTGCCTGTGCGATCAATGTGTCAATGGGATCTGGTTCTTGTGCAGTGGAAGGCTTGTCCTTATCTGGTTTGCGGTTTGCCTCAGAGGCAGTGGCCGAAGCTGGCAATGATCCGGGCTTCTGTTTTAAAACAAAGTGCGAAAAGGCAAAAATACCGCCCCCAAGCAGAAGGGCGATGACTAAAAGTAATATAAAGGTAGGAAGGTGACGGGACAGGCGGAAGAAAAATCCTCTGTGGTTGCGCTGCTTCCGGAAATTTAAATTGCTCATAAAATACTCCTATGATGTTTGTTTATAAAGAGTATAACATAAAACAGACTATCTGAGTATATCATAACCTGCTTTTTGTTGATTTTTTAATACCAGAGTGGTATTCTAAAAATGAATTAAATCTAACAGAATGTGAGGTTCTAAAAAATGGGAGAAATGGTTAAAGATCCAAATTGCGCATATTGTGTAGAGGGAGAACTGTTAGCTAAGTTTGGTTATCCATGCTGCGAGATGAAAACAGGCAAGCTGTATGTGTTCAAGGAGCAGAGCAAAAGAGGAAGAGTGATCTTAGCTCATAAAAAACATGTCAGCGAATTGATCGAACTGACTGATGAAGAGAGAAATGATTATTTTGCAGATGTTGCAAAGGTTGCAAGAGCTATTCACAAAGTATTCAATCCGGATAAGGTAAACTATGGCGCATACGGTGATACCGGACATCATTTACATTTCCACATCGTTCCTAAATACAAAGGCGGCGAAGAATGGGGCAGCACATTTGAGATGAACAGCGGTAGGACTATTCTTACAGATGCAGAGTATGAAGAGATGGCAGAGGCTATCCGCCAGGCATTAAAGGAAGTTTAAAAGATAGTTAGTAAGAAGTTTATAAAATTATAAAAAGTCAGAAATAAGGCTGTTTTCAGTGCGAAAATACTGGAGACAGTTTTTTTATTGCCATAAATCAGAGTTTTCTTCATATTTTATAAAGAAGAAAAGACGCGGCGCAGCTGTAAAAGAGGAATGTATGGCAAAGAATTGGAAAAAGAGAAAACTTTGCAGGTGGATGGGGCTATGCCTGACAGTATGTATTCTGGTAATAAGCAGCCTGTATACAGTCTGTGGTGCAGAACCTATAATACCGGTATCAGTGCCTGTAAACACAAATATCCAGGCGGTTTGTGTTCATGCACCGTCCGCTATTTTAATGGAAGCATCTACAGGTAAGATATTATTTGAAAAAGAGGCAGATGAAAAACGCAGTCCGGCCAGTGTGACTAAGATAATGACCCTTCTTCTGATCTTTGATGCCCTAAAAGATGGAAAGATAAAAATGACAGATCAGGTGACTACAAGTGCCTATGCAAAATCCATGGGCGGTTCCCAGGTGTTTTTGGAAGAAGGAGAAGTACAGACAGTAGAAACACTGATCAAATGTATTGTGATCGCCTCTGGAAATGATGCTTCGGTGGCTATGGCAGAGTATATTTCAGGGACAGAAGAGGCCTTTGTGGATGCTATGAATAAGAGGGCAGAAGGCCTGGGGATGATGAACACCCATTTTACAGACTGCTGCGGGCTGACAGAGGATCCGGATCATCTGACTACGGCAAGGGATATTGCCATTATGAGCCGGGAGCTGATCAACTGTTACCCGGAAATACATAATTATTCTACGATCTGGATGGAAAATATCACGCATGTGACCCGTCAGGGAACCAAGGAATTCGGTCTTGCAAATACCAATAAATTATTGAAAATGGCAGTAGATTTTCAGGTTACAGGCTTAAAAACCGGTTCTACTTCCAGGGCAAAATACTGTCTTTCTGCCACAGCGCAAAAAGACGGAGTCCGCCTTATCGCAGTGATCATGGCAGCACCGGACTACAAGGCACGTTTTTCTGACGCCAGAAATCTTTTAAGCTTCGGCTATGCCACCTGCAGGCTCTATGAGGATAAAGAAAAACTGCCTCTTCCACAAATGTCTGTTGCAGGAGGAGTAAAGGATCTGGTGCCACTGCAGGCAGAAGGAACATTTTCCTGGCTTAGCACAGAAGGAGAAGACCTGGGAAAGATCGAAAAAAAGCTGGAGCTGGCAGAAAAGCTGGAAGCCCCGGTAGCACCGGGAACCCGCGCCGGTGTGATCGCCTATTATTTTAACGGGGAAAAGCTGGGAGAGCTTCCTGTTACGGCTGCAGAAGCAGTAGAACGGGCGGGATATAGGGATCATTTGCAGAAGGTTTTTAAAAGCTGGATCAGTATTCGCCGGACAGCTGCATAAAGATACTGTTAAAATGCAGAAAATACCAGGCAATTGATTTGACGGAATGTTTTCTTCACAGATATAATACCTTTCATAATGTATTAGTATTTCGAAAATGATGTACTAGTACATCCGGGAGAAAGGGGAAAGCTATGAACCAGATTTTACTGCTTACAGGAATTGTGATCGTGATCTGCATCCTGTCAGGCCGCCTGATCGACAAAATGGGAGTCCCATCCCTGCTTGCATTTATTCTTTTGGGAATGTGTTTTGGTGTAGATGGGATTTTTAAGATTTCTTTTGATGATTACCAGTTCAGCGAGCTGATCTGTTCTGTCAGCCTGATCTTTATTATGTTTTATGGTGGTTTTGGAACTAATATCAAAGAGGCAAAGCCAGTTGTATCAAGAGCGGTACTGCTTTCCAGTGCAGGAGTTCTTCTAACAGCCGGGATCACGGGAATTTTTATCCATCTGGTGTTAAAACTTCCTCTGCTTGAAAGTTTTCTGGTGGCATCAGTGATCGGCTCTACAGATGCGGCATCTGTATTTAACATCCTTCGTTCCAAAAACCTGAACCTGAAGGAAAATACAGCCTCCTTGCTGGAAATGGAGTCTGGTTCCAATGACCCGGTCTCTTATATGCTGACAGTGATCCTCACAGCAGTTCTTACGGGACAGTCTGTAAATATAGGATCCATGCTGTTTTTTCAGGTGTTTTTCGGTATTGGCTGCGGTGTGCTGTTTGGAAAATCCACAGCAGTTGTTTTAAACCAGGTGGATTTTGACATTGCCCAGGGAAAGACCATACTGGTATTTGCAGCAGCCATACTGGCCTATACGGTGCCTTCCATGATCGGTGGCAACGGATATTTAAGTGTGTATCTGTGCGGTATTATCCTGGGAAATTCCTATCTCCCCCATAAACGGGATATGGTGCTGTTTTTTGATGTACTCACAGGTGTGGCCCAGATGATGATCTTTTTCCTGCTGGGACTTCTGGTAACTCCCAGTGAGCTGCCTCAGGTGATACTTCCCTCTCTGGTGATCATGATCTTCCTTACTTTTGTAGGCCGTCCGGTGTCTGTGGCAGCGCTTTTAGCTGGTTTCAGATCCTCAAAAGGCCAGATTGGTCTGGTATCATGGGCCGGGCTGCGTGGCGTTGCCTCCATTGTATTTGCTATCTATGTAGTCCTGCGCCAGGTCCATCTTGGATATAATCTTTTTAATCTGGTATTTTGTATTGTATTGTTGTCTATTTCCATTCAGGGAACGCTGCTTCCATGGATATCGGCAAAATTTCAGATGATTGATGAAAATGCAGATGTGCGTCGTACTTTTAATGATTATCAGGAGGAAGAAAGTATCAGCTTCGTAAAATTTCATCTCTATGGGCAGCATCCTTATGTGGGAAAATGTCTAAAGGAGATCACATTGCCCCCTAAGCTTCTGGTGGTACTGCTGATCCGTGGAAAAGAAGTGCTGGTTCCCAATGGGGATACCTGTCTGAAAGCCGGTGATCTGATGATCGCGGCAGCAGAGGAGTTTGAGGACCGGAAAAATATGACTCTCAGAGAGATCACTGTGGATAAAAATCATAAATGGAGCGGAAAAGCTTTAAGCCGTATTTCCATGCAGGCTGGAACGCTGATCGTTATGGTAAGGAGAGGAAAAGAAACGGTGATACCTACGGGAAATACTGTGGTATATGAAGGGGATGTGCTGGTACAGGCAAAATTTTGACAAAAGTTACAGTTCAACTGTAACTGAAAAAAAGAGCAGGCCGATTGACCAATGTCATTAAGTTAATATGACAAATCAAGATCTCAGTATTAGAAAATAATACTGGGGTCTTTTTTTATCAAAAGCTTGACAGGAACACAAAAATGTGTGGCCGCTCTCGCTACTGATTATATTTAGAAGTTGCGAGAGCGGCCCTTGTAATTAAGTAAATCTTGATTACAAGGAGGTCACGTTTCAGATAGAGCAGATGAATTCTGTCTTAATCCTGGTAAGTGCTTCGTTAGAAAACGCAAACTATCATTTGAGACAGTTATACGAGGCATTATAGGGATGGAAAGTAAAAGCTTAACAAATGAACTAATCGATATGTTTGATTCATCACCTGAAATGCCTTCAGCATCTGCCTTTGTACAGCAACGAAGTAAAATTAAACCAGATGCATTTAAAACTATTTTTGAAAGTTTCACCTCAAAAATCACTACTAAAAAATCTGATACGCTTCGTATCCTTGCAGTTGATGGCTCAGATGTTCAAATAGCTACGAATCCTGGCGATTCCACTTCCTATCATCCAGGAAGTAATGGACAAAAACCGTATAATCTCTTACATTTAAATGCTTTGTATGATTTAGAACATCATATTTATACAGATGCCGTTATTCAAGGTCGCTTGAATTGGAATGAACATTCCGCACTTCAGGAAATGGTTGATAGATCAGATATTTCAAAGGCACTTGTTGTTGCTGATAGATGTTATGAGTCATATAACAACATGGCACATATCCAAGAAAAAGGATGGTATTTTTTAATACGAATCAAGGATGGAAAAAATGGAATAAAGCAAGGCTTGGACTTACCTGATAGTGATGAATTTGACGAAAAAATAAACTTGCAATTAACACGAAAACAGACAAAAGAAACGAAAGAATTATTCAAAAGAAAAAATTACTATAAATTCGTACCAAGTACTACTTCCTTTGAGTATCTTCCTCTGAAATCAAAGAAAAATGATCCAGCAGTTTTTTACGAACTTAATTTCAGAATTGTTCGCTTCAAGGTGACAGATGAACTCTATGAAACAGTACTTACAAATTTAGATAAGGATGTATACCCACCTGAAAAACTAAGAGAATTGTATGCATCACGATGGGGGATTGAAACATCTTTTAGAGATTTAAAATATACTGTAGGAATGTTAGATTTTCATTCCAAAAAGGTGATGTGTATCCATCAAGAAATATACGCACATCTAATTATGTATAACTTTGCAGAAATGATTACCTCGCACATAGTCATTGAAAAGAAGCAAAGAAAATATACATATAAAGCCAATTTTTCGATTGCAGCTCACATGTGCAGATTATTCTATAGAGGAAAAGCCACATCACCCAATTTAGAAACCATTATAGCAAGACATATCATTCCTGTAAGGAATGATAGACATCGTAAAAGAAATCTTACGATCAAAGTCTTTCATGGTTTCCTATATAGAGTAGCATAAATTTACAAAAATGGAATCATTTTTTAGGCAGATGCAAATCTGTCTAATTAGCATGCTTAAAAATGCAAAATGGCAGGAAAGTACAAAACTCTCCTACCATTTTATTTTTGAGTCAACTATTATACAATGTTAACTTAATGACATTGGCCGATTGACTTGCTCTTTTTTTCATGTTATCCTATAAGAACCAGCAGAGAGGTCTCTCTGCTCTATCTGATTTTTTATTTCTATATTTTATGAATGGCCAGTTCGGCCTTAGGTTTCACAAAATTATGTTTCAAAATGGAAAATGTAAAAGTGAGGTGATGTCACTGTCAGGCAACATGTCTGTTTTTAAAAGTGCAAGAGTGCAAAGTAAACATTATTAAATGTATTTTCGGAGTCTTATTCCGGGAGAAAATCAATATGTCCTCTCGGAGTCTTTCCTGCACTTGTCTTTGCGGCCGATTTTCCGCCAGTTGCACCCGAATTTCAGAGGCGGACGCAACGCCAACGCCTCAGAAATTTGGGCACAATTGACAAAAAATCTTCTTGCAAAATCAAGTACAAAAAGATTCCGAGAGTACATAATCTAAAAAGGGGGAAAACAATTGAATACGAAAATATGGAAACGGACACTGGCAGGTTTACTGGCTGGGATCCTTATTTTTACAGGAGTTCCATTTTCAGCTGCCGCAGATGAACCGCCGGTACAGATGATCATAAGAGGAGATGCTTTTCAGAACCGGCAGATCAACATTTTCGGGCACAGCCACAGGTCGATCACCTGTTATTATGTGAATCCGGTGGAAGGTCATGTACCTGCATTCTGTTTGCAGCCGGGCAAGAAACTGCCAAATCATACCCAGGCAGCCTGGCAGCGCTACAGCGCATCACCGGAGACGTCCATACCGGTCATTGGAAGTTTTGACCGGTATCTGCCTATGATGATGGCTTATGAATGGATGGTTTCGGGAAATTATTATGATAAGACCCGGTATGCTGTGGTGCAGACTTATTTCTGGGGTTGTCTTGCCGGTTATGAACGGGAATGGGATGTCCTGGAAGACACTATGAAGAAACTGGAATGGGCCATAGGAGACGGAAGAGTTCTCTCTCTGTTCCATGAGATGCAGAATGCAGTGGAAAATGGTCTGAATGAGTATGAGTCCGGTGGTGGAAACAGTCTTCCGGACTGGAATGGAAGAAAACAGAATATGGTGTTAAAGGATGGTCATTATGAGCTGACGATTGACCTTAGCTCCTGTGAGAAACTAAAGGATGCAAACTGGCAGTTTCCTGATAAAAACTGGAGCTTTACCCAGGGACCGGGAGAAAATGAGATCACATTCCTTTATACAGGAGAAGAACCTTCAGGACGGATCAGTGCAGGAAATATAGAGGGACTGGAAGAACGGTATTATGCCTATATTTTCCAGCCAGCAGAAATATTCCAGATGCAGATGGGCTGGCTGGATATGAGCAGACCGGAGGCAGAAGTGTGGTTTGAAGCAGGAAAAGGTGCTGTTTCAGGGGGAGAAAGAGATGCATTAGAGCGGTTCCGCCACAGAGAGGTATTTGAAGCTGATTACAAGGTAGGACTGGAAAAATACTGTGCAGAAACAGGACAGCCCCTTGCAGGAGCTGATTTTAATGTATGGGAAAGCTTCGATCATTCCCAGATCAATGAAAATGGCTATGAAGAAGGAAATCCGGATGGTACTACAGGAGAAGTTTATGTTAATTGCATGTCACCGGAACCGGAAGGAAAATGGCTGTGTGATGTGATCACCACAGATGAAGATGGAAAAGCTTTCCACCGTGATATCCGGAATTATAATTACAGTAAAACCTATTGTATGGGTCATCCGGCACCAGAGTGGATCGAATGTGACCATGATGAAGGGGGTGGCGGAGGAGAAGGAGATGGTGAAGCAGAAGATTGCAATTGTGAAGAAGAAAATGAGCGTTTAAGAGAACAGTGGCTGGAAGAACAGGAATTGTGCGAAGCTGTCACAGATTTTCATGTTCCTAATGAGGATGAAGACGACCATGGGCAAAGTACTATGGCAATGGAAGCAATGTTAGAAGACAGGGATGAGACCTATAAAAATTTTATTGAACTGGAATACGGATATACATTAACAGAAAAAAAGGCCAGAAACGGCTATATGGTCCATGGCACACACAGGGAAGACTTTGAGATTGAACGGATTGTGGTTTCTTCTGCCCAGGCTCAGGGAGAAGCCATGGGTGAGAACGGAATTTTTGGGTATAAAGCCATGGGTGAGGACGAAATTTCGGAGCATGAAGCCATGGAACAGGACGAAATTCTGGAGTATGAAGATCTTGAAGAGCAGTTTGAAATGCAGGGAAATCTGGATTATGGAACAATGCCGGAAATAACCGAAAAGAAAACAGGCTTCAGTTATCCATATGGGCTGGTAAATGAAACAGATCTGGAAGAGCGGCGCCAGATCACCTGGCTGAAGTTTGCAGAAGACATTGATGAAGAAAAGGAGGGGGACGAGGATGAAGAAAATGAAGATGAAGAAGAGACAAAACAGTACATTTATGTAAGGGAAGAAACGCAGTTACAGCCGTTTTCTTTCCAGAAGCCACTAAAAGCCGGATCAGAAGATAATGAAAATGAAATGATAACAGCCTTTCTTCCGGATTTTCAGGATGATGATCTGGGCAGCATGGATATTTCCGGTTTTGGAGATCCGGATACTTTTCTCTACCAGTTCCGTATATGGGATCACCGGACAGAAGGAAGGATCTACATTAATAAGCGGGATATGCAGCTTTATGAAACAGATCCGGAAACCAGCTATGGAAAGGCTCAGGGGGATGGAACTTTAGAGGGGGCAGTATATGGGCTTTTTGCAGCAGAAGAGATTGTGCATCCAGATGGAAAATCCGGGGTGATCTACAGAAAAGATGATCTTACAGCTGTGGCAGCAACGGACAAAGAGGGAAATGCAGCATTTCTGGCATATACAGAAGCTCCCCATACTGTGTTAAATACAGATGGGACCATTAAAGCACCAGAAGATTCTTTAAGAACAGAGAACCTATATAACGGAAGCTCCATTACCTCTTCTGAATGTGGCTTTGGAAGTTATGTCTATCCGGACAGAGAAACTGAAAACGGGAATTCCTGGATCGGAAGACCTTTGCTTATGGGAAGTTATTATATCCGGGAATTAAGCCGGTCAGAAGGTTATGAGCTGTCAGTTACAGGAAAGAACCTGACGGAATCTAACCGGATGGCAGATCAGGAAAATGTAGTCCGAAAAGCAGGACAGGTGCGTATTTTACAGGGGCTTTCAGATCATAACAGTATGGAGGCAGATGGTTCCTGGAATGATTTTACTATAGAATCCTATGGAACGGAAAACGGATATGAGATCACAGTTTCCGGTTATCCGGAGCATACAGCTTTTTATAAACTGAAGCCTGCAGAAAAAACAGAAACTTTAAAGCAGATCACAAAAATGGAAAAAATACCCAAAACTGATGTATGGGGGAATCCTGTGTACAAAAGGGCTGTAGGAGGAGAACTGAAAAAAGACAAAGAAGGCAATCTGATCTTAAAGGCAGATCCTGCAGAAGAAGAGAAAACTCCTGCTTCTGAAACTGTGTCTTATCATTTTCGCACAGCTCCTTACATAAAAGGAGAGGCAGAACCAGATGACCTGTCATTGTGGGATGCAGCGCTGGTTCCAGATTATCTGACAGAACAGGTTATGGGAATGCTTGGGCAGTTAGGGTACAGGCAGATAACAGAAGATGGAGCACCATGGGCTTACATCCAGATAGATCCCATAAACGGGGAAGCCGCAGGGCAGATCCTTGACTGGTATACAGAACATGGTTTTTATGACATGGCAGATATAGAAGAGATCATAGAAGCAGATGGAAGCTGGTATGCAAAACTGCTTTATGATCATTCAGACCAGATTGCAGCAGGAACGGGGATTTATGACCCTGCAGAAGGTCAGCTTTACATAAAAAAAGAAAGACAGAACGGGCATTACTGGGTCAGTATTTCTAAGGATAAATTCCGTTTGGGAAGCCATACTGCTTTTGTAAAAGAAAAACGGGAATATGTGGAAACGGATGACATGGAGACAATGGCCTTACAGGATGAACTTATAAGTCTGGAAGATAAGATCTCTGTGATCTGGGAACCTGTATATGAACGATATGAAAAAGACGAGATATTATTGGATCCTGATGGAAATCCTGTTGCAGAAATGGTACAGGTCCCTGTTTTTGAAGAGCGGGAAATAAGCTATGTTACAACAGAAAAAGAACTGTTGTCAGCTGTATGGGATCCGGTGAAAAAAGAACACAGGATCCAGGTGGAAAATAAAACAGACTGGTCAGGAAAAACAGAGGCAGTAGAAGAAAATTTCCGTGCAGAAACAAGAGAAAAGACCATTATGGTATCCGGGATGGAAGTTCCCTATAATCAGTATCTTACATCTGCGGGAGCTGCCGTGGATGTGAAAACACAGTGGAAGGACACAGACCCGGGCAGTTTTGTACAGTATATCCATCTGGCTTATCCGGGGCAGAATCAGACGATCCAGGATGGAGGAACAAAGAAAGAACCGGTACTTATGCTGGAACGTGTGATCCGTCAGCCGGTACGCATTACAAAGTATATTTCCCAGTCGTCCTATGAAAATGTTAATACATATGGTTCTGTTCATAATGATCCTCTCACCAGCTTTCTAGGATTATTTGGAAAAAATGGACAAACAGAAGGAAGAAAGATATTAAACCAGTTTTCATTCCGGATCTATTTAAAACGGGATCTGTTAAATGTTTATTCAGGTGATGATGGGCAAGCCAGGAGACTGCTGGAAGAAAAGCCGGATGGCAGTTTAAATTACAGGAAGTTTTTTGATGCAATGGATGGTGCAGAGCAGAAAAAAGGTGGTTTTTATCCAGATGAGGTCCTCCGGCAGTTTGCCCTGGATCATTATGACATAAAATCTTATAAAGAAGAGGTATTGAAAAACTGGCCCTATATGGACAGTGACCGGGCCTATGACCGGGCATTAAAACAGGCAAAAGAGGAAGCAGCAGTTTACCTGGATGGGTTTGCAGGCTTAAAAGAAAGTTTGTCCATAGAATGGGAGCGGGATGGAGACGGTGGTACAGATGGAAACAGAAAGACTTTGCAGTGCAACCGAAGAGATGGAAAAGAATGTTATTATGAATATTCCATTCCTCTGCCTTATGGGGAATATGTAATAGCAGAAGAGATACCATCGGATCTGCCTAAAGAACTGGCTAACCGTCATTATAAAACAGAAGAACCAAGGGAGATCTTTCTGCCTTTTGTGCCGCAGATCATAAAAGATGAAAATACAAAGGAAGAGATCGTTTTAGACGAGACAGGCAGTGCATATTTCCGTTATAACAGCAGTGACAGTCCAGATGAGCTGATCCGTAAATACAAGATCCGTTTTAATGAAGAGGACCGCAAGATACACACTGACAATATAGACGGCTCGTTTAAAATTTATCCCTATGGACTGGATAAGGGTATAGATCCGGGAAATACTTTGGGAACAGTTTCACAAAGTGAAGATAAAGAAATCATGGACAGTATTATTTATGATGGAAATGAAACGGAAAATGGACAGATACAGATCCGGCATCAGGTACCGGCCATGAAGGGAGAAAACAGGGCAATAGAAGGGAAATTTGCACCTATGTTAGTGCCATGGAGCATCCTTGCACCACAAGCAGACCGGATCAATCCGGATACGGGAAATGTGGAAACTTTAAAGCCAGGTGGTGAGGGAGCGGATTTTAATTATGCAGCTTTTAAGCAGGAAGATTTTGAAAATACCTATTTCCATTCCAGGCTTCGTATTGAAAAAGTGGACAGTGAGACAGGGGAAAACATCATCCATGATGGAGCATTGTTTCGGATCTATGCAGCAAAAAGAGATGTGAAAAAAGCAGGTATAGGAAGTGTGACCGGAACAGGTCAGGCGTTATTTGGACCTGCTGTGGATCATGAAGGAAATAAGGTGTTGGATACAGATGGAAAAGAGATCCTTTATCCAAGAGTAGGAATGGACAATGAATCAGAAGCTGATCTGCCTGTACAGTTAGATGAAGATGGGATCCCGCTGTACGATGAAAGCCAGCGGATCAGCCAGGTGGATGAAACAGGCACAGAAAGAGGCATATTCCGTTCTTTTACCACACTGCGGGAAGTGATGGTGGATGGGAAACTGGAAAAGATCCCGGTGGGGTATATTGAAACGCCAAGGCCTTTAGGAGCAGGAGTATATGTCTTAGTAGAGGTGCAGGCACCGGACGGTTATGTAAAAAGCCGGCCTGTGGCCTTTGAGATCTATGGAGACAAAGTATCTTATTATCAGGAAAATATACACAGGGACGGGACCATGGATGGCTATGAGCGGAAAACAGCAGCAAAATATGAGTATGCTATCCCGGTCACCGGAGAGGGAAATAAGACCTCTTATGAAACAGTCAGCCAGATCCCTGTAAAAAATCATCCTTCAAAAATGAAAATCCGCAAAGTAGAGGACGGGGATTCCTGTGTTGGAAATGAAAATGGGCTGTTAGAAACAGATTTCCAGGGATTAAAAGAAGAAAGCGGAGGTCTGGAAGAAAAAATACTGGTAAATGATGCTGGTGATAAGCTGATCTATCAGGTGTCCGGAAGAAAGGAAAAGCTGGAAGAAAGAGGGGATGTGCGGGATATCCATTTTGATACAGAAAAAGGGACCTGGACAGGAAATGTTACGAAAAAAATGGATCAGTATTCAGAAGAGATTATTGAAGGAACAGAAAAAGAACTGAAAGCTATGGAAGGCGTTAAATTGTTATATGATCTTCAGGGCAGATTCACAGGAAAAGGAATCCGTTTTAAAGTGACTGTTTCCGGGGCTGATTTAGCACTATACCGGGGCCTTGTTGTGGAAAAAGAAGAAAATGGCGGTTATATCGGTGTAAAAGCAGAGAAAGAGAAAGGAAAAACCATAAAGATCACTGCAATGGAAACAGGAAGCAGGCGTAAGATCCTGAAAACAGGAAAAGACAATGGTCCTGCAGCCCTTTCAGTGTTGGAAGATAAAAAAGTAAAAAAAGAGCCGGAAAATCTGTATTTTTATGATCTGGACCGGTTGCGGGAAGAAAAACGTCTGGAGCCTGGGGATGATGAAACTGCATACAAGGTACTGGATGAACGTGGGAATTTTATCTGTTATGCAGACAGAGAGACAGGAATGGCTTTTGTATATGACGACTATGGCCGGCTCATAGCTTATGTGGCAGGTGTGGACGGGGAAAAACAGCTGGTATATTCTGTACAGGTCCATAAAAACGAAGCCGGGGAATCTATTTATACAGAAAAAAGTTCTGCAGATGATGAAAACGGACTTCCTGTATATGATAAATCTGGCCATCTGACTATGAAAGAAGAAAAATGGACCAGTGATGGAAGCACTAATTCTAAAGGAGAAAAAGAAGAAAGTGGAGGCCTTCATGAGATAGACAGACTTGCATTTGGCGCATATATCCTTCAGGAAGAACAGGTTCCTTTTAAGCAGGGATATGTGCAGGCACCTTATCAGGGGATCTTTTTTAAAGATACCATAGAACCCCAGGAATATTTTCATTCTAATGCCTTTACAAGAGCTGCCTTTGCTAAGATCGATGTCCGTACCCAAAAGGAGATAAGGGGTGCTGTAATGACTTTGTATGAGGCAAAGAGAGATGAAAAAGGGGAGCTGCTTAGGGATGAAGATGGTACCTATCTGCCGGGACAGGTGTATGCTTCATGGATCAGCGGTTATTCTTATGATGATGCAGGCAATCTGAAAACAGATGAAAATGGGGAATGGACCGAAACAGATGAACCACATTGGATCGACCATATTCCTGTAGGGGAATATGTGTTAGAGGAGACAGAATGTCCTTATGAACAGGGCTATGTACAGAAAAAGAGGGAGAATATTCAGATCCTGGAAACGGAGAATGTCCAGTCTTTTACAATGGAAGATGATTTTACTTCTGTTGAGATCCGCAAAGAGGATGGAAAAACAGGAGAACTTCTTTATGAAGACAGCCTGGCAAAGCTTACTTTATATCAGGTGCCGGAAAAGGAAAAAGATAAAACTTTGGAGTCTTTAATGAAAGAAGAAAATAAACTCCTTACGTTTGACCGGGCCGGTTTTATGGAATGGCAGGAAATCTGGGCTACCGGAAGAGAGGAAACAGATGCTGCCGGTTTAAATCCTATTACAAAATATGACTATCAGTGGAAGAAGGTTACGGGAACCAGAAAGGGACGTTACTGTTTTACAGAAAATGGAGCGGTCCGTTTTGAATATCTGCCGGTGGGAACTTATATATTAAAGGAAAGTGTTACACCTTCCGGCTATGCTACAGCAGAACCTGTTTTATTTGAAATTACAGATACCGGTCATTTAGAATTGATCCATCAGGTAGTGATGAAAGACGAGCCATTGCGCCTTAAGATAAGTAAAAATATCATTACAGGAGGAAAAGAGGTAGCAGGAGCCAGTATGGGGATCTATCCGGTGGATGAAAACGGGGAAGTCAGCAAAACACCCCTGGTGCTGCATATTCCAGAGGAAAATGGCTGTTACCGGGACGAAAAGGCAGTGTGGATCTCTGGTATGGATGGAGCTTATACACAGGAAGAAATGGAAAAGGGGGAGATACCCCATGGATTGGAACCTGGAGACCTTAAGCCTCATCAGATCGAATATATTCCTGCAGGTTCTTATATTTTAAAGGAAGAAACTACACCTTATGGATTTTTACAGTCTGTGGATATTCCATTTACCATAAAAGATACGAAAGAAATCCAGAAACTGGAAATGCAGGATGAAATACCACAGGGCAGACTGGAAGTGATCAAACATGACTCTGAAGATCAGGAAATGTTATTACAGGGAGCAGAGTTTGAGCTGTTTAATAAGACATTGGGCATATCCTGTGGAAAACAGGAAACAGACCAGCATGGAAAAGCAGGATTTTTAGCCCAGCCAATAGGATATATGGATAAAAATGGAAATTTCTGCCCTTATGATTATCTGGTAAGAGAGACAAAAGCAGCATCAGGATATATGCTTTCTGAAAAAATAATGGAATTCCAGTTTGAGTATAAGGATGAAAAGACACCTCTTATAAAACTTACTTATGATCCGGTCAATGACAGCAACCGGGTGCAGATAAAAAAACTTCTTGGGGATACCCAGGAATATCTGGAAGGTGCTGTTTTGCAGCTGGAACGGGAAGATGAGGTTATAAAAGAAAATGCAAAGGGAGAGTTAAAAGCAGAAAAAGTCTGGATAGCAGTGGAAACGTGGACTACAGGCAAACAGTCTCATTTGCTTAAAGGCCTGCAATCTGGAAAATATCGTCTGGCGGAGATCAGCGCACCAAAAGGATATACAAAGTGGGATGAACCAGTCTATTTTACCATTACAGATGGAATGACAGAAATACCAGAAGTGATCCTTCGCAATTATGGAACCATTGTACAGGTGGAAAAACGGGATGATACATTAAAAACACTGCTTTCAGGAGCAAAGCTGGAACTGGTGCGAAAAGATACCATGGAAGTGATCTGCCGGTGGATATCAGAGGAGCAGAAGGGAAAGACTTTTTATGGACTGGAACCAGGAAACTATATTATCAGAGAACTGGAAGCACCGGCAGGATTTGAGAAGAAAGAAGAAATGGAGATCCGGATCCTGGATGATGTACAGGAGCCACAGGAATTTATTTTCTATAACAGCAGGATCCGTTCTTCAGGCGGAGGCGGAAATCATACTGTTCCAAAGAAATCTTATATTTCCTTTAAAAAGACAGATGAAGAGAAAAATCCACTTTCTGGTGCAGTATTTGCATTTTATAACCAGTCAGGTCAGGTAATGGAAATAGCTGAAAGCGGTGAAAATGGTTATTTCAAGATCAAAACCCCGCCAGATGGAACCTATGTTTTCAGGGAGATCCAAGCGCCAGAAGGTTATGAGACCAGTCCGGAAGTGTATCATTTTACCATTGAAAACAGAAACCTTGTAAGAGGAATATTTGAGATCAAAAACGAAAAGATACAGGATAAGAAAAAAGGACGGATCCAGGCATTTTATGAAAGAAAAATGAGAACTTCAGGATTTGATGGGGCATATAAAACCGCATCTGGCTACAGGATGAAAACAGGAGATAACAGCAGGATACTGGAAATACTGGCAGCAACAGGTTTAAGCTTTCTGGCAGCCGGATGGTGCTTTTTAAACGGCATAAATGATTCTGAAAAAAGGAAAAGACTGCTTTGGTTTATGGGCATCCTGATGGGAACGGTGCTTTTGGCTGGATTTAGTGCAGCTGCACAGGAGATACAGGAAGAAGAACACTATTACGTATCAGAAGAGATCATTTACCGGGATATACAGGGAATAGAAGATGTACCGCAGACAGTCTGGATCCTGGTAAAAAATCCTGCAAATGGGAAAAGAGAGAGAAGACTTTTTCCATTGGAAACAGTAGAATATATGGATGGATTTTATGAAGAGCCTGAAAGTGGGAAAAATGCAGCTATGTGCAGAGCAGTATATGGCGGTCTGGTTGCCAGAGAGAATGCAAAAGCTTTATCAGATGATAAGGGGGAGTATTTAACGGAGGAATATTTCAGGGAGCTTGATGCAGCAGAACCTCAAAAGGTTGATCATCTGATATGGTTGTTGATCCCGGTTATTTTTGGGAGCATCATTCTGATATGGAGCTGGAAAAGGGGGTACATAAAAAAGGTGTGTCTGCTGATCCGGAAAAATAGCTTGGCATTTGGGATCTTTTTCGCGATACTCGCAGTTTCAGGGGTATTAAATACAGGAAAAATCCTGAAAGAATATAAAACTGCAGCAAGATCCTATGAGAATATGCGAAAGGAGGTGCAGAGCGCTTCAATAGATGAAGGGGGAACCGAACCGGAAATTGATGAGGAAAAATTAAAGAAAATAAATCCGGATTACAGTTTCTGGATCCGTATTCCGGGAACATCTATTGATTACCCGGTTGTATGGGGAAAAGAGGAAGCATATTATCTGGATCATGGATTTGACAAAGAAAAACACCTGAGCGGAGCTATTTTTGCAGACAGTGCAAGGATCCCTTTTGTTTCAGCCAATACCATTGTTTATGGTCACAATATGAAAGACGGCTCCATGTTCAGTGATTTAAAAAAGTATAAAGATACAGATTTTACCAGAGAACACCCATATGTGGAGATCTATCGTCATGGAAAATGGATAAGCTGTCCTGTGACCACATCAAAGGTTATAGAGGAAAATGAAGTGACACCTTATCAGAACGGCACAGAGAAGCTGCTTACATTGTCTACCTGTTACGGGAAAACAAAGCGGATGGTGGTTCAAGCCAGAGTAATAGAGTAAAATCCTGCTTATAGTAGTAGAGTAAAAAATTTGTTTATATTGTCAGAAAAGAGTATTTTTGATAAAATATTACAGAGAAAATATTTAATTATGCAATAAAAAATGCATAAAAATGTCCTCCCATGGGTTTTTATGTACTCGCGGAGTCTTTCCTGCACTTGCCTTTGCGGCCGATTTTCCGCCAGTTGCACCCGAATTTCAGAGGCGGACGCAACGCCAACGCCTCAGAAATTTGGGCACAATTGACAACAAATCTTTTCGCAAAATCAAGTACAAAAAGATTCCGAGAGTACATTTTTCACAAAATCAGGCACAGAAAGATTCCGGGAGAACATAAAAAACAGCAGGAGGAAAAGTTCCATGAATAAGATCATACTTGGCAAAACAGGGATTATTATTGAGAAACAGGGCTTTGGATGTCTGCCGATTCAGCGTATCAGTCAACAGGATGCAGTGTATCTGCTGCACAAGGCTTATGATGGAGGCATTAATTTTTTTGATACGGCCCGGGCTTACTCAGACAGTGAGCAGAAGGTGGGAGCAGCATTTTCAGATATGCGTGACCACGTTGTTCTGGCAACAAAGACCGGAGCAAAAACGGCAGAGGAATTCTGGAAAGACCTGGAAACAAGTCTTCGCACTTTAAAGACAGATTATATTGATATTTATCAGTTCCACAATCCGTCATTCTGCCCTCAGCCAGGTGGAGAAGACGGTCTTTACGATGCAGCTCTTAAAGCAAAAGAACAGGGGAAAATCCGTCATATTTCCATAACAAACCACCGTTTGACAGTAGCACACCAGGCCATTGATTCCGGGCTTTATGAAACACTGCAGTTTCCGTTCAGTTATCTTGCCGGTGAGCAGGAGATGAAGCTTGTACAAAAATGCCGTGAAAAGAATATGGGATTTATTGCCATGAAAGGTATGGCAGGTGGTCTTATACAGGATGGCATTACAGCAGCTGCATGGATGGACACACAGGAGGGCGTTGTTCCAATCTGGGGTGTACAGCGGGAAAGCGAACTGGATCAGTTCCTTAAGTGTATCAGAGAAGGGGCAGAGCTGACAAAAGAACGTCTGGAGACTATCGAAAAAGACCGCAAAGAACTATGCGGCGAGTTCTGCCGTGGCTGCGGATACTGTATGCCATGTCCGGCAGGCATTGAAATTAACCAGTGCGCCCGTATGTCTCTTATGCTTAGAAGAGCTCCGGCGGCTGCATGGCTGACTGAATCCTGGCAGCAGAAAATGCACCAGATTGAAAACTGCCTTCACTGTGGCCACTGCATGTCCAAATGTCCATACGGTCTCAACACGCCAGAACTATTGCAGGCAAATTACGAAGACTATTGGAAGGTGCTTGAGGAGAGTAAAAAGGAGAAATAAAATTAAGGTGAAGGATTGGATGCTGCTTTGTAAGAAGCGGCATCCAGTCTTTTTTTCTCAATTTTGCCTTTTTCCACAGACACCGGTATTTCCTGTGCAGCCGGTACATCCCACTGTCTGTTCTCACTGAAAGCAAAACATTTTCTTATTCATTTTAGTATGATTCTTTTCTTATTCCATGATTTTTCCATCAATACTTATCGTTACAACCTGCCATGGAATAAACTTTCCGCTGTTTTGAAGAGCTTTTTTGGCAGCCATTTCAAGCCCACCGCAGCATGGAACTTCCATTCTTACGATCGTTACACTTTGGATATTATTATTTTGAATGATTGCAGTCAGTTTCTCACTATAATCCACCTGATCTAATTTTGGACAGCCAATTAATGTGACCTTATTCCGGATAAAATCCTGATGAAAGCTTGCGTAAGCGTAAGCAGTACAATCAGCTGCGATTAAAAGCTTTGCATCGTTAAAATATGGTGCACTGACTGGAGCCAGTTTAATCTGTACTGGCCAGTTCTGAAGCTTTGATACCGAATTTGCGGCTGAAGATGATTTTACAGACTCAGGTGTTTCCATTCGCTGGATCTGCATGATTTTAGATCCTGGACAGCCGGTATGAAGGGACATTGCCTGTTTTTTGGCAGCTGTTGTTTTCTGAGCTTCTTTCACAGCTTCTTCATTATATGCAGGTGCTTCTCTTTCCTCAAATGAAATTGCTCCAGTAGGACATTCCGGGAGACAATCTCCCAATCCGTCACAGAAATGTTCTCTTACTAGTTCGGCTTTTCCGGCGATGATATCAATGGCACCTTCGTGGCAGGCAATTGCGCAGGCACCGCAGCCGTTACATTTTTCTTTATCAATCCGGATAATCTTTCTTATCATTTTTACCCTCCGTTAATAGTATTTAACTTTTGTTTCTGTTAGAATTATAGTATAATAAATACAACTTGTATGTTTGATTTCCAACAGGAGGGAAGATTTTGAAAAAATATTTACCTATTCTAAGAAACAGTCCATTTTTTAAAGGTCTTTCTGATAACGAGATATTATCCATATTGCACTGTGTAAACGGAACAATAATTTCCAAAGAACGAGATTCTTATATTTTCAGGGCAGGAGATTCTACCGATGTAATGGGGCTTGTGATATCAGGCTGTGTTCTTGTTATTCAGGAAGATCTTTGGGGACATCGTAATATTCTGTCCAAATGTCATACCGGTGATTTTTTTGGAGAACCATATGCAGCAAGCCCGGGGGCTGTTCTGAATATCAGTGTGGTAGCTGATGGGGATTGTGAGATTATTTTTTTTAATATCCAGAGGCTTCTGGTTACTTGTCCAACGGCATGTGAACATCATCAGAAGCTGATCCGAAACCTGGTCAGTGTCTTGGCAAATAAGATACTGATCCTGAACGATAAGATCACACACATTGGCAAGCGAACGACCAGGGATAAACTATTATCGTATCTGTCAGCAGAGTCGGCCAGACAGTCCTCCTTATCCTTTGATATTCCCTTTGACCGGCAGCAGTTGGCAGATTATCTTTGCATTGACCGTGCGGCAATGTCTACGGAGATATCAAAGTTACAAAAAGAAGGATTTATAAAAACAAATCGGAATCATTTTGAATTAACTGTTTCTGATGATGAGGATTTAAGAATAAAAATGTGATATATATTAGTATAGTGGTTCAGTTATCAAGAAAAATAATTAAGCATTTTTATAATGAACCGGTATATGTAGCTGATGGGGGTGAAACCATGGCATATAGTGAATTAATTAAAAACTTTAATAAGATACGTGATTACATGCGCGATTTTTATGTCTATGGTTTCAAAAGCCGGGATGATTATACGAAGAAAAGTGCCAGGTCTTATGATGACGAGAAACGTCGCATAGAGAGCTGGCTTGGTGAGTATATGAAATTCCATCAGACTGCTGATGGTAAGAATGTATTTCTATCAATTGATAGCAGAGTAACCAGACACAATCCGCTTTATAAGGCCTGGAAGACAAAGAGCTTTACGGACGGGGATATTACACTTCATTTTATCATTATGGATATTCTTTCAGATGGCCAGGAACGGTCACTTGTGGCTATTGTGTCTCAAGTGGACCAATATCTGAGTGCTTTTGATCATGCAAGAGTATTTGACATTTCTACGATCAGAAAAAAACTTAACGAATACGTAAAAGAAGGATTGCTGGTAAGCAGGAAGAACGGTAAGATGATGTTATACCGTCGTACAGAAGAGCTTGAAATGCCAGGTACGGATGTTTTGGATTTCTTTTCAGAAACTGCACCATGTGGTGTGATTGGATCGTTTCTGAAAGATAAAACAAATGACATAGCTGACAATTTTGCATTTAAACATCATTACATAACCGGTGCAATGGACAGTGAAGTTTTGTGTACAATACTGGAAGCAATTCATGAAAAAAGAAATGTAACAGTTGAAATGCTCCATCGTAGGAAAAATCGTGTTACAGAATCGAATGTCGTTCCGCTTCGGATAATGATCAGTGTGCAGAGTGGAAGGCAATATATGATGGCCTATGCTCCATATTTTAAACGGATAACAGCGTATCGTCTTGATAATATTTTTGCTGTTAAAAATGGTGAGATTGCAGACCGATTTGATGAACTAAGAGATAAACTGAATGGAATGCAGCAACACATGTGGGGAGTAGCTACAGACAGCCGGTCGGGAAATCGCATGGAACATATTGAATTTACAGTTTGGTATGACGATGGAGAACAGCATATACCAAGGCGATTAGAGCGCGAGAAACGAATCGGAAAGGTGGAATATATTGATGAACATACATGCCGTTTTTTAGCTGATGTTTATGATGCAAGTGAGCTGATACCATGGATACGTACCTTTATCTGTCGAATCACAGATATTTCAATTTCAAATAAATTTTTGGAAATACAGTTTAAAAAAGATTTGCAGACGATGTATGAGATGTATGGAATGGAAGGGGAGAAATGATCATGCTGTTTCATGAAATTTACAGTACATATTTTCAAACCGTAGGGAAAATCTTAACAGAAGCAGTGGAGCATCCGCTTACGACTGGAGAAATCAGTTCAATCATTCAGAATCATGCATTTGAAGAAAGTGCATTGAATATTCCAGAGTCTTTGGGAATGGCACGCTGGCAATTATTGAAAGAAGATGGAACAACCATTCTTAGAAAAAAGCCAACTATGCCCCTTACGATTTTGCAGAAACGCTGGATCAATGCGATCGCATTAGATCCAAGAATACGTTTGTTTACGGATCGACCAGTTGTATTTTCAGATGTGGAACCGTTATTTCTTCCAGAAGATATTTACGTCTTTGATAAGTATTCAGATGGTGATCCGTATGAGAATGAAGAATATATTCGGAACTTCCGTTTGATATTGGATGCGATCAGGCATCAGTATCCGATTCAGATCAGTATTAGAAATCGTCATGGGGAACGAGTAACAACCAGGACAATTCCTGAATATTTGGAATATTCCGAGAAAGATGATAAATTTCGTTTGATTGGTACAGGAAGCAAATTGGGAAATACGATTAATCTTGGCAGGATCACTTCTTGTGAAAAGTGCGGGAATCAACAGGGAAAGATTGGAAAAAGAAATCTGCCGCAGCCGCGCAAAGTGATATTTGAACTGGTTGATGACCGGAATGCTTTGGAACGTGTTCTGCTGCACTTCGCACACTTTGAAAAACAAGTCGGGAAAATAGATGATCGAAAATATCAGGTGACATTACATTATGATAAAGAGGACGAAACAGAGATTTTAATTCGTGTTCTTTCGTTTGGACCAATGATTCGCGTTGTGAAGCCCAGGGCATTCATTAATTTAATAAAGGGCAGATTGTCAGATCAAAAAAGTTGTGGACTGTAAAAGTTCGCAACTTTTTTTCCATGAAAAAAAGAACCGGAAGAGATAAACTTAGATCATAGCAAAGCACATGAGGAACAGGATCTTGCCGGTGGACTTAAAATCCGCTGGGTAGCAGATGGCCGTCGTAATATCTGTCAGAAATGCTTTGTTGAGAAAGGATGTGTTTAAAATGTTTGAAATAAAAGGAAAAATCACAACAGCAATCTGCTACGCAAAAGTTGTAGAAGATGAGGCAATCGGGCAGATCCGGAGAATGTGTGATCATGATCTGACAAAGGGAAGCAAGGTACGGATCATGCCTGATGTCCATGCAGGAAAAGGCTGCACGATCGGGACGACCATGACAGTTACAGATAAGATTTGTCCGAATATTGTAGGAGTCGATATTGGTTGTGGAATGTATACTGTAAAGCTGCAGGATCAGGTGATCGATTTTGAAAAAATAGATGAAGCATGCCATTATGTTCCTTCTGGAATGAACGTATGGGAAGGAAGAATGGAGAGGTTTGATTTGACGCAGCTTAAATGTTATAGATCTTTGCGAGATGCAAAGCGATTGGAAAGATCGCTTGGAACACTGGGCGGAGGAAACCACTTTATAGAGGTTGATAAGGCAAAGGATGGTGTATATTATTTAGTCATTCATTCAGGAAGCCGGAATTTGGGAAAACAGGTGGCTGAGTTTTATCAACAGATGGCAATTGATCTGCATGCGGGAAAAGAAGAGTATTTCATAAAGCGAGATGAGATTATCCGTACATACAAAGAGCAGGGAAGAAGAGCAGAAATCCAGGAGGCATTGAAGCAGTTAAAACAGGATTATGAGACGCAGGATCTGGATGTGCCAGAAGATATCTGCTGGCTTTATGGACCATTTATGGATGATTACCTGCATGATATTGAAATCTGCCAGCGTTTTGCAAGAAGGAGCAGGGAGCGCATGGCGGAAATTATTATTGAAAGAACCAAAATGACGCAAGCAGAAGCTTTTCATACCATTCATAATTATATTGATGTCGATGAAATGATTCTTAGAAAGGGTGCAATTGCCGCACATGCCGGTGAAAAAGTATTAATACCGATTAATATGAGAGATGGTTCCATTCTTGCTGTTGGAAAAGGAAATGTGGAATGGAATAATTCAGCACCACATGGAGCCGGAAGGATCATGTCCAGAACAAAAGCGAAACAGTCCATTGATCTGGAGAAATACAAAGCATCCATGCAAGGTATTTATTCTACGTCAGTGAATGCAGATACATTAGATGAGGCACCCATGGCATATAAATCGCTTGCAGATATCATTGATGAGATAAGGGATTCTGTAGATATCATCGATATCATGAAACCGGTATATAATTTCAAAGCTTCAGATGGGGAGGTGCCTTGGAAAAAGAAGGGTGGCACAAATGAGAGAAAAGATACAGGATCAACTTCGTAGAATTTGCTGGTAAGTTTCGTGATTTGATGGTTCATTTTTTCATCAAAGAAGACGTTGTATCATTACATTAGTATGGCCGAAGAAAATTATCGGGAATATCTTAAAGGTGATCTTGTCAGAGCAAAGAAATATTTCTACGTCCTGCACCCGGTACTGGCATGCCAATGGATTTTGAATTGGGGTACGCCTCCAACTATGTTGTTTTCAGAGTTGATAAAAGCAGAGCTGCCAGTAGAATTAATCGATGTAGTGAATCAATTGCTGGAATTAAAAATGATCTCGTCAGAGGCGAAGTTGATTAAAAGAATTCCGGAAATAAATGAATATCTTGATAAAAGTATTCTGGATATTAAAAGTGCAGTGAAATTACTAGAGGATAACCATACACCAGATTGGAAAGAGTTGAATCAATTGTTTTTGCGGGAAATAAACCGAGATATGGCATAATGTAAAAATTTACGATTCCATGATCTGGTTCTGGAAGATCAGCTTTGGACGTACCTTGCCGGACTTCATTTTCGATGGAGCCCGGCTTTTAGACCTGCACACTCAAATGCGCATCCTATGTGATTAGTACAGTTATTTACGAAAAGATGTGCTAGAAGCAGTATTTCTTGTGGCGGCAAAAAACACAATATTAAAGTTTGAATCTCATTGGCATTTTTGCCGATGGTATGGTATACTATGCAATAGATTAACGTGTTTTTTGATGGAATTTATAGTGGAGGATAATAGATGCGATATCTTTCTGTTGCTGAAATAGCAAAAAAATGGAATATGTCAGAGCGCAGTGTTAGAAATTACTGCGCCCAGGGGCGTGTGAACGGTGCGTTTCTTACCGGCAAGACATGGAACATTCCGGAAAGCGCAGAAAAACCGGAGCGCACCAACAAAAGAAAAGAAGAACCGATTACTTTGTTGGATATCCTGAAAGAACAGAAGGCAAGTAGATACTCCGGTGGGATCTACCATAAAACACAGATTGATTTGACCTATAATTCCAACCATATGGAAGGAAGCCGCCTGACCCACGATCAAACCAGATACATCTTTGAAACCAATACTATTGGCGTAGAAAAAGAAGTACTGAATGTGGATGACGTAATCGAAACAGCAAATCACTTCCGCTGCATTGACATGATTATTGATCATGCAAAAGCAGCTTTGACGGAGAAATTCATCAAAGAACTTCATTTAGTTTTGAAGAACGGTACCAGTGATTCCAGAAAAGATTGGTTTGCTGTTGGCAATTATAAGAAACTTCCTAATGAAGTCGGCGGCAGGGATACAGCCCTTCCGGAAGAAGTTGCCGATAAAATGAAGGTCTTGCTGACGGAATACAACGCCAAAGAAGAAAAGAACTTTGCGGATATTTTGGACTTTCATGTGAAGTTTGAGCGGATCCATCCGTTTCAGGATGGTAATGGGCGTGTGGGCAGGTTAATTATGTTTAAGGAGTGTCTGAAATACAATATCGTTCCATTTATCATTGAGGACAATCTGAAGATGTTCTATTATCGTGGATTGAAGGAATGGGACAACGAAAAAGGCTATCTGACAGATACTTGCCTGACCGCGCAGGACAAGTATAAAGCGTATTTGGATTATTTTAGGATTATGTATTGAAATTGAACAAAACAATATGATGTATGGGGGTGAATACATGCTTATTTATGCAGGTACAAAAAGTGATTTTATGATTGATATAGAGCATGATAGTTTGGAAACAAAATTATATGAAAATATAAAATTAAAGATGAACCGAACGACGGGATTAAGTGAGCTGAACGCCTGGCGGAATTCATTAAAAGAAATGTATATTACATTGAATGATTCTGATATTCCAGAGGATGCAGGTGTGGCGATTGAATATAATATTCCCCAGACTTCAAAACGGGTAGATTTTCTTATTTCTGGTTATGGATTGAATGGAAAAGGAAATGTTGTCATTGTTGAATTGAAACAATGGGAAAAATTAACAGCTATAGATGGTCAGGATGCAATTGTCGAAACATATACGGGCGGTGCGAACCGAAGAGTTGTACATCCATGTTATCAAGCTTGGTCTTACGCAGCTTTAATCAGGGATTATAATGAATATGTTCAGGACAACGAAATCAGCCGTCATCCTTGTGCGTATCTTCATAATTATCCAAGAATAGAAAATGATCCATTGGATAAAGAACAATATCAGGATATTATGGAGGAGACGCCTGCATTTACTTATGGGCAAAGGGAAGCTTTTCGTACATTTATTAAAAAGCAAGTTATAATGGGGGACAAAGAGGATACACTGCTGAAAATTGAACAGGGAAAAATTAAACCTTCTAAGCAACTTCAAGATGCACTTGCAAATATGCTTAAAGGGAATCAGGAATTTGTTATGTTGGATGAACAGAAGGTTGTATATGAAAGCATTCTTGATTATTCTTGTCAGTGTCAGAAAGATGGAAAGAAAAGAACAATTATTGTTGAAGGGGGTCCTGGAACCGGAAAAACAGTTGTTGCAATTAATCTACTGGCTGAACTCACAAATCGAATGCAATTTGTTCAATATGTTTCAAAAAATGCTGCACCGAGAACTGTTTATCAATTTAAATTAAAGGGACATATGAAAAAAACAGTGTAGATAATCTCTTTAAAGGTTCTGGAAGTTATACAGAAGCACCAAGAAATTCAGTTGAAACATTACTGGCTGATGAAGCACATAGGCTAAATGAGAAATCCGGTATGTTCCAAAATATGGGAGAGAACCAGATAAAAGAAATTATTCATGCCGCTGTTTGTAGTGTGTTTTTTATTGATGAGAGTCAGAGGGTTACACTATCAGATATTGGGAGTGTAGCTGAAATAGAAAAGTGGGCAGATTTGGAAGAATCAGAAGTTGTTAAAATGCAACTTGTTTCTCAGTTCCGTTGTAATGGTTCTGATGGATACCTGGCATGGTTAGATCAGGCGTTGGAAATCCGCGAAACAGCAAATTATGATCTTGACGGAATTGATTATGATATTCGTATCTGTGATACGCCTGCAGAAATGGAGGCAATTGTGATTGAAAAGAACCGCGCCAGAAATAGAGCAAGAATTCTCGCGGGTTATTGTTGGGATTGGCCGAAGGCTACCAGAAACAATACAAATTTCCATGATATCGAAATTGGAGATTATTCCATAAGCTGGAATCTAAATGGTGGAGATGCTTTTGCAATCAGTGAAGGGTCAGTTCATGAAGCTGGATGTATTCATACATCGCAAGGACTAGAATTCGATTATACGGGTGTCATCATTGGTGATGATATGCGATTTGAAAACGGGAAAGTGATCACAGACTACACAAAACGTGCAAAGACCGATAATTCTTTGAAAGGAATAAAAACACTAGCGAAGAAAGACAAAGAAAAAGCAGATCAGGTTGCAGATGAAATCATAAAAAATACATACAGAACACTCATGACAAGAGGTATGAAGGGATGCTATGTATATTGCACGGATACAGCCTTGGCACAATATTTTAAGAAACTTTTAAAACAAAAATGATAAAGGGGTAAAATTTATGAAGGAAAAAACAATAGAGCGTATTCGCAAATTTACAGAAGAGCGGGATTGGGATCAATTTCATAGTCCGGCAAATCTTGCAAAATCGATTGTGATTGAGGCAGCAGAGTTGTTGGAGTGTTTCCAGTGGAGTGATACAGAGTATGATCTGCAGCATATAAAAGAAGAACTGGCAGATGTACTTGTTTATTCACAAAATCTTCTTGATAAATTGGAACTTGATGCAGATGAAATCGTGAATATGAAGATGAAACAGAATGAAGCAAAGTATCCGGTAGATAAAGCAAAAGGGAATGCGGCAAAATATACGGAGTTGTAGTTTTAGTAATTCCGGTTGCATCTGAAATTCCTATAGCATTTAAAGAAAAGAGATTTTTAAGAATAGGATCGTCAAAATGTAATATTAAGGATTACCCTAAGTGAGAAATTGAACTTTTCAAAATACTGGATGGAAGAACCGAAACGATAGAAACAGTACCGGCAAAATACCAGGAACTTCCATTTCGAAAACTCTTTGGAAATTACGGTTTCAAAGGTATTGTTTTAAATCTAAAGACATTTATTAAGTATAATGGTATCGTAATTTAAGACACTTCGAGAGACATTTTTTAATGAATCTGGTATACTGTAAGCACTATAGAAAGAAGAATCATTTTTATGTCTCGAACAAGAAGAAATTTCTCCGCAAAATTCAAATCCGAGTTAGTCATTGAATTGCTCAAAGGAGAAAAGGACTTAAATACAATTGCTAGCGAAAATAACATTCAGCCGAATTTTCTTCGCAACTGGAAGAAAGAATTCTATCATTGATCATCTGCATACCGATAATCCTGCCTGGGGAGCACGTCAAATGTTTTCACAGCTGAAAATGCGTGGTCATCAAGTGGGACGCCGGAAAACGCATCGCTATATGATTGAAATGGGGATTGATCCGATCTATCCAAAGATGAATCTTTCCAAACGTATGCAACAGGCAAAAGTCTGCCCGTATCTGCTTCGTAACGCCGTTATCGACCGTCCAAATCAGGCATGGTCAATCGACATCACCTATATCCCCATCAAGCACGGCTTCCTGTATCTGACAGCCATCATTGACTGGTATAGCCGTTGTATTGTTGGCTGGGAGGTGGATGATACCTTGGACACCAGAATGGTCATAAACGCGCTGAAGAAAGCTTTCAAGGCGGCAAAGCCCCTGATCCTGAACTCAGAACAAGGATGTTAGTTTACAAGCACCGAGTACATAGCATTTCTCAAAGAAAACCATATCCGCCAGAGCATGGATGGAAAAAGCCGCTGGGCAGACAACATCATGATTGAACGCTGGTTTCGTAGCTTCAAATATGAGGAAGCCTATCTTACGCAGTATGCCAACATCCGGGAAGCACGGACGGCTATCAAAAGCTATGTACATATCTACAACTTTGAGCGCTGTCATTCAGCAATCAACAATCAGACACCCGCATCATATTATTATCCGGCACTGCTGATTGATCATGATGCTTAATGGATGCCCCTCCCAACTCAGCTACATATATCGGTTCATTATAAAATGCTTGAATTTTTGTCTTGACAACTGAACCACTATAGTCCTATATTTGACACATCCACATGTATGTAGACACACATATTGTAGCAATATGGCACGTAGTGGAATGAATCCAAAAGCACTGCAATATCTGATGGGGCATAGTGATATTGGTGTAACTTTGAACACATATACACATCTTGGACTAGAGGATGCAAAAGTGGAAATGCGTAGAATTGCGTCTGTTTCATAGATTGGTAAAACGAGATATTTACCAAATTTTTACCAATTTTGAGGAAAAAGATATATCAAAACAGACCAAATTATGCCGAGTTAAATTAAAATCCAGATATCACAAAAATGACAAGAAACGCAGCAAATACAAGAAAAACTAAGAATTGCGAGGTTATGCAATAATGATAAAAGTGTTATTCATCTGCCACGGCAGTGTTTAAGGGACGTGGCAAAATCCTTGATTTTATTCAATGTCATTAACTTTAGCAAAGAGCAGAAATCGTAAGCATTTATAAAACTATGATTCCTGCTTTTTGTTTGTATATGGGCATACTTATCCCCGTAAAGGTCAAATCCTTCGCTCCACGCCAAATACAGCGCCGCTTATTTGCGGCGCTTGTAACACTCAGCCGGAAGGTCTTTCGACCATGGCATAAGTGGTTCTAAATCTTTTTCATCTATACTTCCATCGGCACGAACAACCCGTGTCAGCTCTGTCAACAAATGTTTCATGTAATAGTAGACATTCAGGCCATTCGCCCGGGCGGTCTCCGTAACACTGTAAATGATTGCACTGGCATCAGCTCCTCGTACCGTATTAATGGTCATCCAGTTTTTACGGCCAATCGTGAAAGTTCTCAGCGCACGTTCGCTGGCCAGGTTATCAATCGGTACTTCTCCATCTGACAGGAACACTTTCAGATATGCTTCCTGATTCAGGCAATAATTGATGCCTTTGGCTGTTTCACTCTTTGGAAGCACCGACCGGTCCGCCTGTATCTTTCGGAGCCAGGCAAAGAATTCTTCAACCAGAGGCTTGATGGAAGCCTGCCGCTCATTTAAGCGTTCTTCTGGAGTCAGTCCCTTTAAAGCTCCTTCCAGGTCATAAATGGCACCAATTCGTACCAGTGCTTTATACGCAACAGACGCCTCGACCGCTTCTGGATTACTTTTTCCAATTGCCTTAATCGCATTTGCGAAGTGGCGCCTTGCGTGAGCCATGCAATTCGCATTCTTCACACCAGCAAGATCCCGCTCCAGCTTATGATACTGTTCCAGGCCATCAGTCACAAGAACACCGTCAAAGTCCTTATAATACGCTTTCGGATGATCGCTGTGTCGTGTCTTCTGGTATTCATACACAATGATTGGCGGCACCGGACTTAATTCTCCAGTGATGTGAACCCACATATAGCTTTTACTGCCTGCAGGTCTGCCGTCATGAATTACATCTACAGGTGTTTCATCACTCTGATTTACATGTGCTTCCAGCTGACGTTTTCTCATGAGATCACACACTGGTGATAAATAGCGTTCAGCTGTCCATACCGTCCAGTTTGACATCGTCTGTTTGGACAGATTCAGACCGTTGGCCTGGAAGTCTCTGGAAATACGGTCAAGCGGATTGCTGTTTACATACTTGGCGTTGATGATTGCGGCTTCAAGAGAAGGAGTAGCAATGCTTCCCCTGAACATCGTTTCCGGGTGATCACCACGAAGAAATTCATCCTGATGCGCACCATCTGTTCCAACATACACTTTTATGATGTGTTTTTCAGCAGTCCATTTGGCCGGCTCGAAACGAAGCTGCCAGAAAATCTCATCCGGCATACTTTTCCAGTTTTCTTCACCGAAAGCCTCATTCAGTTCCTGTTCCGGTATATCATGAAGGATTACTTCCTGCGGAAAATCCTTCAGGTCTTCTTCACGCTGGCCTTTTTTCTTAGGCTTTCGCGGTACCTTTCTGGATGAATCAATGACCTCTTCCACAGTCGGTTCCTTGGCTGTTCCATCATAATTCGCTTCTGCCTCATTAAAAAAAGAAAGCTGGCCTGCGATATCATCCAGTTTTTCCGTATGGCGGCCGAAGCGCTGCTGATTTGCCAGCCGGATCTGCTCTACGAGGTTTTCATAGTTGTGTTCCAGTCGGTCAAGCCGGTCCTGCATCTGGTAGATGACATCGTCCTTAGTTTTATGATCCATCTTGTTCAGTTCATCTGGAGTGAATTTTTTGCACATGATATCCGCCTTTCTTACTAACGGTAGTATAGCAGAAATCTGTGACAAATGCGAATCAGCCTTCAGGCCGAGTTCGTCATTTTTTCCTGCCACGAAAGTCATCAGAATTCGTATGTCAGCCTTTGGAAATATAGGGTTTTCAAGGTGCAATTGCTTCGTTCCTGCCTGATAGCAGACGAATGAATTGTTCTGATCCGGTTTGTACTGCTCTTCGGTAAGATCTGCGGCTTCCTGTATGTTTCTTGGCCAGGATAACCGTCCTGCTTCAAAGCGTTTATATAGAAGCAGGAATCCTGTTCCCATCCACAAGAGCCCTTTGCACCGATCGGAACGCTTCCCGCAAAACAAAAAGAGCGTTCCCTTCTCAAATGGATTTTGACCATACTTATCTCCTATAATCGTTGCCAGTCCATCAATGCCCTTTCTCAGATCAACCGTGCCGCAGGCAAGAACAACACGGCGAATACCAGCAGCATCTTCAAGCATGGGACACCTCCTGAATGATCCGGCTCAGGAGCGCATCCGAGATTTCATTGGAAATATCAATCTGTAACGTTGCCGTCCGAATCGTTGCAACAGGTTTGTCGGAAACCATGTATGTATTTGTTTCCGCAGAAGTGTGGCATGGAATTTCAACAAAAGACAGTTCTGTTTTCTCGGTCACGGCAGGAACGGAAGAGTTTCCCTTCATTTCTTCATACGCCTGTTTCCGGAACCGTCGCTGCCAGTGATAATAGCTTTGTTCGCTAATGCCATTCTCATCCAGCCAGCTTTTGGCTGACTGGCCTGCCGGTCTCTGACCGCAGGCCTGAATGATCTTTTTCCAGTACTCTGCACGGACTTCATGAGTACACTGATCCATAGTGTTTAGTCCTCCCTTGAAAAAATCTATTGTTTTTCTCAAGTATGCACTAAAAATGGATTTAGTGAAAGGCGAGTGGTTTGATCTTTACTTATCCCCTTCTCTTTGTATTCGTATTTTTTAGCTCAGTACGCTCTTTTATGGGTATTCGAATATTTTCCTGCTAATTGCCCTTTCGTTCTGGTATAATGCCGATCAGGACGAATGGGAACAAGATTTTTACTGATATCTTCATATATTTGCTGAAATAACATATTTTTCTTTTGACCATCCGTTTCAAGAAGTATATAAATCAGATCATTTTTTAAGATTCCAATACTAACAGTCTGATTGATCATCATTTTATGTTTTCTGTTCGCTTCTTTCTGATCCAGTTCACGCTCTGCATCTAATATGATATCTTCAACTAAATTGCTCAGATATATAGTGCTGTATATATCTTGTAATAACAGAATAGGTTTTGTTCCTGTAAAATTCTCTAATTGCAACCGACTCTTTAGCGTTTCATACGCAGTCTCTATCCCCCACCTCATATGATATAATTCTTTTATTTCTTCTGTATGAAATTCAGTTTGTGAAAGATTTGTAGCCAAAACTTCTAAACTTCCGTTTTCTAATAGGATTTTTACCATACGCAATGAAATTTCACCTAATTCTTTCATACGTTCTCCATCTGGCGTTCCCTCGTAATGTCTGATTCTTGACTTATCAAGTTTTATTTTAACTAGCTGATCCTTTTCTGTTAAACTGTTTTGCTCTTTTTTGTAATCACTGCTTTTTAAACGTACGATAAATTTAATATCCTTATCCATCATATGTATAAACGCTGGCGTAGAAGGATAGCCTCTGTCCATGATAATAATATAGGGAATGCTGCCTATTGTTTCCGGTATTCGCTCCATCTGTTTTTCGGCCAGGCGCATTTCATTAAATTTCACCTTATTACAGTCACTTTCCAGTATCATACGATTCATTACATCATAAATACAGCCTAATCCTATTTGAGCTTGGGGCTTTGCGTTTTTCCGGCTTGCAGAACCATATAGTTTCAGTGTTTCAGCAGTGGTAGGAATATTAATATCTGAGCCGTCAGCGGCTAATATTAAATGATCTTTATAAGTTGAAAAGGTGGAATCTGCATAAAAGTTACGGTTATGATATTTATATAATTCTAAAAAAGCATCTGGATTAAGTTTCATACGCTGTTTCAGATATCCTGGTTTTGAAATAGACACACCAGGATGAGCAAGTTTCATATAATTTCTCAGTTCCAATGCCAACGTCAACCCCTTTCTGTTTATCATCGTGAAAAGAAGATCCTGAAGAGGCATTTTTCGAATTCTGGTAAAATAATTTTTATTACCTGATCGGCAAAATGCCTTAAATTCATCAGAAGTCATTTTTTCTATATCCATGAATATACGTTTCTGAGAATGCTTCATGCATAATCACATCCTTTTTTGAGCAGGTTCATGGCTTCTTTTTACAATATAAGCATATCAAAAAAAGCAGGAGATATCTAATCCATTTCGGAATAAATATCTTCTGCTTTTAAGTTAATGACATTGCGTAAATACGCGGTTTTTAGCGTGGAGCTGAGGGGAATCGAACCCCTGTCCGAAAATCAATTCCCTGTTCTTCTACTATCATAGTTCCTTATTTAACATTCCCTCTGCCGTCCGGGAAGAAACACTCTGACGGTTTCAGTAGCTTCATAATACGCCCACATGTGCAAAGCTTTACATGTGTCGTTTCCTACATAGTCGATGCCAGGGTCTTAAAGTGTAGGTGCCTTAAGTCTGACAGCTGCCATTAGGCAGCGTATGCTAATTCGTCGTTAGCGTTTATTTTTAATTTTGCCATTTAACCCATCGCATGGGGATAGCTTCACCAGCTGCATGACCCCCGTCGAAACCAGTACAACCCCTGAATAAAATACTCAGCTTTTGTTTATCTGGTAAACCAACGAAGAAATGCTACTTTGAGTATCATATCATTTTCAAGCGTTGATGTCAATACTGCTGAGGGGAGAATTAATTGTAATAAACAGGTAAATTATCATTAAGATAAAAGAAAACAAAAATAATCTAAATCTGCTAATATAAAATTATGAAAAAAACAGTAGCAGATAACATCTGAAGGAGAGGAAAATAGTAAAAGGAGGATGCGTATTATGAAGAAAACGTGGGGAAAATTAATATTGGCGGCAGTGTTTGTTTTATCAGTGACAGGGCTTTCAGGATGCAGTACCAGTGTACGGATCCCGGATACTGTAAAAGTGCAGCAGGGGGATATTGGCGGTAATCGTATTACAGTAAATGGCATAGAAGAAGTAAAGGCAGTTCCAGATATGGCTCAGATTCAGTATAGTGTATACACACAGGCTGCTACAGCTCAGGAATGCCAGCAGGAAAATGCCCAAAATGTAAATAGGACTTTAGAAACCTTGAAAGGTTTGGGAGTAGAGGAAAAGTCTATTCAGACATCGGATTATGGTATGAGCCCTATTTATGATTGGAATTCCGGGCAGCAAAAGGTTAAAGGCTATCAGATGAATACCAGTATCACAGTTTCAGATATTTTGGTGGAGAATATAGGAAAGATCATTACAGATTCAGTAGCTTCCGGTGTTAATGAGCTGGATTCTGTTCAGTATCTTTGCAGTGACTATGATGAAAAGTACCAGGAAGCATTGAAAAAGGCTGTAGAAATGGCAAAAGGCAAGGCTGATGCTATGGCAGAGGCTGCGGAAATGACTGTTGTAAAGGCAGTAAGCATGGAGGAAAATGGTTATTATCCCCAGGCAAGATATAATGCAGCAGGTGCTTCTGCCAAGCAGATGATGGCAGTGACGGAAGATGCAACTGCAGATATAGGGGTTATGCCAGGAGAAATATTCATAGAAGCCCAGGTAAGTGTAACATTTGAGATGGAATAAAATGGGTGCAGGAGGAAAACAAGAGGGAGCCAATGGCCTGCGTTAGCAGACAAAAAGTACGATAGTGCGTGTTTGTAAGTCGATAGATAGATACATAAGCTAAAAGAGGGATGCCACCAGACGAATAAAGTCCTTAGGTGATATCCCTCTTTTGAGGATAGAAAAGAAATCAAATTAATGATGAAATATTATGAACCAGCTTTTTTATCTCTTGGAAGTGTTACATTCAGGAAAATAGCTACCAATGTAGCAATAACGACTGGAGATTTTCCAAAAATAGTCGTTACCCATGCAGGGAATGCGGAAAGGGACGCAGACGCCTGGGAAACACCCATACCAAGAGCTGCTGCAAGACCTACAATAGAAGTATTGCGGTAGTTCATGTCTTCTGTCATAACCAGCTTCATACCGGTCATGGCGATGGATGCGAATACGGAAACGGTTGCACCGCCCAGTACAGCATATGGAATAGTTGTTAAAAGAGCAGAAAACTTAGGAAATACACCTGCGATGAAAATGATCATAGCTGCAAGTCCAAGAGTTACTCTGTTTACAACCTTTGTAGTAGCAACGATACCAACGTTCTGGCTGTAAGTTGCAGTAGGAAGACATCCGAGGCATGCACCTATCATATTAGAAACGCCATATCCCAGGATAGCTCCCTGAAGTTCATTGGTGGTAGGCTCACGGTCTAAACCGCCGGAAGTAGTAGCAGAGAAGTCGCCGATAGCCTGTACGGAGTTAATGATAAACAGCAGTCCTAAGGCGATACATGCAGATGGCTCAAAGGTAACACCAAAATGCAGGATCTGAGGAAGCTGGAAAACACCGGCTTGGGCTACGTTGGAGAAACTTACCATGCCGAAGAAGCTGGAAAAGATATATCCGATGATCATACCAATCAGGATAGATGCCAGTTTTAAGAATCCTTTTGCAAAATGATTTAAACCAGTAACAACTAGCAGGGTAAAGATAGCTACCAGCCAGTTTTGCCAGGAACCATAGTCAGCACTTCCTACACCACCGGCCATGTAATTGATAGCGGTTGGATAAAGGGAGAGACCAATGGTGAAAACTACAGTACCGGCGATCAATGGCGGGAAGAACTTGCGAATCTTTTTGATCGTTAGTCCTACAAGGATAGCACAGATGCCGCCCACGATCTGGGCACCCAGGATTGCGGGGATACCGCCCTGATCAGCAATGGCCTGCATACTTGGCACATAGGCAAAACTTACACCGATGATAACGGGGAGTCCGGCGCCTAAATGAAAGCCAGTTCTCTTTCCAATCGGAAAGAGCTGCAGGAGAGTGGCAAGTGCAGATACAACTAATGATGCCTGTATCAGCAGTACGCGGTCTGCAGTTTCAAGACCAGCTGCACCAGAGATAATGATAGCTGGCGTAACACAGCCTACGATCATAGCTACAACGTGCTGTAAGGCCAGAGGAAATGCCTGGCTCAGTTTTGGCACGCCATCTAATTCAAATAAAGATCCTTCTTTACTGGTTGTATTCATATGCAATGCCCCCTTTATTTACGCTAAATGGATATGGGTACCGGTCTTGCCCTGGATACCGTCTTTTGCCTTTTCCAGCAGCGTAATGAGCGCAGTGCGTCCTGGTTTTGATTCAGCAAATTTAACAGCAGCCTGAACTTTTGGAAGCATAGAACCAGGCGCAAAATGTCCTTCTTTAATGTACTTTCTAGCTTCTTCAGTATCGAGGTCATCCAGCCATTTTTCTTCCGGCTTTCCGAAGTTAATAGCAACTTTTTCAACAGCAGTGAGGATAATGAGAAAATCTGCGTTCAGATTTTCTGCCAACAGCTCACTTGCGAAGTCTTTATCGATAACAGCGCTTGCGCCCTTTAAGTGGTTGCCCTGTCTGGTAACAGGAATACCACCGCCACCGCAGGCAATTACTAACTGACCGGAGTCAACCAGAGATCGGATCGCTCCGATTTCAACGATCTCAGCTGGCTTTGGAGAAGCAACTACACGGCGGTAGCCTCTTCCGGCATCTTCTTTCATGATATATCCGTATTTTTCTTCTGCCAGTGCAGCCTGCTCTTTTGTCATAAAATGTCCGATCGGCTTGGAAGGAGTATCAAATGCAGGATCATCTGCATCTACACGGACCTGAGTGATCATAGTAGCAACCGGAATATCATAAATATCACGGTTGTAAAGCTCTTCTCTTAAAGCGTTCTGTAAGTCGTAGCCGATATAAGCCTGACTCATTGCAACACAGACGGAGAGAGGAGTATTGGGCTGATTTGCATCTTCGCGGCTTAATGCAGCCATAGCGTTATTGATCATGCCAACCTGAGGACCATTTCCGTGAGCTACGATCACTTCGCAGCCTTCCTCGATCAGGTCCACGATAGCCTTTGCGGTGATCTTTACTGCCTTCATCTGCTCAGGAAGAGTATTTCCCAAAGCATTGCCGCCCAGAGCAATGACGATACGTTTTTTCTTCTTATTTTCCATTGTTAATTACCCCTTTTTGCTATGAAAGCGTTGTCAAGCGCTATGTGGACTACTTGCTTGTACGTTAGGTCCCAGAGCCATTTGATACCCTTTCATTTATGATGATGCCGCTGCCAGGCGACATGTTTACTTGCCCAAAAAAAGAGCCACCGGTAGCCCGAGTGCGTCTGACAGAAAGCCAATTATGACGCGCTCCGGTCCGGCAGCTCAGAAACACCTATCTTTTAATTAGATTTTATTTGAATACTCTTGGAGTTCCTTTTTCTTCCAGTTTCTTTAAAATCTCAGCAGGATCAGCAAACTTAGCCAGCATGATCATAGCTGCGATAACGTATGGCTTGTAGCTTGCTTCTTTGTACAGAGGATCACGGTAACGATCAAATACAGAAGCTTCAACTTCGCCGTCCTTGCAGCTTACACCGTTGATGTCAGCTGGTAAGCAGTGCAGGTACAGAGCCTTTCCGTCTTTAGTTGTCTTCATCAGATCTTCTGTACAGCACCAGTCTTTGTGTTCTGCGTTCTGAGCTAACAGTTCTTTCTCAAGAGCCTTGATGCCATCGGTATCGCCTTCAGCGTACAGATTGGTTCTCTTTTCCATAGCTGCAAATGGAGCCCAGCTCTTTGGATAAACGATATCAGCATCCTTGAATGCATCAGCCATGTCATGAGATACACGGAAGGAACCACCGGACTTCTCAGCATTCTTTCTGGCAACTTCTTCAACCTCTGGCATAACTTCATAGCCTTCTGGATGAGCCAGAACAACTTCCATGCCCATACGGGTCATCAGACCGATAACACCCTGAGGAACAGATAATGGTTTGCCGTAGGAAGGAGAGTAAGCCCATGTCATAGCCAGCTTTTTGCCCTTTAAGTTCTCTACGCCGCCGAATTCATGGATGATATGCAGCATATCAGCCATACACTGGGTAGGATGGTCGATATCACACTGTAAGTTTACTAAGGTTGGCTTCTGCTCCAGGATACCATCTTTATATCCCTGGGTTACAGAATCAACAACCTCATGCATGTAAGCGTTGCCCTTGCCGATGTACATGTCATCGCGGATACCGATAACGTCAGCCATGAAAGAGATCATGTTAGCTGTTTCGCGTACAGTCTCGCCATGGGCAACCTGAGACTTGCCTTCGTCCAGATCCTGAACTTCCAGACCAAGCAGATTACATGCAGAAGCAAAAGAGAAACGTGTACGGGTAGAATTATCGCGGAATAAGGAAATACCCAGACCGCTCTCAAATACTTTTGTAGAAATATTGTTCTCTCTCATGTAACGAAGAGCATCAGCAACAGTCCAGACAGCTTCCAGCTCGTCGTCTGTCTTCTCCCAGGTCAGGAAGAAATCGCCTTCGTACATTTCTTTGAAGTTTAATGCTTTCAGCTTGTCAATGTAATCCTGTAATGTTTTCATGATTCAATTCTCCTTTTATATGTAGGTTTATGGAATTTAAAGAATTTCTTGATGGAAGCGCAGCCCCGAAGGGCCACGCAGACTGGCTAAAATAATTGATTACTTGCAGTAAACAGTTGGAAGAGCTGCATATACAGCTGCACAGGTTACCAGATCCTGCTTCCAGGTCTTTTCGTTCGGAGCATGAGCCTGAGCTTCTGCGCCTGGTCCAAATCCGATGCAAGGGATTCCGTTACGTCCCATGATGGATACGCCGTTGGTAGAGAAGGTCCACTTGTCAGTCAGAGGACGAGCAGTTCTCATAGCCAGAGTTTCCTCAGCACCGATACGCTCTTCACCGTACAGGTTGTGGTAAGCTTCTTCCAGAGCCTTGGTTACATCATGATCCTTCGGGATTACCCATGTTGGGAAGTAGCACTCGATTGGATATACCAGATCAGTGTAGGAAGGACGATTGTATTCGTACATGGAAACTTTAACGTCCTCGCCGTACTTCTTAACAGCCGGAAGGGCACGGATCTCGTCTAAGCAGCTTTCCCATGTTTCTCCGGCAGTCATACGACGGTCAAGAGATACTGCACAGGAGTCAGCAACTGCACAACGGCTTGGGGAGGTGAAGAAGATCTCGGATACAGTTACAGTACCACGTCCAAGGAAGTTAGCCTCTTCCCATTCTGGATTGTATTTCTTGTCTAACATCTTAACAAGGCCCTTAATTTCCTTGTCATCAGCTGCGTCATTTTCATTCAGAGCGCGAACGTCCTGAAGGATGTCAGCCATCTTGTAGATAGCGTTGTCACCACGCTCTGGAGCGGAACCATGGCAGGAAACGCCCTTAACGTCAATACGGATTTCCATACGTCCTCTCTGTCCACGGTAGATACCGCCATCAGTTGGCTCTGTGGAAACTACGAATTCAGGACGTACTTTGTCTTCGTTGATGATATACTGCCAGCACAGACCGTCACAGTCTTCTTCCTGAACAGTACCGGTTACTAATACAGTGTACTTGTCAGACAGCATGCCTAAGTCTTTCATGATCTTAGCACCGTAAACAGCAGATACGATACCGCCACACTGGTCAGATACACCACGGCCGCCGATCTCGGTCTCGTTCTCATATCCCTCATAAGGATCGAAGTTCCAGTTATTTCTATTACCAATACCTACAGTATCGATATGAGCATCAAATGCGATCAGGGTTTTTCCGGTTCCCATATAGCCAAGTACGTTGCCCATTGGGTCGATCTCAACTTTGGTGAAGTCTAACTTTCTCATTTCTTCTGCGATGCGGGTGATGTGAGCCTTTTCGTCACAACTCTCACCTGGGTTCTTAACGATCTCACGTAAGAACTTAGTCATATCTTTCTGATAATTCTGAGCTGCTTCTTTGATTTTTGCGTAATCCAGATTCATTTTAAATATCCTCCTCTTGTTTTGCAATTACTTTTGATGGTTAATAGTTATTTGTCAAGGCCTTTCCATACAATGTTCTTGTAACGATCAGGATCGGTATCGCCCTCTGTAGAGAAGAGCAGTACCTTGGAGTTTTCATCCAGGCCAATGTCAGTTCTTAAATCTTTGTATTCGTCCATGGTCATCATAGCTGCTAATGCACCGAATGGAGCAGCACCGGACTCACCGGAAGTGATCGGAGCATCGCCTTTAACAGGAGCAGCTAACATACGCATACCATTTGCAGCAACCCAGTCAGGAGCAGCAATGAATACTTTTACATGGTTCTTTAAGATGTCCCAGGAAATGGTGTTCGGTTCACCACATGCAAGACCTGCCATGATGGTCTGCATATCGCCGTCTACAATGCGGATGTCTCCATCACCGGCAGCAGCACCCTTGTAAAGACATGCAGCAGCTTCAGCCTCAACAACTACGAATGTAGGTAAGTTGTCAGCATACAGGTTGGAGAAGTAACCAACAACTGCACCGGCTAAGGAACCAACACCGGCCTGTACGAAGATGTGGGTAGGACGATCACATCCCTGAGCCTTTAACTGTTCACCAGCTTCCATTGCCATGGTGCCGTATCCCTGCATGATCCATGCCGGGATCTCTTCGTAGCCGTCCCATGCAGTATCCTGTACGATAACGCCTCTAGGGGTTTCATCAGCTTCCTTAGCAGCAAGACGGACACAGTCATCATAGTTTAATTCCTGGATGTCTACCTGGGCGCCTTCTTTAGCAATGTTCTGAAGACGGGTCTGGGTAGTTCCCTTAGGCATATGTACAACTGCCTTCTGTCCAAGACGGTTAGCAGCCCATGCAACGCCGCGGCCGTGGTTGCCATCTGTTGCAGTAAAGAAAGTAGCCTGTCCGAATTCTTTTCTTAACTGCTCGGAAGTAAGTACGGAATAAGGAAGTTCAGAAACATCCTTTCCAGTCTCCTTTGCAATGTAACGGGCCATTGCAAAAGAACCGCCCAGTACCTTAAATGCGTTCAGACCGAAACGGTAAGACTCATCCTTTACATATACTTCCTTGATTCCTAAATAGGAAGCCATGTTAGGCAGCTTGGTTAATGGTGTTTCGCTGTACTGAGGAAAGCTCTCGTGGAAAGTACGCGCCTTTTTGATCTCCTCAAGTCCCATAATTGGAAGGTTTTTGTCATCTGTTTTAGGCATCTTGTTTACTGCCCACAGAATCTTCTGATCCATGTTACTGTATCCTCCTTAAAATTTTTGGTTTTTAAATTTTTAGTGCTTAAGATGATTTACGACTGTTTACATCAATGTAACTGTACAGAGTAAATTTGGAAATTCCAAAATACTTGGAGACCTTGTCTCCAGATTTTGTTATGAGAAAAGCGCCTGCATCATTCAAAAACTGAATGGCGGTTACTTTTTCTTCCTTATTCATAAGTGCTGCAGGTTTTCCAACCAGAGCTACGGACTGTTCGATCAGATTGTCCAGAAGATCATTTACATTGTGTACGATCTGTTCTGGCTGCTGTCTGTTATCACTGGGGTCTTCTGTTGTACTGATAAGAGCCTTGATGGATCTTTCAATGGTCATCAGCCCTGTGATATCGTAGTTGATGGAAAAAATATAATCTACAGCAGAATCTTCAGGATTTCTTATAAAAAACGTACTGGATTTTAAAATCTTACCATTTGATGTGCGGGTAAGATAACCTAGATGGTCTTTCAGTAAAGCCGGATCCTTATGCAGGGTTTCCAGAACTACCTTAGACGGTCCGTCGCCTTCACGCCGGTTGGTAATATGACCGTTGTTAATATGAACAACGGAATGCTCCAGGTCGTGGCGTTTTAAGTCGTGGATCACGATCTCGCAGTCTGGTCCGAACTGTCTTGCAAGGCCGTCTGCAATCTGTTCAAGCAGTCCAAGTGTGTATGCCATGAACAACCTCCTCATTTCGGACTTTTATAATATGATATGGTAACTTTGTACAATAAACAATCTGCAAAACATTTCTGTGTTGTTTATGATTCCATAATAGCACAAAAAAAATAGATTGCAATAGTTTTTTACAAAAAAATTTTGTACAACTAAAAAAAATTGTATTTTTCCCTTGCAAATGCTATTTTCAGGTGTTAATATAAAGGTACGACAACATTGATATTAATAGGAAAAGGAGAGAGCCATATGTTGATCATTGGAAACGGACGTCTGGTTACAAGAGATGCCGGACAGCCATTTTTCGAAAATGGAGCAGTAGCAATTGACGGAACTACTATTAAAAAAGTAGGGACTCTGGATGAGATCAAAAAAGAGTTCCCGGAAGCTGAGTTTGTAGACGCTAAGGGGGGCGTTATCATGCCGGCTTTCATTAACACACATGAGCATATCTACAGTGCGATGGCAAGAGGCTTAAGTATTAAAGGATATGATCCTCATGGATTTTTGGATATCTTAGACGGATTGTGGTGGACTATCGACCGCCATCTGACCAACGAACAGACACGTCAGAGCGCAAGGGTTACTTTCATCGACAGTATTAAGAATGGTGTTACCACCGTATTTGACCATCATGCAAGCTTTGGCCAGATCAAGGACAGCCTGTTTGCGATTGAAGATGCGGCAAAAGAATTTGGTGTAAGAGCTTGTCTGTGTTATGAAGTATCTGATCGTGACGGTATGGACAAATCCAGAGAAGCTGTGTTAGAGAATGCAAGATGGATCAAGCATGCATTAGCTGATGAAACAGATATGTTTGCAGGTATGATGGGTATGCATGCGCAGTTTACCATTTCAGATGAGACTATGGAATTTGCTGCTGCAAACAAGCCGGAAGAAGTCGGATATCATATTCATGTTGCAGAAGGTATTGAAGATCTTCATGACTGCTTACATAAATATGGAAAGCGCATTGTGGATCGTTTATACGACTGCAATATCTTAGGAAGCAAGACCTTACTTGGCCACTGCATCTACGTAAATCCACATGAGATGGAACTGATCAAGGCAACTGATACCATGGTAGTACACAACCCTGAATCCAACATGGGTAATGCCTGCGGATGCCCTCCAACTATGGAGATCGTTCACAGAGGTATTTTAACAGGTCTCGGAACAGATGGTTATACACAGGATGTCTTGGAATCTTATAAGGTAGCAAATGTGCTCCACAAACATCATCTGTGTGATGCAAATGCAGCATGGAGCGAAGTTCCACAGATGCTCTTTGAGGGAAATGCAAAGATCGCAAACCGTTACTTCAAGAAGCAGTTAGGCGTATTAAAAGAAGGCGCAGCAGCAGATGTGATCGTTGCGGATTATGTACCGAGAACACCTATGGATGCTTCTAATATCAACAGCCACATCTTATTTGGTATGACCGGACGCAGTGTTGTGACAACAGTATGCAACGGTAAAGTCTTAATGAAAGACAGAGAACTGATAGGAATTGATGAAGAAAAGGTTCTTTATGAAGTAAGGGAAGAAGCTAAGAAGCTGGAACGTTCCATTAACGGTTAAATAAAGTAAATATTACAGTTTAATTGTTGTAAATTAGTAAGTAATAGCCGATTACAGGGCGGCGGGAAAACAGCACACCGGAGTATCCGGGCGGCTGAGCCGTTGAAAGATAAAAACGGTGCTGGGACCTGATCGGGTGCTATATATAAGGAGGAAATAGAATATGAGCGATATTATGACACCCATTCCCTTTGGAAAAATGATGAATTGGATCCTGGAGGAACACAAGAAAGGCGCGATCTTCGGCATCAGAAGACCTTTTGTGGCAGATCAGAGCAAGAAATATGAGATCTTTGGACGCACATTAGAAACACCTTTCGGACCTGCAGCAGGACCACACACCCAGCTGACCCAGAATATTGTAGCTGCTTATGTGGCAGGAAGCCGCTTCTTTGAATTAAAGACAGTTCAGAAGTTAGATGGTGAAGACCTTCCGGTAGCAAAGCCATGTATCAAGGCTGATGATGAGTGCTACAACTGTGAATGGTCCACTGAGCTTTATGTGCCACAGGCATATGATGAGTACGTGAAAGCATGGTTTGCCTGTAAAGTATTAGCTAAGGAATATGGCCTTGGCTCTATGGATGGCTTCCAGTTTAATATGTCCGTTGGTTATGACCTTGAGGGCATCAAACTGGAAAAGGTAGACCGTTTTATTGAAGGAATGAAGGATGCTTCTGCAGCATCAATTTTTAATGAGTGCCGTCAGTGGCTGTTAGATAACCTGGATCGTTTTGAGAACCTGACAAAAGAGGATGTTGAAAGCATCTCCCCTGAAATATGCAACTGTGCAACTCTCTCCACTTTGCACGGATGTCCTCCACAGGAGATCGAGCGTATCGCAAGCTATCTGCTCACTGAAAAGAAGGTACACACCTTTATCAAGTGCAATCCTACTCTGTTAGGATATGAGTATGCAAGAAAATTAATGGATGACATGGGCTATGACTATGTAGCATTTGGTGACTTCCATTTCAGAGATGACCTTCAGTACACAGATGCAGTTCCGATGCTTCAGAGACTGCAGAAGCTGGCAGATGAGAAGGGACTGGAATTTGGTGTTAAGATCACAAATACCTTCCCTGTTGATGTAAAACAGAACGAACTTCCAAGTGAAGAAATGTACATGTCCGGTAAGTCCTTATATGCTCTGTCCATGTCTGTTGCACAGAAACTGGCAAAGGACTTTGATGGAAAACTGCGTATTTCCTACTCTGGCGGTGCTGATTACTTTAATATCACAAAGATCATAGACGCTGGTATCTGGCCTGTAACTATGGCAACTACCATGTTAAAGCCAGGCGGCTATGAGAGATTAGAGCAGATTGGACAGTTATTTAAAGCAAAAGAAGCAGCTGCTTTCACTGGCGTAAGTGCAGAGAAGGTAGAGGCTATGGTAGAGGCTGCAAAGTCTGACAAACACCATATAAAGGCTGTTAAGCCACTTCCATCCAGAAAGGTGAAAAAACCAGTTCCGTTAACGGACTGCTTTATCGCTCCATGCCAGGAAGGATGCCCGATCCATCAGGATATTACCCGTTATATGCAGTTAGCAGGTGAAGGAAAGTACGAAGAAGCATTAAAGGTTATTTTAAATAAGAATCCACTTCCGTTTATTACCGGTACTATCTGTGCACACAACTGTATGAGTAAATGTACCAGAAACTTCTATGAGGCTTCTGTAGATATCCGCAGAACCAAGTTAGAATCTGCGCAGGGCGGAATTGATGCTGTTATGGCAGAATTAAAAGCACCTGCAGTTACTTCTGATAAGAAGGCAGCTGTAGTAGGCGGCGGTCCTGCTGGTCTGGCAGCTGCATACTTTCTTGCAAAAGGCGGCATGAAGGTTACTGTATTTGAGAAAGCAGAAAAGATGGGCGGCGTTGTACGTAATGTGATCCCGGGCTTCCGTATTTCTCACGAAGCGATCGATCATGACGTTGAGCTGGTTCGTGCTATGGGCGCAGAGCTGGTAAACGGCAAAGAAATCACTTCGGTTGATGAATTAAAGAAAGAATATGACTATGTTGTACTGGCAGTTGGTGCTTCAGAACCAGGAAGACTGAGACTGGAAGCAGGCGAAACCATGAACGCATTAGAGTTTTTGGCACAGTTTAAGGCAACTGACGGTAAGGTAGATTTAGGTAAGAACGTTGTTGTTATCGGTGGCGGCAATACAGCTATGGATACTGCAAGAGCTGCAAAGCGCAATGCAGGAGTAGAGAAAGTATCTCTGGTTTACAGAAGAACCAAGAGATATATGCCAGCGGATGAAGAAGAATTAGTAATGGCAATCGAAGATGGCGTAGAGTTTGCAGAGCTGTTGGCACCTGTTAAACTGGAAAATGGTGAACTGATCTGCCGTAAGATGCAGTTAGGAGACTACGATGCAAGCGGAAGAAGAGGCGTTGTTGAAACTGAGGAGATTGTTAAGATCGCTGCTGACACTGTGATCGCAGCTGTTGGCGAGAAGGTTCCAGGTGCATTCTATGAAGCGAATGGCATTGCTGTAGACGAAAAGAAACGTCCAGTTGTTGACCACAACACTCTGGAGACCTCTGTGAAGGGTGTTTATGTTGCCGGTGACGGTCTCTTTGGACCTGCTACTGTTGTAGAAGGCATCAGAGATGGTAAGAAGGCAGCAGAAGCGATCGTTGGAAGGGATTTATCTGAGGATATCTTCAAGATGGCTGATGCTGAGACTGTTTACGGACGTAAAGGTAAACTGTCTGAGGAGAATGAAGAATCTGACAGCAGAAGATGTCTTTCCTGCAACAGCATCTGCGAAAACTGCGTAGAGGTATGCCCGAACAGAGCAAACGTAACCTTAACAGTACCTGGCATGGACAAACATCAGGTGATCCATGTAGATTATATGTGTAATGAATGTGGCAACTGCCGCAGCTTCTGTCCATGGGACAGCGCTCCATATCTTGACAAGTTTACCTTATTTGCAAATGAAGCAGATATGGAAAACAGTAAGAATCAGGGCTTTACTGTTCTTGACGCAGCAGCAGGAACCTGCAAGGTACGTCTGGCAGGTAATGTAATTGATTATACTGTTGGAACTGCAAATGAAAATGTTCCGGACGGAATCCAGAAGATCATTAAGACTGTAATTGATGATTACAGCTATCTGCTGATCGGTTAATAAAAATATTGTGAAGATACTTTCGGGGCATGGCTTTTTAGTCATGCCCTGATAGTGCTTAACACCAACATCATATAATGTGTGGGGAATCTGAATGAAGGAAAGGAAGAAAGCATGCCCAGAGAAAAGACAATGAAGGTGGTATTTGCGTTTCCCACTACCACCATGGCAATGAAAATGGAAGCAGCTGCAAAAGCAAAAACAGCGCCTGGACGTCTGATCCCGGTTCCACGGCAGATCAGCGCAGGCTGCGGAATGGCCTGGTGTGCACCAGTTGCAGACAGGGCGTTTCTTGAGCAGCTGATCGATGCGGAGCATATCGTAACAGAGGGATGTTATGAGTTGTTAATGTTCTCTCAGAATCTTTCAGGGACTGATTCCCATAGGACATCTTAAAAGAGGAGGCTGGATAAATATGAGACAGATCATTAAAAACGGAACCATAGTTACAGGAGGAGGAAGCTTTCCTGCAGATATTCTCATTGACGGGGAAAAAATCGCAGCTACAGGCACAGCAGAAGAAATCGGAAAGCTAACACAGCCGGGGGACAGGGAGATCGATGCTGCAGGATGCCTGATCTTCCCAGGATTCATTGACGCACATACTCATTTTGACCTGCATGTGGCAGGAACTATAACAGCAGATGATTTTGCTACTGGCACAAAGGCAGCTTTAAGGGGCGGTACTACTACTATTATTGACTTTGGAACCCAGTATCCGGGAGAAACTCTGGCTGAAGGCTTAAAAAACTGGCATGAAAAGGCAGATGGAAAGTGTTCCTGCGATTATAGTTTCCACATGTCCATTACAGATTGGAATCCTTCTGTTTCTAAGGAAGTCCAGGATATGATGGATGAAGGGATTACCTCTTTTAAGCTGTATATGACATACGATACCCAGGTAGATGATAAGACATTATTTGAGATCTTACAGAGATTAAGAGAAACTGGCGGCATTACCGGCGTACACTGCGAGAACAGCGGTATGATCGCAGCATTACAGGAAGAAGCAAAGGCAGCAGGAAAAATGGGTGTTTCCAGCCATCCAAAGACCAGACCGGCAGCTGCGGAAGCAGAGGCTATTGGAAGACTTTTGCGTCTGGCAGAAGTAGTAGATGTACCTGTTGTTGTAGTCCATTTAACATGTAAAGAGGGATATGATGTGATCGCACAGGCCCGCAAGAGAGGACAGAAGGTCTATGTGGAAACCTGTCCGCAGTATCTGCTTATGGATGACAGCCTTTATGAACTTCCTGGCTTTGAAAGTGCAAAATATGTATGTGCACCGCCTTTAAGGAAGAAAGAAGATCAGGACTGTTTGTGGAAAGGTCTGGCAGATGGCACCATCCAGACTGTTTCTACAGATCACTGCAGCTTTACCACAACACAGAAGAAATTAGGAGAAGGCGACTTTACCAAGATCCCAGGTGGTATGCCAGGTGCTGAGACAAGAGGAACTTTAGTTTATACTTATGGTGTAGATAAAGGGCGTATCACAAAAGAGGATATGTGCCGTGTTCTGTCAGAAAATCCTGCAAAACTCTATGGCCTATATCCAAGAAAGGGTGTGATCGCTCCTGGAAGTGACGCAGATCTTGTAATTATGCGTACAGGAGTAGAAGATGTGATCACAGCTAAAGATCAGGTTCAGAATGTGGATTATGCTCCATTTGAAGGTACAAAGGTGACCGGAAGAGTGGAAAGTGTGTTCTTACGCGGACTTCAGGCTGTAAAAGATGGAAAAGTGGTAGAAGAGAAGAAGGGCGAATTCCTGAAGAGAGGAAAATACGCTCTGTAAAATAGGATTAAGTAAAAAACGGATCTGGCAGTTAACTGATGCAGCTGCCAGATCCGTTTTTTATGTATATAAAAAGGTATTTTATGTAAATGGTGTGCACTTGCGAGAATTTATCTCACTTTTGTAAAAATTCCCCGCAAGTCATAGATCGCATGCTGTGGACATTTTACAGCACACATTCCGCAGCTTAAGCAGGAAGCTTCGTCGATCACTGCACAGTTGTCTTCTACATGGATCGCACTGGCAGTACAGGTTTTTTCACAGATGCCGCAGCCGATGCAGCTGACAGAACAGACAGTTCTGGCATCTTTGCCTTTATCTTTGTTGGAGCATTTAACAACAATGGTATTGGCACAGTCATGTAAATGGATGATATGCTGAGGGCATTCTCTCACACATCGTCCGCAGGCGATGCATTTTTCTTCATCTACTTCTGCAATACCGTGTTCATTCAGATGGATAGCACCGAATTTACAGCTTTCCACGCATTTTCCGCAGGCAATACAGCCATAGGAACAGCTGGAGCCTTCTGTTACATGACAGCCGCCATTGCAGGCTACAAAAGCAGAACGATATGGAAATTTCTTTTTAACAGCCATGATTAGAATCTCCTTTCATAAGGTGTTCCCGAAATTGGAAGACTGTAGCGGCGTTCTCCGTCACAGCGATAGTAAGCGTCTGTAATAGCAGGAGCTGTAGGGATAGAAGTGATCTCTCCGATACCGATAGCTCCGCAGGCTACATTCAGACCAGGTTTGTCAATAACAATAGCTTCGATCTCAGGTACTTCATGGGCACGGAAGAGACCTAAAGAACCATATTTTTCAATTGGTTTGCAGTTATCATCAATTGGATAGCGCTCTCTTAAGGCATATCCCATAGACATAACTACACCGCCTTCAATCTGACCTTCGCAGGACAATGGATTTACAGCTTTACCTACATCGTGGGCAGCAACTAATTTTTCAATCTTTTTGGTCTTTGGATCAACAATACACATCTGTGTAGCGTAACCGTAAGCTACGTGAGATACCGGATTAGGAACATCAGCACCTAATGGATCAGTTTTTGCAAGATATTCGCCATAGAATACCTGGCCCTTAAGATCGTCTAAGGAATGATGTTCGCTGGCACTTTTAGCTTCCATTACTTTCTCGCAGGCACGGCGGCAGGCTTCACCTGTAACTAAAGTCTGGCGGGAACCGGAAGTATCACCGGAATCAGGTGCGATCCAGGTATTGCTCCGCTCATAAACGATCTGGTCTCTTGTCAGGTCTGTGTTGGTAACTACCATCTGTACCAGAACTGTACCAAGTCCCTGGCCAATGCAGGAAGCACCGGTATAAATGTGCAGTTTTGCATCATCCTCTACGATCAGTTTTACACGGCCCCAGTCAGGGATACCAACGCCTACGCCGGCATTTTTCATAGCGCAGGCAAGACCAACTGCTTTTCCAGCAGCTACAGCAGCATCATATTCTTCTTTTACAGCATCCAGTGTTTCGACTAGTCCGGTGGAATTATCAACGATCTGTCCATTTGGAAGAACACCGCCTGGACGGATGGCATTGCGGTAGCGGATCTCCCATGGAGTGATGCCAATCTCGTCAGCCATCATATTAAGAAGCGTTTCCACTGCAAAACAGGTCTGTGTTACGCCGAAACCGCGGAAAGCGCCGGCTGGCGGGTTGTTTGTATAATAAGCGGTTCCCTCGATCTCAAAGTTCTCATAAGCATAAGGACCTGCAGCATGGGTACATGCACGTTCCAGAACAGGACCGCCAAGAGAAGCAAAAGCGCCAGTATCAGAAGAAACTTTAGCTTTAACGCCCATGATCTTGCCGTTTTCATCACATCCCATAGTGAAGTCCATAACAAAGTGATGACGTTTTGGATGTACCAGAAGTGATTCAGCTCTTGTAAGACTTACTTTTACAGCGCGTCCTGTGCAGTAGGTCATCAGTGCTGCGTGATGCTGGACAGACATGTCCTCTTTGCCGCCGAAACCGCCTCCTACTAAAGCATTCTGGACTTTTACTTTCTTGCTTCCCAACATAAGGGAACATTCATGAAGCGTGGTGTGGGAAGACTGGTCAGTGGTGATCAGGAAAACATCGCCGTCACTATCCATATAGGAAACAGCACATTCCGGTTCTAGGAACGCATGCTCAGTCCATGGAGTTTCAAAATGATGGGAAATAACGTGTGCAGAATTTTTAATAGCTTCATCGGCGTTGCCGCGGCAGACATGCTTGTATGCCTGTACGTTGGAGGTTTCTTCATCATATACTAAAGGTGCGTTTTCAGCAGCAGCTTCTTCAATGTTATGGACAGCAGGGAGTACCTGGTATTCAACTTTTACCAGTTTCTTTGCTTTTTCAAGAGTATCTCTGTCTTCGGCAACTACCAGGGCAACGGCATCTCCAAGATAATGAGTCAGACCGCCTTCAGGGATCAGTGTATACTGGTCATGTTTTAAGTGGCCTACTTTATTTTCACCAGGAATATCTTTGGCAGTCAGCACTGCTACAACACCAGGAAGTGCCTTTGCTGCAGAAATATCAATAGAAAGCACACGGGCTCTGGGATATTTGCTTCGTACAGCTGATCCGTAGCACATATTGTCAAAGTAGAAGTCATCTGGATATTTTCCGTATCCTAAAACTTTTTCTTCTACGTCCAGGCGATGGACTCTGGAACCGATCTTCCAGTCATCGGTGCTGGCTTTGGGGATCACTCCATCACGCATGATCTTAGCTGCAAGACGGATAGCGGCGATGATCTTTACATATCCGGTACAGCGGCAGTAGTTGTTGCGGATGGCATAGCGGATCTCAGCTTCATTAGGATCTGGATTCTTATCCAGCAGTGCTTTGGTACACATAACCATACCAGGGATACAGAAACCGCACTGTACAGCACCAGCTTCGCCGTAGGCATAAGTGTAAACTTTGGATTCCCAGTCAGTAAGGCCTTCCACTGTAATAATATTGCGGCCTTCTAAGGTGTCCGTGGTAGGAACACAGGCACGACAGGTCTCGCCGTCAATGATAACGGTACAGGCACCGCAGGCTCCCTGACTGCATCCGTCTTTTACAGAAGTCAGTTTCAGTTCATCACGCAGGAAACGTAACAGAGATTGCTTGCGTGTGGTTGTCACAGACTTGCCGTTTACAAAGAATGTAGACATATTTATAAATCTCCTTTCAAAATGGGAACAAATGAGTTGTTAAAACGAATAATAAACCGATCATTTATACTTTCATTTTACCATATAATAAACAAAAATCAATAACAATCTCAAAAAAATTTATGTATATACAAAAAAATTGTAAGCGCTCATTTTGAGGGAGAATAACGAAAATCCCCGATTCTTGAAGATAGGCGAAGTTATCTTCAGAAAACGGGGAGAATAAAATGGTAAATTATTTCTTTTTAGGATCAGGACGTTCTGCGCGGAGCTGGTCTGTCAGCTTCTCGATCATCTGCATTTTCATATAAACATCAAAGGAAAGCTCACAGATAAAAGAAAAAAGCTGAAGGTAATCCCGGTCGTTGTCTTCCACGGAAACATCTTTAAAAGTGTCCATGGCTTTTTCGAATTTAGAGGAAATATCTGCTTTAATAGAGGACATTTCTCCCTCTTCCAGTGTAAAAACTTCCCTGTAAATGTCTTCCAGGGAAAGACTGGAATCATGACTGGTAAAATGTTTCGCAGTAATAGGACGGAACAGTTCTTCAATATCCCGGAAAGATAACAGGCTCTTAAAATAGTAGATAAAGATCAGCATGAGCATGTGTTCTTTGGAATATTTCTTTTTAACAGGTGGCGGGAGAAGATTGTTCTTGGCATAATTATTGATCATGGTCTTTGTAAGGACCTTGTCTTCTTCATACCGTCTGGTGTTCTTTAAATGTTCTTCCATAAAGGTTGTGACCTGATCCATATACAGGTCAATATTAGGGATCTCCTCCGGCTGCACGTGAGTCTGGCTGTTAAGATAGGCGAAAAGACCCTGAAGCCGTTCTTCATTTGTTTTCACTAAAAGTCACCTCGGTCTATGTTATGTTCTCCCGGAGTCTTTCCTGCACCTGCTTTTGTGGCTGACAAAAAATCTTTTCACAAATCAAGTACAGAAAGATTCCGGGAGAACATTGTTGTCATATTGCTATGTATATTATATAGTATTGAAAACTATATGACAAGTAAAAACGCCCTATTTACTATATTTTTTAGCAAACAAGGCGTTAAATGATACTGATTTGATACTATAAGTGCAGCTTTTCTAGCTGGTCAGCTACTTCCCGGTGGCGGTTAGGGTAAAGGTGCCCGTAGATCTTATTGACCATATCTACAGTATCACCGATACGTTCCGCAATTAGGAGCGCGGGAAATCCCATGTTAATAAGCAATGATACATGACTATGCCGGAGATCATGAACACGGATTCTTTTTATCTCTGTGGCTGTAGATCCTTTCGTAATAGCGGTACGTAGCCTGATCGGTGTTACAGGTTGAAAGATTCGGTCAGTTGGTTCCGGTGAATAGATTTTCTGCAGTAGATCCTGAAGCTCTTCAACCAGGAAGTCCGGTATAGTAATAACACGCTTGCTATTGTCAGACTTAGGATCTGTGATAATGTCTGTCCGGTCGTATCTGTGATAGGTTCCGCAGATGTTTATAGACTTCTTTTCTGCGTCAAAGTCCTTAATCTGCAGGGCCAGCAGCTCCCCGCAGCGCATACCGGTGTAAAAAAGGACCTGAAAGGCAGCGTGCATAATAGGATCTATGACAGTTGGTAAAAACTTCTGATATTCTTCCAGCGTCCAGAATGTCAGGCTGCGCCCTGGTTTGCCAATCAGGGGAACGGTACGGCAAGGATTAGACGGTAAATTATAATAGCGTACTGCAAAGTTGAAGATCGTTGACAGGTAACAGTTTGCTACATATTGCGTATGCGGTGCCAGGCCATGCTTTTTTATTTCTCCCTGCCAGCGCCGGACATCTGCGGGCGTGATCTGATCTAACCGGAGTTTTTCCCAGAAGGGCAGAACATGACGCCGAACCAATGACAAGTGTGTTCTGTAAGTTGACTCCCTGGCGTGTTCTTTTAAGTCAGTTGCGTATAACTCATACAGTGTTTTAAAGGTCATATCCGGGCAGCCCTGGAGCCGTGTAAGAAAGTCCTGTTCCCATTCCTTGGCTGTTCGTTGGAGCTTGAAGCCCCGTTTTAGCTTCTGCTTGCGTGTTCCGGTATAGTCTGTATAGTAAAATTTGCAGTACCAGGTACCTGTTTTTTCATCCTTATAGGTAGGCATATCTTTTTTCTCCCTTCAATCAGCTGGCGGGCATGAAATGAAAGGGAAGTATATAAATTTACTTATTTCTGAGTAAAAGTTGTTTATTACAACTTTTCAGATTTATTGATATTTGGAGCCTGATCCTGATTTGGCTCGGGCTCGGGAGTGTCTGGGTCTGTATATTTCTTTATTTCTGTTAGTTCCTTTATACGTTCGCAAGCAATGCGGCGCCCGTTATTGTTCAACTTTTCAAAATCGTTTAAAAGAAATATGGTTTTAACATCGGAATCAACTATATCATGTGCGTGTTTTATGATTTTAGGCCCGTCTTCCTGTATACGCTGTTGCAGGTCTTTTAATGATTTTTTAATTCCTTTTTCAAATTGTTCTGGAACTTTTCTTAGGGCGGTATCTAAAGAATTTTTCATATCGGTTGAAAAATCTTGTCCCCATTCTTCGGGACTGTAATATTTCCAAATTTCAGGGCTTAATTCCCCCAATGTAACGTTCATAGCAGAAGCTATATTTCTCAAGGTATTAATTTTGGGCCTTCTCCGATTATTTTCATATTGAGCAAGATTTTGAGGAGTAGTGCCTAAAAGCGCTGCCAATTCTTTTTGTGACAAGCCTTTAGTTATGCGAGCTTGTTTAATTATTTCGCCTAATGTCATGGTGAACCTCCTTTATTCCAATAGTAACATGCATATCAGTAAAAATCAATCAAAAAGATTTAATAAATACTTGACTAAATCAAAATGATGTATTATCGTATAAGAGTAAATCAAAAAGATTTAGAAAAGCGAGGTAAAAGTATGAAAATCAGTAAAGAAAAGTATTTGCTTGCAAGAGCAAAGGCTTGCATGGGAACTAAAGATCTTGTTGCTGCAGGAATTCCGCGCGGTACACTCGGCAGGGTTATGCGTGGAGAAGTTAGACCAGAAACAGCCGGAAAGATTGCCAAGATCCTGGGCGTTGAGGTAACAGAAATCATTGAACAGTAGTTAAAAAAGTGCTGGCGGGCATGAAATGGGCGGGAAGCCCGACTAATTACAGGAAGGAGCAAAATTATGGGACAATTTCTTACAGCGGAAGAAGTCGGCGAAATTATGGGCTATTCCGCAAGTCACAGCTATTCGATCATCAGGGAATTAAACTCTGAGCTGAAAGCCAAGGGCTACATAATACGAAACGGAAGGATCCCGCGTAAGTATTTCTTTGAGCGTGTCGGTCTGGATCCGGAAGGAGCAGCAACGGACATCACAAAACAGATAACGGATTATACAAGGCTCTGCAAAGAACTTTCGGAGTTGCCAGATAATGCGGAAAGTCCGGAGGCTTATGAACCTACCAGGAGACGCCGCCAAGAGCTTAGAGAGCAGATCGCAGCTAGTAAAAGGGAATTGGATGAGGTATTAAAGAATGACAGACAACAAAGAGCCAGACTTTAAGGAATGGGCTTTAAAATATGCGGCTTTAGGCCTTGCAGTATTTCCACTAAAGCCACATACAAAAGTACCGGCAACACCGGACGGCTTCAAGAGTGCAACCACAGACGTAGAGCAAATAAAAAGCTGGTGGACTGCAGCACCATACAACATAGGAATAGCAACCGGCGCAGCTTCAGGAAACTTGCTGGTTATTGATCTGGATGTGGACAAAGACAAAGGGAAAGACGGAAAACGGGCTGCAACGCAATGGTTGAAGGAGTATGGTAGAGACTTTCCCAAGACTGCAATAGCCAGGACGGGCAGAGGCGGCTTGCATATGCTTTTCTATGGTAATGGTCGTAATAAAACAAACCTGCTGCCTGGTGTAGATGTGCGTGGAGAAGGTGGCTATATAGTAGCACCGCCAAGCATACACCCAAACGGCAATAGTTATCAATGGCTTACAGCATTACAGATTGCCGCAGCAGATGAGACAGTATATGACTTTATCAATCAAAGTGAAAGCAAAGCCAGGAATGCAGCACCTAAAGGGGATGCAATACCGGAAGGGCAACGAACAAACGCACTGATCCGTTTAATTGGCTCTCTTAAGGCTAAAGGGCTGTCTAATGAGGCTATTGAGGCAGCAGTTACGGCAGAAAACAGTAGTTGCTGTAATCCACCATTGACGGATCAGGAGTTAATACACCAGGTATTCCCGGCGATTTACAGAGGATGGGAGACAGAAAGACCATACCATAGGACAACTACTAACGCAGACGGCGCGATAGTACCCGCAAGGCCTAGAGATCATTTCGATATGATAAGCGCTAAAGAGTTGCAGGGCCTTGATATTCCGCCGTTAGAGTTTATTGTGGATGAATTCTTACCTTTGGGTCTAACGCTGTTAGGTGCCCCGCCTAAGTCGTTTAAATCGTATATGTGCCTGCAAATGTGCCTCTGCATCTGCCAGGGATTTGATTTCATGGGATTTAAGACACAGAAATGTGACTGCCTGTATTTGGACTTGGAGAGTACCAGGCGCAGACCAAAGAACAGAATAGATCAGATCTTGCAAGGGGCAGAGGCCCCGGATAATCTTCATATTGTAACAACAACCGGAATAATGGGAAAAGGTTTTGAAGAAGATTTAAGACAGGCAAAAGCAGATTTTCCAGGGCTTAAGGTTGTGGTGGTGGATGTCTTTAAAAAAATCCGACCACCTGCAAAGAAGAGCGTGGATCCATACGAAAGAGATTACGAAGATTATGGATCTATTAAGGCTATAGCGGATGAATTAGGGCTTGCTATTATCTTGGTAACTCATACAACCAAGATGAAGCATCCAGATGATCCTTTTAATGAGCTGTCTGGCTCTTCTGGTACAATGGGCTCTATTGATGTAGCAATGGTAATTAAAAAGGAGAGCCGTGAAGATAAGACTGCGAAACTGTACATAACAGGTCGAGACTTAAAAGATCAATGTTATGAGATAGAGTTTGACAAAGAGGCGTTCCGGTGGAATAAGCTGGGCACACATAGAGAAATGGAAGCAATGCGCCTGGAATGTGAGTATAGAAATAGTCACGTTGTGCAGACCATTATAAAAATTGTAGATCAGTTTAACGGCCACTGGGAAGGAACAGCGCAGGAGCTTATTAATGCAAGTAAGTATTATAAAGGCGCTCAGATTTATGATGACTCTAGACAGGTAGGAAAAGAAGTTCGGAAATTTGCTAAACAGTTAGCTGAGTGGGACTTCATAGAGTTTCATTCTAATGATGATGACCATAGCAAAGGGCGTAAGATGCTTTTTGTTTCTGCAAATCCGTTTGACATGTCCGACACGTCCGCAATGTCCGACACGTCCGCAATGTCCGACACGTCCGCGGACAAGTACGGACATGAGTAGTATTATTTATAGTTTTACATGTCCGTTGGTTAAAGCCTTATTTTATGCGGGATGTGAGATATAACGGACATGACGGACATGTAGGACATTCGTTTTATAAGGAGTGTAAAAATGAGCGATAAAACAAGAACAGGAACCGAAAACGGCAGCAGAATGATCTATGATGTTGGTTGTTATGAGCTGCCAAAGAAGAAGGCACAGACAAAGGCAAAGATGTTTCAATATATAAAATCAAAACGGAAAGGCAGGAGAAAATGACATCAACAGCATTTAGAGACAGGAACAGAACAGCAAACACTAAGAATTATCGGGAGTGGTTGGAAGATCACCGCCTCTTGGTCGAAATGACAGAGGCGGAGGGCTTCACCAGAGATCAGGCTGTGGAAATGGTAAAAGCATATTACCTGTACAGCATTGAAAGTAATATGGGTTGGTAACTAAAAGAAAAGGGGCCCTGTAAGATGCGCCAACACCCTACAGGGCAAGTTATAGCCGAAGCCATGAACCACATAACTATATTACCACGGCCCGGCGGAAAGGGAAAGGTTTTATGAAGTTATTAGATGAAAAATATAGAATCGTAGCAGTTGGGAGGGAATACTGGCCGGATCAGGCAAATCACTGGGTACGCCTGGTTTATTCTCCTGCTGCGGATGCAATTGTAATCAATGATGACTGCCCCTTACTGGATAAGACAGTCGATTTTATCACAACATATCTGGACTTAGACCAGGAAGAAAGGGAAGAAACACGGCGTTTTTCGGATTGTCCTTCATTACGTGGCGTTATGTTAATGCTGGATCAGGTGGCGGAGATACGCAGCAAGAAGAAAACAGCATAGAACGGCCTTTACATAGATTTACAAAAGATATAGTTTCAGACTTGAGCCGCTGGCCACTGCGATAGTGTGGCATTTTACAATAATAACCGATCTGGCAGCCTTACCAACTGCCTGGATCAGAAGGAAAGGGAATAGTTATGTTGAATAAGGAATTATTAAAAATTTATGAGGATAAATTGGAGAACCAGCCGAACATGAGCCCGGATGTGCTCGCAAAATATGAAAAACTGCAGGATGCGATTGAAGAGTACATAGAGGCAGTGAGCAAGAATATATTTTTGTTGGGGTTATGAACTGGGACGGGAGGAACAAAAGCATGATAAAGATCAAAGTTTCGTATGAGCGGCCGGAAGAGCTGCGGAAGGTCCTGGAAAGGCTTAAGCCATATGTAAAGAGCTGGAAGGCTTCCAGGGATCAGAAAGGGCATTTTTTAAAGGCTTATATCATAATGGAATAATTGTGACGTCGCAAACACTGGAGGAAGAAAATGGCAAATTTTAGAATACGAATAACAAGCAGAACCTATATAAAAAGAACTTTAAATAGAATATCTAACATGCTGCTTAATGGGGAAGTTGACCCAAAAGTTGCAAATGCAATTATACTTGCATGCAATACAATGTTAGCAGTAATAAAACAGGATGAAGGAATAAACGATTGCGAAAATGGAGGAAATAGCACTATGAAGAACAGTAGACAGTATAAAATACAATCTTTACTTAGAATGGCGGAAATAACAGATGATGAGGTTAAAAGAAAAGAATGGCTTAGTGAAGCGGAGCGCCTTGTATTCCAGGACGTTAAAAAAGAAGCTGTAAAGGAAGTTTGGGAAAAGATTAAATAAAGGCTTGAAGCCTCTGTTATATGTCTGGTATAATAAGCATAGGCAAACAGAATATTGCAAAGTACCCTCTGCGGTGTGCATAGCTGCAGGGAAGCCTTTGAAAGACAGGCGCGGGAATAGGATAGGCCAGAAATGGCTTTACCTGTTCCTGCGCTTTTTGTTTGCTCTGATCATCCGGTAGTTTGGTGCTGGCATGGTTAAAAATCTCCTTTTCCCCTATGGGCGGCGGGGTAAAGCTGCCCGATCAAAGAGCCGTCCGGGCGTAAAACGGAGAAAGGTAATAACATGGAATATAACACAAACGAGGGCACCCAGGCCGGTAACATGGGGACAGATACAAATGCACAGGGCAACGGGAAAGATAAGTTGTTTACTCAGGATGAAGTCAACAGCTTTATCCAGTCCAGAATGTCAAGGATGAAGGCGCAGGCTTCCAAAGAGGCAGAGTCCGAATATAACAAAAGGCTGGCTGTATTGGAAGCAAGGGAAAGAAAGCTGCTTGTAAAAGAACAGCTCAGTGCCCGCGGAATGTCTGCCGATCTGGCGGAGGTGATCACCTGTACAGACGAAAATGATTTAAAAGCAAAGTTGGATAAGTTACAAGCAATCTATGGCAGTGGCAAGCAGGAAGAAAAACAGCCAACGGGCTTTATTCAGGTTGGTGGGGCTAATGCACCAGGACAGACCGGGAGCGATCCGGTGCGCGCTGCTATGGGGTTAGATTATTAAGAGGTGTAAAAGTATGGCAATTAATTTAGTTACAAGGTATTTGCCGTATGTAGATGAGATTTTCACAAAGGAAAGTAAAAAATCCCTTCTTACTAACCAGGATTTTTCCTGGACTGGTGCGCATACGGTAAAAGTTTATAAGGTTACTACTTCGGCTATGCAAGACTACAGCCGTAATCCAGTAGCAGGCTTTACGGGTTCCAGATATGGAACAGTGGCAGATCTTGACGCGACTACAGAAGAATTTACCTTAAAGAAAGATCGGTCTTTCACATTTGCAATTGATAAGCTGGATAAGGACGAAACAGGCAACGTATTAAATGGAGCCTCTGCCCTTGCCAGGCAGCAGAGGCAAGTTGTTATTCCGGAAGTTGATACTTATGTATATGGTGTTATGACTGCCGGAGCGGGCCATAAGCCAACGCCTGTGACATTGACAGAGGAAAATATCTATACAGAGATTCTGAACGCAGGAAACGCCCTGGATAACGCAGATGTGCCGGAGGACGGACGCCAGCTGGTTGTTACTCCGGATGTGTTCGTTTTAATGAAGCGCTGTAAGGATATTATCATGGAAACCAATATCGGTAATGATCTGAGGCTTAAAGGCGTGATTGCGAACCTGGACGGGGCAAACGTGATTAAAGTACCAGCGGCAAGGCTTCCGAAAGATTTCGGCTTTATGCTGGCTCATCCAGTGGCAACGGTGGCACCTACAAAACTGGAAGATTACAAGATCCATGAAGATCCGCCAGGCATTTCCGGATCACTGGTAGAGGGCCGTATTTGCTATGACGCATTTGTGTTAGAGAATAAAGCAAAGGCAATTTACTATCAGGCGAATAAAACAGCATAAGAGAGCGCCCCAGACGTCCCACGCAGATGATCTGGGGCTTTTTGAAAGGTGAAATGTTAACATTTGTTAAGGTTCGGGCTTTATGCACTCGTACTGCAGTACGAGCCGCTCTGACCGAAATGTTAAGATTTGCTAAGGTTTGGAGGAAAAACAGTATGGAGTTAATCATAAAGCTGCTTGTGATCACAGCAGGAACCTTCCTGGGCCACTGGATCGCAAGGAAGTTAGATAAATAATCCGGGAGGCAACAGGCAATGACAAATGAGCAGCTGGCGGCCAGAATCCGGGCCGGTGAGAACGTAGGTAACAATATGGCTGTCCTGTATGACCAGGTAAAGGATTTTATCCACGCTATGGCTTATAAGTACCATGGTCAGGGAGAACTGGAAGATCTGGAACAGGAGGGCTTTTTAGCACTGTATGATGCAATAGATCACTATGAAGCAGACCAGGGCGTTAAGTTCCTCACCTATGCAAGCCACTGGATCCGGCAGAGGATGCAGAAGTATATACAGAACACCGGAAGCCCTCTGCGCTTGTCTGCAGGCCGCCAGGAGGCTATTAGAAAATACCGGAAGTTCTGCACAGAGTTCCAGGCAGAACAGGGCTGCAAGCCCACAGAAGCCGAATTATGCCGCTCTTTATGGCTTACCCTGGAACAGTTAAGGGAAATACAGTATGATGCCTGTATGACTGCGGTGAAGAGCCTGGACGCACCTATAAAGGGAGCAGAAGGGGAAGAAGATACCACACTGGGAGAACTGGCGGCCTCTGCCGCGGATCCATGTGAGGAGCTGCTTGACCGCCTGGAACAGGAAGAACTTTGCTCTATCTTATGGCAGTGTGTGGACAGTCTGCCAGGGAAGCAGCCGGATGTGATCCGCAGCCGGTACAAAGATAACTTGACCATGAAACAATGCGGGCAGTTCTGCGGGATCAGTGAGGCAGAGGTTAGGAAGCAGCAGTTAAAAGCACTGAGGAGCCTCAGGAGCGGAGAGAACGCAAAGAAGCTCCGGCCGTTCCTTCCGGAAGATGCCTGGATCTATAGTAGCGCTCTGATCGGGAATGGTGTGGAGCGGTTTAATCATACCTGGACAAGCTCAACGGAGCGAGTGGCGTTGGAACTGTAAAATAAATAAGAGAAGCTAAAACGCACCCGAAAATCCTCTGGCTTGGATCGGGTGCGTTTCTTTGTTTTCTGATACTGAAATGATACTAAGAAAAAGAATAGAAAATAAATTAGCCTATAATTAATGAAGAAAAGCCGTAAAAACATAAGAAAAACAGGCGGTAATACAGTTAATAATTGCTTCATGCATATAGTATTGAAAACTATATGACAAGAGAAAACAGATGATTTCCTGAGGGTATTTAAGAAAAATGAGGATATATGGGTCTGCAGCTACAGAAAAGTTAAAATATTAAAAGAAAGTAAAAATGAATAAAGAACTGAAAGAATAATAAAATAAATAGAATAAAATACACAAAACAAACAAAATACACAAAAAATAAATGCATAAAATGCACAAAAATTATTTGACATACATAGGGAGTAATGTTATAATGCATATAACAATATTTCTGATAATATTAGAAATATTGTTATAAATAATATGTAAAAAGCGTGTAGATGGCCCCAAAAGTGAATTGTTTATTTTAAGCCCCTGATGTGCAGATCATTAGAGTGACCGGGGACGCAGGGGGATGTTATTTTTTGCATACTTGCAAAGATTTACTGGACATGGAATGATATAAAGGCTATGATGAATATGTAGTTTTGGTAAACAGGGAAATTTATTAAACCGCATTTTTTCTGAAAAGCAGTAGAAGCTGCCAGAGAATAAATTTATGAAAAAGATTGTTCTCCCGGGATCTTTCTGCAAAGTCTCACAGATCAGGCACAGGGAGATTTTGGAGAACATCAGATAAAAAGTCCAGCTAATAAATGTCAATAGAAAATGGAAAAAAATTTTCTTAAAAAAAGGGTAGGCTGCCCCCTTGGTGAATATATCGTTCTTTTGCAAGAGATTGATTCGTTGGATTTACAGTATTTTATGCAGCTATATCGCATTTAGCAGCATTGTATTGTTTGATGTGCTCTTGTGGAGTGATGATTTCAAAAGGTTTGTTGTCTCTTAGTATTGCAAATATCATGTTGCATACTTTATGTGAAACGGCTCCCATTGCTACGAGCTTTGGTTTTGAATCACATTTCTGGAGATAGTATTCACGAAGAACTGGATTTTTAGCTTTTCCATTACGGGAAATACTGATACTTTGCAAGGATAATGTGTGAATCACACGTCTGGCAATAGAAGAACCACGCTTAGACATTTGAACCTTGGTGCCTTCAAATTTGCCGGATTGTTTCACAGCAGGATCAAGACCAAAATAAGCGAAAAGCTGTTTTGGTTTTGAAAAAGCAGAAAAGTCACCAATTTCGCCCATGATGGTTGCAGCAGACAAGAAACCAGCACCTTTGAATGTTTCAATCAAATGAACCTGTTTGACAAATTTAGTATCTTCATTTGAATCAACAAGCTTATGAAGCGATTCAAGAATATCGTTGATTTCTTCATCATATTTACGTATGAAGCTGATATAAAGACGGATACGCTTGATGTTGCTTTCTATGATGTAGCCAAACTGATTTGCATCAGTTGCCGCCTGAATGATGGCATTATACTTATTCTGAGCATATGTAAGCCCAAAGCGAGCTGTTGATTTGATGATATCAATAATCTCTTGCTTGTCTGCTTCAAGAAAAGCTGATGGAGAGGTATAAGTTTCTAACAATGTAAGAGAAGTGTTGATAGTAACCTTGGAAAAGATGCCAAGATACTGTGGAAACGCCATGCGTAATTCACCCTGAAGCTTATTCACATAGGCACTGCGATTATCCATTAAATCGTAGTATTCACGGCATAGGTTACGGCAGTTTAGGGCAAGATCTGATGGCATAAGTGAAACCTTTAAATCCGGTTTCAAGCCAACCAAAGCAGCTTTTTTTGAATCAAAACGATCATTATGCACTTTTCGGATGTTGATGTTTGTGCTATTCTTAGTGATGATAGGATTAATAACGGAGCAGTTAAAACCCTTATCACGAAGATAGCAGAAGAGTGGGTAATGATAAATTCCCGTGGATTCGAGGAAAATGCGACTTTCCAAAGAATACAACTCTTCTGCTTCTTTTATTTTAGAAACAGCGGTTGTAAGGGAATCAATACTGTTATGCAGGATTTTGTAAGGTTTTCCTACGAATTGTTGGTTTGGAAGTGCGATAGACATCCATGAGAAGTCAGCACCGACATCAATACCAACAGAGATGAATAATTCATCAAGATTAAAAATAACTTTGTTTGACATGAGCGATAGCTCCTTTCTGATAGGAATCCATTTCCAATCTGGCAGGTACACAACCTAGCGCGTTATTCGGGTATTGCCTTCCGGCTCCCAACCAGCTAAAACATAAAACCCTGTCGAATGGACTAATTGACTTTCTTGTAGGTATCAGTCACAGAAGTGACTTCCCAAGGAGGCGAACATTCTTTGTCCTATCCTAAGAGATAATACCTTATGTTTTATCTAGTGTCTATCAGGAACCGTCAGACATGATAATTATTATGGATAACATCTGATGAAGGAGGAATCCCTTCTTCTGTTATCTGATTTATAGAAACTTATTAACCAAGTAGTCTTGATTGACTACACCATTATTATACTAGGAGGAAACAACATGAAGAAAAGAACAATGGTAATGGCATTGACTGCAGTTGCAGTAGCAGGAGCGCTGACAGCCTGTGGCGGCGGCACAAAGGATAATAGCGGTGCTGCAGCTGACACAAAGGCAGCTGAGTCCAAGGAAGCAGGTAAGACAGAGGAAACCAGCGCGGAAGCTTCTGAGGAAAAGAAAGTATTCCCGGCTGGTACTGTAACTGTATATGCAATGGGAAATCCGCAGTACAGACAGCAGTGGTTTGAAACCTGGCTGGATAATCACAGAGATATTGCTCCGGATGTTAAGATTGAATTTGTACAGACAAAAGGCACTGCTGATATCCGTGAGAAGATCACTATGACTGCGCTTTCTGGTGCTACCGATGATCTTCCGGATGCAGCTATGTTAGACCCGGTTACTATACAGGATCTTTCAAAAGCAGGCTTATTAAAGGATGAAACAGAATATCTGACCCCACTCCTTGACAAAATGGTAGACGGGGCAACCGCAGATGCTACTATCGGTGGTCATATTTATGCGCTTCCTGATTCTGTAAGACCTCAGGTTCTGTTCTATAACAAGGCTATTTTTGATGAGTACGGCATTGATCCGGAGATGATGAAGACCATGGACGGCTACATCGAAGCAGGACGTCAGTTAAAGGAAAAGAGCAACGGAGAAGTTTACTTATCCTATATTGATCCAACCAGCAAGACCTGGAGATATTGGGGACGCCGTGGTTTAATGCCATCTGCAGGCGCAAGGATCTGGGATGAGAACGGCGAAGTTGTGATCGGTTCTGATGAAGGAACCAAAAAAGCATTAGGTGCCTTGGATACTATGAATACAGAAGGACTTCTGTTAAAGACAACTATTATGGAACCTGCTCTGTATGACGCAATCAACAAAAAGCAGGTTGCAACTTTCTGTATCGGCGCTTTCTGGGATGAATTCATGCGTAAGAACTGCGAAGCTACCAAGGGTGACTGGAGAGTTATGTCTGCACCTGAATTTGAAGGCGTAAATAAAGCAGGTGCTCCTGTTTCACAGTACATGGCCATCATTGAAAAGGGTGACAATCCATATTCTGAACTGTTCCGTATGATGTGGTATGATTTTACCTTTGATGGAGAAGCAAAAGAAGAGTGGGTTAAGTCTATGGAAGCACAGAATGCTCCTTATTCCAACCCAGTTTCCAAAGAACTGTTACAGTCTGATTTCTGGAAAGAACCATCTGAGTTTTATGGTGGAATGTCCTTCCGTGAAATGGAAGGCAAGTGCCTGGAAAATGGTGCAGAGAACCTGGTTGTAACTCCACAGGATGCAGAGGCAGATGAGATCATTTCTGCAGAATTAGAGAATTACGTTGCAGGTAACCAGACCATGGATGAAGCGATTGCAAACATGGACAAGAACTTAAAAGCTAAGATCGGAAAAGCTGAGATCGTTCAGTAATCCAGAAGATTATTTATAAGCAGCCAGGCGGTTTACTTACAGAAGACCGCCTGGTGTTATTGAAGGAGGAGGTAGAGCATGCTTAAGACACTGAAAAAGTATAAGGCTCCCTATCTGTTTATTTTGCCCTTTTTTATCCTGTTTTTCGTATTTCAGCTGGTTCCTACCATCTGGACATTCTATATCAGCTTTACTGACTGGAAAGGAATAGGAGATCCGCAGTTTAGTGGTCTGGGCAATTACAAAAAAATGATGGTTGACAACATGTTCTGGGAGTCCCTGGGAAATACAGTTGTTTATTGGCTGACTGGCCTCGTCTTTATTTTATTCTGCGCACTGCTGATCGCGTGTCTGTTAAACAGCCGTTTTTTAAAAAGCAACAGTGCAAGGGCGTTTTTTAAAACAGCGACATTTCTGCCTAATATCTGCGCAGCGATTGCTATGGGACTTATTTTCCGCATGCTGTTTGATGAAAATGTTGGTTTATTTAATGAACTGCTTACCATGTTTGGTGGCAGCAAGATCCCGTGGCTTACAAGTACCACATATTCTAAGGTCCCGGTCATTATGTTAAATGTATGGAGATATACTCCATGGTTTACCATGATCTTATTATCAGGCCTTTTAAATATTTCAAAGGACTATTATGAGGCAGCAACTGTGGACGGCGCAAATGGTATCCAGCAGTTCTGGTATATTACACTGCCTTCTTTAAAAAATATCTTATTCTTCTGTTCAGTGACCTTAACGGTAGATATGTGGAAGCTGTTTAATGAGTCATATATTCTTCCGGGTCCTGGTACATCCAATACATCCCTGTTCCAGTATATGTACGAATCTGGTTTCAATGTATTTAACATGGGATATGCATCTGCTATTGGCGTAGTGTTGATCCTGATCCTGATCGTTATTTCTGTGATCCAGTTTATCGTACGTCATAAGCAGGGAGAAATTTAGGAAAGGAGAACTGACATGAATCATAAAAAAGCAATGTCTTCTGTGATCACATATGGGGTATTGGTGCTGATCACCATTATATGTCTGTTCCCTATTGTGTGGATGTGCCTGATCTCTATTAAAGATACTTCTGAAAGTATTACAGGCTTTAACTCAATTCTTGTAACCCATCCTACATTGGGCAATTTCAAGCGGTTGTTTGAAATGATCCCTGTAGGCCAGAATACATTTAACAGTGTATTTACTACCATTATGGGTACTGTAACATCTTTGTTTTTCTGCGCACTGGCTGGTTTTGCTTTTGCGAAGTATAAATTTCCGGGAAAAACAGTTTTATTCTATTTTGTAATTGCTACTATGTTAGTGCCTCCGGAAGTTGGTTCTGTACCGCTGTTTATCATTATGAAAAAAGTGGGATTGATCAACAGCCTCTGGTCACTGATCATTCCGAGAATAGCCACAGCCGTTGGTATATTCTACATGAACCAGTATATCACAGATGTGCCGGATGAACTGGTAGAGGCGGCAAGAATCGATGGCTGCAGTGATTTTGGCATTTTCATGAAGGTTATTCTCCCGGTTATCAAGCCTGCTATGGCTTCCTGGGGTGCAATTACACTGATTGCAAGATGGAACGACTTCTTTTGGCCATTACTTTATTTAAGAAAACAGGCAAAATACACACTGATGGTAACTATTTCCCTGCTGCCGGTCAGTGAAGGTTTATCTACTCCATGGCCTGTTATCCTTGCAGGTACAACATTAGTCATCATTCCTATTATTGTACTGTATCTGATCCTGGAGCGTTTCCAGAAGGCTGGTATGATGGAAGGCGCTGTAAAGGGTTAAGCAGGTTAAATTTTGACCCTGGTATCTCAGAAATATTAAAATCAAAAAGCCATGTTTCAGACTGCATAAAAATGCCTGGAACATGGCTTTTGTGGAACATGGCTCTGAAAAGGCACAGACAGCTGGTTTAGTAAGTCTGCTTGCGGGATTTATAGGTCTATGGTAAAATGAGCCCAGAGAAAAACAAGTGATACTAAAGGCGGTACAAAAAATATGAGCATTTATGATACATTAAATCCAAAACAGAAGGAGGCAGTCTTACATACAGATGGCCCCCTTCTTATACTGGCGGGCGCCGGTTCTGGAAAAACAAGAGTCCTGACTCACAGGATCGCTTACCTGATCGATGAATGCGGGGTGAATCCATGGAATATCATGGCTATCACCTTTACCAACAAAGCAGCAGGTGAAATGCGGGAACGTGTGGATAACCTGGTTGGTTTTGGGGCAGAAAGTATATGGGTCAGCACTTTTCATTCTTCCTGTGTGCGTATTCTGCGCCGCCATATTGAAAACCTGGGATATACTACCAGCTTTTCCATTTATGACAGTGATGATCAGAAAACCCTGATGCGCCAGGTTTTTAAGACACTGGATATTGATACAAAGCAGTTTAAAGAAAGGTCTGTTCTGGCAGCTATTTCTTCTGCCAAGGATAAGCTGATCACCCCGGAGGAGTTTTTGTTAAATGCAGGGGGAGATTTCAGGGAAAAGAAGACCGGGGAGATTTATAAAGAATATCAGAAGCAGTTAAAGAAGAATAATGCTCTTGATTTTGATGATCTGATCGTAAAGACTGTGGAACTGTTCCAGAATAACCCGCAGATACTGGATTATTATCAGGAACGTTTCAGGTATATTATGGTAGATGAGTACCAGGATACCAATATGGCACAGTTTAAGCTGGTAAGTCTTCTGGCTTCCAAGTACCGTAATCTCTGCGTAGTGGGTGATGATGATCAGTCTATCTACAGGTTCAGAGGTGCGGATATCCAGAATATATTAAGCTTTGAAAATACATTCCCGGGAACCATGGTGATCAAGCTGGAACAGAATTACCGTTCTACACAGAATATCCTTGATGCAGCCAACGAGGTGATCCGTCATAATTTTGGACGTAAGGATAAGACACTTTGGACTGCCAACGGCGAAGGGGATAAGATTTTATTTAAACAGTTTGACACGGCAAAGGATGAGGCGGATTTTGTAGTGCGCCAGATCCGTGACAGCGGATATTCCTATCAGGATCAGGCAGTGCTTTACAGGACCAATGCACAGTCGCGATTGCTAGAAGAGCGGTGTATTTTCTACAATGTCCCATACAGACTGGTAGGGGGAGTGAATTTCTATCAGCGAAAAGAGATCAAAGATATTTTGGCATATTTAAAGACGATTGCCAATGGTGTGGATGATCTGTCTGTGATCCGTATTATCAATGTGCCAAAGCGTGGGATCGGAACTACTACCATTGGAAGAGTGACTGCTTTTGCGTCCGAACATAGTATGAGTTTTTATGATACATTAAAAGAGGCAAAACAGATTCCTGGTATTGGAAAAGCAGCGGAAAAGATCAGCCGTTTTATTGCCCAGATGGAAGCCTTCAGGGCAATGGCTTATTCAGAGGAATATTCTATGAAAGACCTGATCGACCATATTCTGGAAGATACAGGCTATGAAGAAGAACTTCAGGAAGAGGGAGAGATCGAAGCCCAGACCCGCCTGGAGAATATTGAAGAATTGATCAACAAGGCAGCTGCCTATGAAGAAGACAGCGAACATCCGACGCTGGATGAATTTCTGGAGCAGGTTGCACTGGTTGCGGACATTGATAATGTAGATGATACAGAGGACAGAGTAACATTAATGACTCTTCACAGTGCCAAGGGACTGGAATTTCCAAAGGTGTATCTGGTAGGCATGGAAGATGGTCTGTTTCCGGGAATGATGTCTATTATGTCCGGTGATAAGACAGAAATGGAAGAAGAGCGCAGGCTTTGTTATGTAGGTATCACCCGCGCAAAAAAAGAGCTGGTCCTCACAGCAGCCAGACAGCGTATGATAAACGGAGAGACCAGGTGGTCCAAGCCAAGCCGTTTTATTAACGAAATCCCGCCAAATCTTCTGGATACAGATAAATTGCAGCCGGTTTTTGGAAAGAGCAAACAGGATGATCCTGGCGATTTTGGTCTTCCCTGGGATCAGGGCAGTAAAAGCGGTGTGAGCCGGTTTGGAATGGGGTATAATGCCTACGCTTCTAAAACAACATCACCGCCAGGAAACAGTGGAGCAGGTTACAAAAACGCTAAAAACTCTGGGACAGGCGGCTTTGGCAGCAGTATGCAAAGCTTAGAACCCAAGAAAAAGCCAGGCTTTGGAAAGACATTTACAGTTCAAAAAGCAGCATCTCTTGCTTATAAAGAAGGAGACCGGGTAAAACATGCAAAATTCGGCGAAGGAACCGTAAAAGAGATTATAGATGGAGCCAGAGATTACGAAGTTACAGTAGAGTTTGACAAGGGCGGTCAGAAAAAAATGTTAGCTGGTTTTGCAAAGCTGGAATGTATCTGAAAATAGTAGTAAAAAAGAAACTTCTGTGATATACTGAGTACAAAGAAAAAACAAGCGTCACCCCAGGTGACATTTACCAATGATCTAAAAAAGATAATAAATGCAGAAAGGATGGACCTGCTATGAACAGATTTGACAGAGAAAGATGGGATACCATGGGAAAAGAGGCTTTAAGCCGTGTAGAAGAACTGATGAATACCAGCCGTATCAATGATCTGATCCACAAGAGAGAAGAAGATGAAAAGAAGAAAAACTGTATCCTTTGGGTACTGGCTATTATTGGCGCAGTAGCAGCAGTTGCAGGTATTGCATATGCAGTATACCGTTTCTTTACTCCGGATTATCTGGAAGATTTTGAAGATGATTTCGATGACGACTTTGACGATGATTTCTTTGAGGATGAGAAAGCAGAAGAGAAGAAAAGCGAAAAGAAAGAAGAGAAGGCTGAGGAAAAGGCTGAATAATTAAGAAAGAAGCCGTAACAGGTTTGAAAGCTTATGATTTAAAAAGCGTGTCTCATATAACAGGGACACGCTTTTATTGGGTATAGATCATAGGTTGCCATCCAGCCACTTTTATGATACATAAGTGATAGATATAGATAAAAGATAGAAAACAAAAACAAGGAGCAAAAACGTGAAAAAAGGCGAGATTTATGAAGCAGTTGTAGAAAAGATAGAATTTCCTAATAAAGGTATTCTTCATGTAGAAGAGGAAAAAGTGATCGTAAAAAATGCCATTCCAGGGCAGAAGGTACGGTTTGTGATCAACAAAAAGAGAAATGGAAAATGTGAAGGACGGCTTTTAGAGGTTCTTGAAGCATCACCATTAGAGCAAAGCGAAGACGCCTGTCCACATTTTGGCGTATGTGGCGGCTGTCTGTACCAGAGTCTTCCGTATGAAGAGCAGTTAAAGATAAAAGAAGAACAGATCAAGGCACTTTTAGACAGTGTGTGCAAGTCTTATGAGTTTGAAGGCATTAAAGGAAGTCCTATTTCTGATTGTTACAGAAACAAAATGGAATTTTCCTTTGGTGATGAATACAAAGGAGGTCCCCTGGCACTTGGAATGCACAAAAGAGGCAGTTTTTATGATATTGTAAATACTCCACAGTGTCAGATTGTTCATGAAGATTTCAGGAAAATATTAACGGCTACCTTAGAATATTTTACAGAAAAAGGTATGGGATATTACAGAAAGCTACAGCATGAAGGATATTTAAGACATTTGCTGGTACGCAGGGCTGTAAAAACAGGTGAGATTTTAGTAGCACTGGTAACTTCAGGTCAGACAGGCGCAGCAGGAATGCCGGAGTCCTTAGAAGCAGAAAAGGTATTATTGGAAGAATGGAAGGAAACGCTGTTAGCCCTTAAAATGGAAGGAAGCTTTGCAGGCATCCTTCATATCCGCAATGATACGCTGGCAGATGTGGTACAGAGTGACGAGACTACCGTTCTCTATGGAAAAGGTTATTTCTATGAAGAACTCTTAGGCTTAAAATTCCAGATCACCCCGTTTTCCTTCTTCCAGACCAATTCCCTGGGAGCAGAGGTGCTTTACGAGACAGCAAGAGGCTATGTAGGAGAAACAAAAGATAAAGTGGTTTTTGATCTATACAGCGGAACAGGAACCATTTCCCAGATCATTGCTCCGGTGGCAAAGAAAGTAGTAGGTGTGGAGATCGTAGAAGAGGCAGTAGGCGCAGCAAAGGAAAATGCAGAGGCAAACGGTCTTCATAACTGTGAATTCATTGCCGGAGACGTATTAAAAGTTATTGATGAGATAACGGAGAAGCCGGATCTGATCATTTTAGACCCGCCAAGAGACGGCATCCATCCAAAGGCGTTAGACCGTATTATCAATTTTGGTGTAGATTATCTGGTATATATTTCCTGTAAACCCACAAGTCTGGTAAGAGACCTGGTGATCTTACAGGAAAGAGGTTATAAGCTGGAAAGGGCAGTAGCTGTTGATATGTTTCCGGCAACTGCAAACTGTGAAACAATAGCCAAGTTGGTCCGCGTAAAATAAGGTTTTTCGGGCACTTTGGGTGACTACGAAAGTGCCCTTGACTACGATTTGACAACACTTTTTTCAGATGTTGTCAAAGGCTTACAGCTTTTTCAAAAATCTCTACGCTTCGTCCTGCCATTTTTTCGGTGGCGTGGGTGTAGATCTGTAAGGTGGTGTTGATGTCAGCATGTCCAAGACGCATTTGGACATCCTTGATATCAGCACCATTTTCTATTAGGAGAGTGGCGTGTGTATGCCGTTACGGTATAATAACGACAAACAGAAAAAGCCTTTATTTTCAAGGGGTTTGAGCGTTTGTCGTCTTTTATTCAATTCCTTTTCCAAGTTGAAAATTGACGAAAACTATAAAGAAAAAAGGAGGCTGTTTTATTAACGACAAAATTTAATAGTGCCAGCGGTCCGGCTTTATGTCTGACCGCTGGTTGCCGTGGGCGTTTCACTTTTATAGGTGGACGCCCTTTTTTCATACTCATTTTCGAGAGAAAGGAGATCCACATGGAATTAAACGAAATGGAAAAAAAGCTGCTCTTTCAAGTGGAGGGCGATTATCAGACAAAGATCCTGAATGAACTTTATATGACCGTGCGGTATTCAAATAATTCCGAACAGCGGGAGGCGGCAGAAGGTCTTATGGCAAAACTTCGTGTTCTGTCAAATGCAGAGTGCATGGACTTGGTAAAAGATATTCAGAAGAATTACCGTCTGCCCTATCCAGCCCGGACGATTGGAGAAAAGATCGCCGAGGCCAGACAACAATCAGGGGCAGAAAAATTGAAGGGGCATGACATCATGGCACTTGAACGCTTTGATCCAGAAGTAAAGCACATGATCGTCTTTGATGTATTGTCTTACGATTCCCCTGTTGGCGACAAAGGCGATAAGATGCGCTTGTTCCTTACAGATGCCGGCTATCAGAAATTTTTAGAGAGCCAGGAACGGGGCGAAGTGAAACTGAAAAACCATGCGAAGGTCTCTGACGGTCATCTCCATTATGACCGCAGGGATCATGCCTTGTAACGGAATAGTCGAAGAAAGGAGGCGGTACAATGGCAGTATTCCGTGTAGAGAAAACAAAGGACTTTACGATAATGAGCAATCACCATCTGCGCAATACGGAGTTGTCCTTAAAGGCAAAGGGGCTTTTATCACTTATGTTGTCGCTGCCGGAAGATTGGGATTATACCACAAAGGGACTCGCCCATATCTGCAAGGATGGTGTGGATTCTATCACTACTGCCCTGAAGGAACTGGAGCGGCATGGTTATCTCACCAGACAGCGCCTCCGCTATGATAACGGGCAGTTGGGAGACATTGAATATACGATCCATGAGCAGCCTGTAAGTACCGAAAACACAGGGCTTTCACCTAAACGGGAAAATCCAAGACAGGTAAAACCAGAACAGGCAAAACCTAAACAGGCGGAACCTGAACAGGAAAATCCGGCACAATTAAATACTAATCCATTAAAAACAAAAAAATCAAAAAAAGATAAATCAATAACTTATCCATCAATCTATCCGGCAGAGCCGGAAGCGGCAAACCGCACGGATGGGATGGATCGGATAGAGCTGATAGAAGCCTATCGTGAAATCATCAAAGAAAATATTGAATATGACTTACTGGTCTTACGGTATGGCAGGGAACGTTTGGATGAAGCCCTTGAACTTATGCTTGAAGTGATTTTGTCGAAACGCCCTTACATTCGCATTGCCGGAGATGATTTTCCGAGGGAGATCGTCAAGAGCCGGTTCCTGAAGATCAATTCCGGCCACTTAGAGTATGTCTTTGACTGTATCGACAAGAACACAACGAAGGTCGGAAACATCAAAGCGTATCTGCTGGCGGCGCTGTATAATGCCCCGGCTACAATGGACAGCTATTACCGTGCCGAGGTCAATCACGACCTGTACGGCTGTTAGGCACCTTTGGGTGTCTTTTTTCATTTCATCACAGGAAGGAGGCAAAGCACAATGAAAAGAAACACTGTGCCGGTACTATGCCCGGCGTAACCAAAGAACAGATTCAGGCAGCGCGGGAAGCTGACTTGTTTACTTACCTGCAATTCCATGAACCCGGCGTGCTGAAACAGGATGGACCTAATTTCCGGCATAAGGAGCATGACAGTCTGGTATATGTGACCGGGAAAAGGTACTGGTACTGGAACAGCCGCGGACGGAGTATCAATGCGCTGGACTACCTGATCCAGATTCGGGGATATGGTCTTGTGGATGCGGTTCATGCTCTGGTAGGTGGCGAAATCCCACAGGAACCGGCTTACCGAAGTACGGCAGAAATACAGGTATCAAAAGAGCCGGAAAAGAAAACATTCGCTCTCCCCTGGGCCAGACGTTGCGCGACCGCTGCGGTCTCCTATTTGCAGAAACGGGGGATCAGCTCAGAAGTCATTCGCCAGTGTTTACAAGCCGGGATTTTTTACGAAGCCCGGTATCATGGAGAACCGGTTTGTGTGTTTGTTGGGAAAGATGATTCCGGGAAAGCGAAGTTTGCCTGTATGCGCAGTATCAGCGGCAATCTCAAAAAGGATGTCTATGGCAGCGACAAAGGATATAACTTTTGTTATCCCCCGCAAAGTCCGGGCAGCCGGCATGTGGCAGTCTTTGAAGCTCCTATTGATGCGCTTTCCCATGCGACACTTCAAGAGCTGGAGGGATGGAAATGGAATGGTTACCGCTTGTCTTTGGGAGGTACTTCCCATGTGGCGCTGACTTCTTTTCTGGAACGCCACCCGGAGATCCGGCGTGTTACCCTTTATATGGACCACGATCTTGCCGGATTTGTCAATGCCCGGAAAATCAAGACCATGCTCCACGAGGATAAACGTTTCCGTCATATCCGGGTAAGTGTCAACCCTCCCCGGATGGGAAAAGATTACAATGAAAAATTGCTGGAGGTTCGGGAACAACTGCAAACCAGCCAGCACCAACGCCGCCCAAAAGAGGCGGCTGTTTCAATTTAGGGAGGATTTCAACATGAATGGATCTCAACATATCTGCTTTACAGACAGCGCCGGAAAAGCGCTGTTTTCCATTCCCGACAATGGTTTACTCTGCCTGTTCTATGGAAACGGGGACAGGCACTTTGCTGTTTGTCATCGTCTGGATGACACCCATGCAGAAATTGACGGGGTAAATTATTCGCTGCCGGATTTTGCCAAAAGGATGAAACACAACCAGATCAGCTTTGCCCCGGCATAAGGCTGGAAAACAAATAACAGGAGGATTTGAAAATGAAAAAAATTGAAAATACCGCTTTGCAGATGATTGCCGAGGCTTCCCGGTGTCCAGACTACGGCCCCGATATGGTTAAATCGCTGATGAAAAAGCTGGACATGAACGAAAAGGGCTTTGCTCTTTTGATGAATGTTGCCCCATCCACAGTGCGTCTTTGGACCAGCGGAGCTGCACAGCCCTGCGGCACAGCAAAACGCCTCATGCAGATTTATGAAACCGGTCCGGAGATTGTCGGCAAGATTGCCGGCGGGCAGCTACCGGCAGATGGGAGGGATTGATTAAATGGCGGAGACAGATAGCCAGCCGTTTGCGGAAAATGAGCAGGTCAAAGAGCTGCTTCACATGAAAGGAGGAATTTGATTGAATCAGGAACCACTACCGCAGATTCATTTGATCCGTGATACAGACTTATCCATCTTTGCGTATGAGCTCCATATTTTTGCCGGAGATTTTCTTAGGGAATGCGAATTTAATATGCGTTCTCTGGCGACAAATACCGGGGCTGATTCCATTGCCATCATGGGGAAAAATCACATGTGGCTTTCCGACGCTTTGTTTGCTTATTGTTCTACGGCGGATCTTCATCAAATGATCTCAACAACGGAGTTTATCGGAGCGAGGGTTTTCCTGTTTCATACGGATCGCAGAGAGGGCGGTCACTTGTACGGAGATGTCCTGATGATGGATTTAGACACGCTGCGGCAGGATATAAAAAGAAATATCCTCTATCCCTGCGGCGTCAATGTCGAACGCAAAGATGGTTCAGCGGCTACGGTCAGCCTGAAAGAATGGACTGAAATGGAGCTTTACGAAAAAGATGCTCTGAAAAGTTGGGGATTTTCTTATGCCCCGAATCAAGTTACGGAATGGCAGTACCACTATTCCACGATGTTCAGACAGTGGATGGATCAGGCATTTCGTTATATGCCCCAGGATTTAGAAGAACGCCTGAATATGCAATATATGGAGGCAGCCCAGAACCCGGATATGGATAAGTACCGCATACCACAGGGAACGGCAAAGCAGATGCTTCTTTATGACGAAGCCCCTGTGTATCGCCTTCTTCCATCCGGTTCGGAGAAAATTGCGCCCATCGCGGCAATCTCTACGGGCCTGTGGTATGAAAATTACCGGGAGTTTGCCATTGCACCAGAGGATTTAGGCGCTCTGGACAAACTGATCCGCAGGGAAACTGACCGGCTCACAGGAAACCTCCCACAACTTCACAAAAACGAAGAACGTCGCCCTGCCCCGGAGCGATAAGAATTTTACACTGACTGGAGGTGATGAAGATTGGCAGGAGTGCATGAAGATTTCGGTGAAAAGATCGGCGGTGCGAAAAAAGACCTGTGGAAAGACCGCGGGCTGTATGCGGATGATCTGGAAGCCATGAATGAGCGCGAAGCCGAAAAATTTGTGAAAAAGGATAATGTCTGGAAAAAGCCGGACTATGCAGCCATGCTGGAGGAAGGGATTCCTCTTGGCGTGGTCTATTTTATCAAAAAAGCAAGGGACGGCTTAAACGCCTCTCCTCAGTATTACCGCACGGATGACACCCCGGAAAAACGGACTGCGAGGCAAAAGGAGTATATAAAAACAGTCCGGGAATTGCAGACAGTGCTTTCAGATGTTCGTACTGTGGAGGATGCCATGAGAGCCTATGACCGCTTTTTCGTTGACAATGGATATTTAGAAAAGGTACAGGGCTGGGTAAGCGGAATCCATTACCGGGCAACGAAAAAGGGTCAGGACAATCCCGTGATTACAAACAAATTATCCAATACTATGCTGATCCGCTCGGCTGAATATTTTGAGCGCAACTTTACTCAGAAAGCAAAAAAGGAACAGTTTTGTGTTTCCAAAGAGCAGAAAATACCGAAAGGTTATGCGATCCACTTCAACGACGGGAAACATACCTATTCTAAAAATGAGGACTGGAAACCCGGTACCTACTATGTGACAAAAGGCTATTCGATCCTGCGGACCAATTTTGAGACCAAAGAAGCTGCCCTGAAATGGGTGCAGGAACTTGCCAAAGGCAGGAACAAAAATGGGAAGATCCGGTTTGTCCCTCCCCAGCTCGCCCATGTCAAACGTACCGGCCCGGATTATCGGAATGGCGTGGAGATCACCGGACAGCATTATCTTGATACATTTGGATTCCGCGGCGGCGAGTTTGGAAACTGGATGAACCAGAACGACCGTCAGACCTCCCTTAACATGGGATTTGAAGCACTAAAGGATCTGGCGTCAGCCCTTAAGATCAGCGATAAAGATATTGCTTATCAGGGAACGCTTGCTATCGCTTTTGGTGCAAGAGGCAGCGGCAATGCTGCGGCTCATTATGAACCTTTGCGTACAGTCATCAATCTTACGAAAATGCACGGGGCCGGTTCGCTGGCACATGAATGGTGGCATGGACTTGACGATTATCTTGGTACAAAGATGGGCGCAAAAGGGATGCTGTCAGAACAGCCCCGCCTCTATGCGCCGTTCCAAAAACTCATTGACACCATGAAGTATAAACCGGAAACACCGGAACAGGCAGCAAAGCGCACGGAAGCACAAACAGAACGCACCCGGAAAAATGCGGCAAGCTGGCTGGATTCCTCGGTTCTTGCCTCTCTGAAACGGTATGGCAATGAGGAACAGATGGAAACCTACGCAGTCTTGCGGGAAGCATTTTTGTCCGGCGAACCCGGCTCTGTGGGACAGATCAGCGCATTTAAGAAGAATGTTACCGGCCGGGTAATTCCCAAAAGTGAACGGGAACGGCTGGAAATTTTTGAGCGTATGCTTTCCAGGATGCAGGCGCAGGAAGCTCCGCAGATTGGACGGACGGAAACTGATTTTTACCGTAATTCGGTACGCATGGGAAAAGAATGTGAAAAAGACGGCGGTTATTGGGACAGCAATGTGGAAATGACAGCCAGAGCCTTTGCCTGTTATATCAAGGACAAACTGCCCTACACATCGGATTATCTGGCAGGCCATGCCGACTGTGCCCTTACCCTGGTTTCCGGTAAAGACGGAGAAATGGAGGTATTGAAAGCCTTTCCTGTGGGGGAAGAACGCCGTGCGATCAACGCTGTTTTTGACGAGATCATTCAGGATTTGAAACGGGAACAGCTATTGACCCATGCCGATGTAACGCTTCCTCTCTCTGTTTCTGAACTTCGTGAGGCAGCGGACGGTCAGCTATCCATGTTCGGCGTCGGCCGTCCTTCCGTGATGGATCAGCTTGCGGCAAACAGACCGGCAGATAAAAAATCACCGGCACAGACGATTTTCAGAAAAAACCATGAGTCGGAAATATAGCAGGAGGTGAACAGCATTTTGGAAGAAAACAGGGATTACCATGCCTACCGGTATGGCGACCACTTGACGCCGGGATCAGAGCTTAAAATTGAACACAGCGTAGTTTGTGAAAATGTGGATATTTCTACTCTGATCACAATGGGAACCGATAGCCTGGAAGCCATGCGCCAGGGAAGTATTGACGGGGAGCAGAAAGCCTATGAAATCGTGGTGGCTGCTGCAAAACAGTGGGAACAGCAGGCAGCGGCAACACAGACGATCAACCGGGCTTTGGAATATCTTCGTACACCGGAGATCGAACATACCGGCAACCAGTGGAAAGACACCGATAACTGGAGGGCGGATCAGAAAATCAGCAACCGGGTCTATCAGATGACCTGCAGTATTTGGGAAGATACGAAATATGACAGAGAAACCAAACAGAGTGTTCCGATTGCCTGGTATGTGACATGGGAAGTCCGTATTCATTCCCCGAAGCAGGGATATGGAGCAAAGATTGCCGGACAAAACCAGAAACGATATACAGATAAGAACGCAGCCATAAAATACCTGGACGGGCGAAAGAAAGCCTATTCCCATTTATTCACGGAAATTTCCCCGCCGATCCCGAAAGAATATGAGCACCATTTTATGGTTCACGGTACTCTTTTACCTGGCTATACGGTTGAAGGACTGGAACAGGCCAAAACGGAACATGCCGCCGCCGAGGTTTCGGAGGGCGGTATTTTTACACCCGAAAACCAGGAGAAGCCTTCCGTCCTGGGGAAGCTCTCTGTGGCAAAAACTCAGGAAAAAACGCCAACCACTCCCGGTACGGCAATGAAAAAGAAGGAGGATATACAATTACGAAAGTGTTAATGGTAGAGCCGGGCAAGTCCCCTTATGCTGCGGAGATTGAAAGCGGTCTGAAATCTTTGCAGGCGGCAGTGGGTGGAGACATTCAGGCGGTCTATCCGTATGAGGACCCGGTGGCTCTGATCTGCAATGATGAAGGCAAGCTGATGGGACTGCCTCTGAACCGGGCTCTCTTTGATGATGACGGCCACATCTATGATATTGTGTCCGGGAATTTTCTGATCGTTGGTCTTGGCGAGGAAAATTTTACAGACCTTTCCCCGGATCTGATGGAGAAATATGGGGAGCAATTCAAGTACCCTGAAAAATTTGCAAGGCTTGCCGGCGAGATCATTGCAGTCAAGCAGCCTGCAACCAATGAGCACCGGGAAAAACCGATGATGCACCATTCCGGCCCGGATTTGTAGAAAGAAAGGAGCCAATTATGTTAATGGCAGTAAATGAACCTTATGCCCTTATGGTGCAGCCGGACGATATTCTGATCTCTCCCCGTGAGGTAGATGAACATTTTGGGACGATGGTATGCTTTCATCCCCGCTATGCGCTGGGCGACCATCACAACCATATGGACAAAGATGACTTCCTGCGGGAAATGTATTTAGATACCGTAGGACATGATGAAGCCGGCATGAAACGCTATGAACGGATGGTAAACATTGTAAGCAGCCGTTTCCGGCATGGACCAAAGACAGAGGAACGGGCGATCGATGAAGCAATGCAGAAAGTAATTTCGGAAAAGTATCTGATGCTCCCCCTCTATCTCTACGACCACTCAGGTCTTGCCATGAGTACAGAAAGTTTCTCAGGCAGGGCTCCTCATGCAGAATGGGACAGCGGACAGGTCGGCTGGATCTATGTTTCCAAAGAAGATGCCCTAAAGGAATTTGACGCTGACAAGATGACCGGCGCCATCCGGCAGAAAGCGGACGCACTGATGCGCAGCGAAGTCGCCGCTTATGATTCCTATCTGCGTGGCGAATGTTATGGGTTTGAGCTTTATAAAAACGGGGAGCTGTCGGATAGCTGCTGGGGCTTTATGGGTAACTTTTCCGATGTGTTGAAAGATATGGCGGCATACCTCCCGGATGAGTGCAAAGGGATGGTCGATCATCTGGAGGAACAGGAACGCCCGGCTACGATCATCAAGACGCTTTTGAAACATGCTAAAATTCAGGTCGATCAGGCAGCAAAAGCCTTTGAACACGCTTCCCGACAGCAGGTTCTTGGGGAAAGCCGGTAAAAAGTTATTTCCATATTATAAATACCGATTTTATCAGAAAGGAGGATGCTCTTGCAGGAAGAACTCGAACAACGAACGGTTTCTGTTTCTATACAGGCAGCAAAACTGTCAGGGCGGGTACTGCGTGCGGCTATTGCTGCGGTACTCCAAAAGATGGAACAGGAACGCACAATGCCAAAAGTCGGGCGCAACAGCATGAAGCGGCTGACTTATAAAGACCCCGGAGCCAATACCATTGAAGTTTCAGGGCGAATCCGCTCTTTTGAACGGTATGCCAGAAAACATCAGGTACGCTACCATATAGAAAAGGAACTTGGGACCGATCCCCCAAAATGGACGGTATATTTCAAGGCAAACCAGGCGGATGCACTGACGGCAGCTTTTAAGGAATATACAAAGAAAGACCTTACACGCAGCACCAGACCGTCGCTGCTTATACAGCTTCATAAGTTCAAAGAACTGGCACAGTCGCTTGGCCGTGACCGTGTAAAGAACAAAGAACACGGAGGACCGGAACGATGAAGATTGATGCAGAAACATTGAAAAAACAGGTCATTCTCCATCTGCCTTATGTTCTGTTCCTTCTGGTATTTGCCAAGCTGGGCGAAGCGGTGCGGCTGGCTCCCGGAGCAGACGCTTCCCAAAAGCTGTTAGGACTGTCCGAAGGCTTTGCCCTTGCGTTTCAGAGTATGTGGCCGGGGGCGGCAATGGACTGGCTGATCGGTTTCTGCGGTGCAGCCATTATGCGGCTGGCAGTCTATCTTAGAGGGAAAGACGCTAAGAAATACCGCAAAAATGTGGAATATGGTTCTGCAAGATGGGGAAATAAAGCCGATATTGCCCCGTTTATGGACCCAAATCCGGAAAACAATATCATTCTTACCCAAAGTGAAGGACTGATGTTAAACGGAAGGCCCAAAAATCCGGCCAATGCAAGAAATAAAAATGTACTGGTAGTCGGAGGATCAGGTTCGGGAAAAACGCGCTTTTTCATCAAGCCCAATCTGATGCAAATGCACAGTTCCTACGTCGTCACCGATCCGAAAGGTACAGTCCTTGTGGAATGCGGAAAGATGTTGCAGCGAGGCACACCAAAGCTGGACAAGGACGGAAAGCCTGTGCGTAATGAAAAAGGAAAGATCATCTATGAGTCCTATAAAATACGGGTATTCAATACGATCAATTTCCAGAAAAGTATGCACTTTAACCCGTTCGCCTACATTCATTCCGAGAAAGATATTCTGAAGATCGTCACTACCCTAATCGCCAATACCAAAGGCGAAGGAAAAGCCGGAGACGATTTCTGGGTCAAGGCAGAAACCCTGCTCTATACGGCACTGATCGGATATATCTATTATGAGGCTCCGGCAAACGAACAGAATTTTGCCACACTGGTAGAAATGCTGAACGCAATGGAAGTCCGTGAGGATGATGAGTCGTTCAAAAATGCCGTTGACCTTCTCTTTGACGCGCTGGAACAGAAAGACCCGGATCATTTTGCCCTGCGTCAATATAAGAAATATAAGCTCGCTGCCGGAAAAACAGCCAAGTCGATCCTTATTTCCTGTGCTTCCAGACTGGCTCCTTTTGACATTAAAGAAGTCAGGGAAATTACCATGTATGACGAACTGGATCTGGATATGCTGGGAGATGAACGGACTGCTCTTTTCCTTATTATGAGTGACACGGACGGGACCTTTGCATTTTTGATCAGTCTGATCTATTCCATTTTGTTTAACCGCTTGTGTGAGCGGGCGGATGATGTATATGGTGGAAGGCTTCCCATCCATGTGCGCTGCCTGATCGACGAGGCGGCAAATATCGGGCAGATCCCGAACCTGGAGCGTCTTATGGCGACCATCCGAAGCCGTGAGATCTCTGCCTGCCTGGTGCTGCAGGCGCAAAGCCAACTCAAAGCCCTGTATAAAGACAACATGGACACCATCATCGGTAACTGTGACGCCTCCCTTTTCTTAGGAGGCAAAGAAGAAACCACCTTAAAAAGCTGGAACTCCCTATTGGGGAAAGAGACCATCGACCTGTATAACACCAGTGTCACAAAGGGCAATCAGGAATCCCACGGACAAAATTTTCAAAAGCTGGGAAAGGATATGCCATACTTGTTCGTGAAGAGTTCAGTTGCCTTGAATTTATCATGAACAGGGACACGATCAACTGGATTCTGAAATAACTGAATACAGGAGGTCGAACATGGAGCATTTACCAAAGAAAATCCATCAAAACGGAATCAGCTACACGCTGGTGGGAGACTACTACATCCCCGATCTGGAGCTACCGGAGGAAAGCCGCCCCATTGGGCGGTGGGGCCGGATGCACAAAGCGTTTCTGCAAGAACACCGGCCCGGCCAGTACAATGCCCTGCTTCTGTCGGGAAAACTCTGGACATATCTTGCTGACCTGAACGAACAGGCCGCTGACCGGCTGGCGTGTATCGTCTCGCAGATGCAGGAGGCGGAGGGTGTCACCGAGGAACTGAAAGCCCGTGACCAGCTTGCGTGGGTCGGGGGCATGAACAGCATTCGCAGCCGAGCAGAGGAAATCATCCTCTCTGAGATGATTTTTGTTTAAGGAGGTGCCTGTCTATGAGATACCGTATCGAATACGCCGATGGGCGTTATTGTAACTTTGCCAACGGCAGGGCTGAGCTGCTGAAATGGCTGAAACTGCTGAAGCAAGAGGAAATCTCCGACATCCGCAAAGTATATAAAAGCGGTGTGTCAGATTCCGTCCTGGAAACATACCGGAATTATATCCGCCCAGCATAAGGAGGGGCGCTTATGGGTACAGATATAGAAAAATTGGTTGATTTGATGATTCAGGAGCGGATGCAGAGCCAGTTTGCTAAGTGGCGGGAGGCAGAAACCGGCACGGAGAAAAAAGAGGACTGCCTTCGCTTGGAAAACGAGTATGAAAAAGCAATCAGCGCATTGTCTGAGGAACAGAAGGACGCTGTAAGACACTACTGTGATTCTATTTTCGATTCTGGTGCAGAAAGCGAGTGCTTCTTTTACCGGCTGGGCCTCAAAGATGGCATCCGTCTCTGGAAGTTTATGAAAAAGCTGATGAAAACGGTCAGCTAACGGATGTATAACCACATATTTTATTCCGCCCACAAACGGGTCGAAAGCCGTCCAACGGTACAGATTGGGCGGCTTTCCTGTTATCTGCGTTTCTTCCGCTTGGGCGCATAGTACGGCTGCGGCTTGGCCTTTCCTCTCATGTTGTTGGGATTTTTGAGCATTTTGGACAGGCTCAGTATCCGCAAAAATGCAGAGAAGTCCTCTGAGGAAATCTTCTCGAAGGGTATCTGCATTCTGTCGCAAAATTCGTGGATTACCACTTCCTCTTGGCTGCCCTGTTCGAGCGCCTGTTCAAACTTTTCCTTGACGTCATCCAGCGTGGGCTGCGGGTCGGCGGTGGTCTTGTCCTTGCGGTGTGCTTCCCGGATGTCCCGGACGATGCTGTCCAGATCATCGTGCATGACATGGCTGTAAAAATCGCTTTCCTGCACCTGCCCCAGTTCCAGCGTCCGCATATAGAGGTCATCTTCTCCGGGCGCATACTTGCTCATGACGGTCTGCCGGGTGGCCTCCAACACCAGATTCATCTGCTCCACCCGCATATTGGCGATCTGGTCGATGCAGATTTCCATATCTATCATCAGCCGCCGGAAATTCGGGTGGGCAGCCAGTTCGCAGAGAAGCCGGTTGTTGATTTTGCCGCTGCTCAAAAGTTCCACCATATCATCACTCAGATGCAGAGATTGAAGTTCTGTGTTTGGGTGATTTTTATTTTCCGTCAGCCCCATCAGATAGTCGGTGGACACGCCGTAAAAGTCCGCCAGCGTTGCAATCGCAAACGGGCTGATGTCCTTGTAGTCATCGGTTTCGTATTTTCCCAGCGCGGATTTAGACAGGCCGGTCTGCTCCGCCAGTTGTTCCAGCGTCAGGTGCTTGTCCACCACCCGCAGGTCTTTGAGCCGCTCCGGGATTGTCAGCTTTGCGTACATCCAAAGCCCCCTCTCTCGTTATCTTTTTCAGTGATTACACCCATTATAGCACGATTCCATAAGCGTGGAAATATGCGGATTTCGAGCGTTTTTCCGACGTTTTGGATATACGGGAAAGGGCCTCTTTTTTCGGTAAACTGGTTCTTGCAGACAGGCACAGAACCTTGAAAATCGAATGACCGGCTGCAAGGGGTATGGCCTCCGGGGAAGTGACGCCAGGACAGAAATCGAGCACACCAAAGAGGCCGATACGCCGGGAGAAATTCCGGGCAGGAGCGGCTTGCAGGCAGACCGGCGGACAGGAAACAAGTTTATCATGCGGGGCGCATGGCTCCGCAGCAAAGAAATGGAGGAAATCATTATGACACTGAGTATGAAAGAAAAGAAGATTCTCTACGCTTACGGCTGTCTCAGCCACCACAATACGGTGACACGGCTGAAATGGCTGACGGCTCTGACGGTTGACCCGGAGGCCAAACGCCGGATGCTGGGGCTGGCCCGGAAGGTGGAGACGGAGATGAACGAAAGCTGGTACGAGGATTTTTATCACCATCTGCGCATGGAGATGGACGAGTACCGCCGTCTCAAGCGCAACCTGCGTGTGCTGAAATCTTACACCGATTATGAGGAGAATCTGTATGAAGAAGCTGTCTAAGTATGAGAAAGAAACCATCATCAACTGGAACGAGGCGGAGAACCTTGCCAGCGTCTACACCTTCAACGCCAGCTTGAAGCGCAGGCTGGCTGATTTCAGCCGGAAGTACCCACTGTTGTGCCGGTTGGAGCGCAGCACGCCGGAGGGCAGCGTGACCTATGTGCTGGACAAGTCCCGGCTGTCGATCCGGCTGGTGCCTCCGTACAGCGAAGAACGGAAAGCCGCCGCAAGGGAGTACGCAAAGGAGCATGGCTTTCAGGTGGTGGTAACGGAAGAAAAAATCGCCTAAAATCGGGGTGTTTACGGGAAAAATGACGGGTCTGCACCCGATGTTTTGACCGGCAATCCCCGCAGGCGTATTCCGTATCCACTCCCCGCCTATGGGCGCAAATGTGTGGATACGGAGCCGGTGAAACTGGCAAACACCGTTCCTGCGGTGGAAGCCAGCTTCGCCGGTGCGGAAGTACAGAGGGCGGCCAGCCCTTTGTGGCGGGGTGCAGGGGCGGCAGCGCACTGCTGGGGTCAAGGGGCAACGCCCATTGGCAGGTTAAGGGCGGCAGCCATTATCGGGTCAAGGACGAAGTGCCTTGGCAGGTTGAGGGCAGCCGCCCCATCGGGTCAAGGGTGAAACGCCTTGCCCAGGGAAAGTTGATGCCTGCGTCAACTTGTATTGGGTATTACCTGACGCAAAATTCGCAGGATTTGCGGCTTCGCCGCCCCTTCCCCGGCCCCAGAACATCTTCGCAGGAAGGAGGAAATCTGTTTGAAACTGACACGACACAATGGACGCTCCGGCAAGCATGGCACCTATAATCCCCGCCACAATGACCGCCGGTTCGATGTGGAGAACAGCGAACACATTGACGCAGAACGGGCAAGGCAAAATGTCTACTGGGACTGCTACCGGGGCTTTACCACCCATGAGTTCCGGGAGAACCCGGAGCAGCCGGATTTCAGCTTTGAGGAAATCGAGCGGATGTATTACTACGAGCATTACGGCGGCTATGTGGAAGCTCAGAACGCCCGGAATGAGAAAACCCGGCACACCGAGCGCAACCGCACTGTGGAGGACTTGCTGAAAAACAACAAGACCTGCCCGGAGGAAAGTATCTACCAGATCGGCACGATGGGAGAATCCGTCTCGCCGGATACGCTCTTTTCCATCGTCAATGAGTTTTATCAGGAATTTGAGCGCCGCTTCGGTTCCCATATCCACATCCTGGACTGGGCGCTCCATCTGGACGAGGGGACGCCCCACATCCATGAGCGGCACGTCTTTGACTGTGAGAACCGCTATGGGGAACTGTGCCCCCAGCAGGAAAAGGCGCTGGAAGAACTTGGCATCCCTCTCCCCAACCCGGAGAAGCCCAAAGGCCGGAACAACAACCGCAAGCAGACCTTTGATGCGGTCTGCCGGACGATCCTGTTTGACATCGCCAGACGGCATGGGCTGCATCTGGATCAGGAGCCGTCCTACGGCGGGCGGGACTATCTGGAAAAACAGGATTATATCCTGATGAAGCAGAAGGAGCAGCTTGCGGCGCAGGAGCAGAAGCTGGAAGAACTGACGCTCAAAATCGAGGACGTGGAGACGCTGTTAGATGATGTTTCCGATGCGGCCTATGACAAGGCGGTGGAGGTGGTGACCGATACCGTCCGGCAGGAGACACACAAGGAAGATATTCGTCTGGTGGAAGAATCGAAAAAATGGGTGCTTTCGCCGGAGCGCAAGGCCCCGAAGAAGGAGCGTGACTACGCTGCCGCCCGTCTGGATGGAGTGATTACCAAAATCAAACGGGTCATGCAGAACGCCCTGGCAAAAATCCAGAAAACTCTCATGCAGCCGGAGGTCAAGAAGGCCGGTAAGGAGCAGATTAAGGAGAAGGCCAGAGAATCCATCCGGGAGAAGCTGGCGAAAGGCAGGCTGAACGCTGACCGAGATAACCGGGAACGCTGGGAACGTGAGGGGCGGATTGCTCCGAAAAAGAAACACGATATGGAGTTATGAGGCACCTGATTTTCTGCGGAAACGGGTGCTTTTTTCTCTGCCTGGAGGTGAGAAAATCGAATATATTTGAAGCGGTGAAGGAGTCTGTCACCACAAGGCAGGCTGCGGAATATTACGGGGTGCAGGTTGGCAGGAATGGCATGGCCTGCTGTCCCTTCCATGATGACAAACATCCCAGTATGAAGATTGACCATCGGTTCCACTGCTTTGGCTGTCAGGCAGATGGGGATGTGATTGATTTTACCGCCCGTCTGTTTAGTCTGAGCAGTAAGGAGGCGGCGCTGAAGCTGGCGGAGGATTTCTCTGTCCACTATGACGCCAAAGGCCATGACCCGCCCCGCAGGAGGCCGGTCAAGCGAAAAATCAGCGAGGAACTGCGTTACCGGCAGGCGGAGCAGAAATGTTTCCGGGTGCTGTGCAATTACCTGCATCTGCTGGAACGCTGGGAGAAGGAATACGCCCCGCAGACGCCGGATGAAGCGTGGAATCCGCTGTTCGTGGAGGCCCTGCAAAAGAAACCGTACACGGAATATCTGCTGGATATTCTCTTGTCCGGCAGCATGGAGGAACGTGCTTCCGTGGTCGCTGAGTATGGAAAAGAGGTGAGGAAGATTGAGCAGCGAATATCAGAGTTTACCGCTAGCCACCCGGCAGGCCGCCATGAGCGCAGCCGAAGCCTTAGCGCCGGAGCGGAGCGTTGATGAGGTGCGGGAAAGCCTGTCCGTCACCGAGAAGGGCCAGCCCGCCAACACCATCGGCAACTGCCGGACGGTGTTCTGCCATGACCCTCTCCTGCGTGGGGCGATCCGCCTGAACCTTTTGACTGACCGGGTGGACATTGTACAGGATTTAGGCTGGCGCAGGAATACCAGTGCCCTGACGGATACGGACGTGAAATATCTGCTTCTCTATTTTGAGCAGACCTATGGCCTGACCAGTGAGAAAAAGATGACGGCGGCGCTCTCCATCGTGGCGAATGAGAACTGCTACCATCCCATACAGGACGTGCTAAACGGCCTTGTCTGGGACGGGACGCCCCGCATCCGCTCCTGTCTCCATCATTTCTTAGGTGCGGACGAGAGCGACTATGTGGAGGAAATGCTGAAACACTTTTTGCTGGGGGCTATCCGGCGGGTATTCCGCCCCGGCTCCAAATATGAGGAAATGCTCTGTCTGGTGGGCGGTCAGGGGGCTGGCAAGTCCAGCTTCTTCCGCTTGCTGGCGATCCGGGACGAGTGGTTCAGTGACGACCTGAAAAAACTGGACGATGACAGGGTGTATCTGAAGCTGCAAGGACACTGGATTATCGAAATGTCGGAGATGCTGGCTACCAGCAGCGCCAAAAGCATTGAAGAAATCCGCTCCTTTATCAGCCGCCAGAAGGAAACCTACCGGACGCCCTACGAGGCCCAGCCCAAAGACCGGCTGCGGCAGTGTGTGTTCGGCGGTTCGTCCAACACACTGGACTTCCTGCCCCTTGACCGGGCCGGAAATCGGCGCTTTTTGCCGATCATGATTTACCCGGAGAATGCAGAGGTTCACATTTTGGAGGACGAGGACGCCTCCAGAGCCTATCTTTTACAGGTCTGGGCGGAGGCCATGACGATTTACCGCAGCGGCCACTACTCTATGAAGTTCAGCAAGTCCATCCAGCGCCAGCTGGTGGAGGTGCAGAAGGATTTCATGCCGGAGGACACCGAGGCCGGACAGATACAGGGCTTTCTGGAACACTACACCGGCAGCATGGTCTGCTCCAAACAGCTGTTCAAGGAGGCGCTGGGCCACACCTACGATGAGCCGAAGCGGTGGCAGCTGCACAATATCAACGAGATCATGAACACGGTGGTGACGGGCTGGAAACCATTCTCCAATCCCCGGATGTTCACCGGATATGGCAGGCAGAGGGGCTGGGAACGGGACGTTTCCGGCAACGAACTGCCCGGCAACGAAGATGGATTTGTGGAGCTGACCGAGGAAGAATGCTGCCAGCTGGAACTGCCGAAGGAGTGGATCGCATAAAATTAGCGGTCTGTTGCCGGGATGGTTGCCACTTGGTTGCCGGGTTTGTTGCCGGGGATTCTCCGGTCTGGATACGGAAAAAGCCTGTAAATAAGGTATTTTCTAATATCTATCTCTATCTCCGGCAACGAAAACAACGAGATTTTTCAAGAAAATTGATAAAGTAAGATTTGCAGGTCAGACGGTAGTTTACAGGTTTTCAGAGGTTCGTTGCCGGACTTCGTTGCCAGTGCTGCCGTCTGGCCTGCTACTCTATGGAGGTAGCCTATGGAAAAAAGCAAACAGCAGAAAAATAAAGTCCGTTTTGTGGTGGTGCGGGAGTTCTCCGGGGAGAAGTCCATGCGGGAAGCCTTTGAGCAGCTGATTGAGCGTCAGACCTGCGAACACTTCGAGGAATGGCGTCAGCAGCGGGAAATGGCCGAAAACGCTGCGTAAAAACGGTTGATTCAGGGGCAGGGACATGGTACTATAATGGTATCGTGTCCCTGTTCATAGAAGGAGAACGCTATGAGCAGGAAAAAACAAGTCTATGAGAAAATCACCGCTCTCTACTGCCGCATCTCTCTGGATGACGGCGGCGACAACGAGAGTATGAGCATCAGCAACCAGAAAATCATGCTTCGGGACTTTGCTGAAAAGCATGGAATGTTCCAGTATGAATATTATGTGGATGACGGCTATACGGGCCGCAATTTCAACCGCCCTGCCTTCCAGCGCATGATCGCTGACATTGAGGCGGGGAAGATCGGCTGCGTCATCACCAAAGACCTATCCAGGCTTGGTAGGAACTATATTGAAGCTGGCAGCTATATCGAAATCTTTTTCCCCAAACACAATGTACGCTATATCGCCATCACGGACGGCGTGGACAGCCTGACCCGTCAGGAGATGGACATTACGCCCTTTAAGAATATCCTGAACGATATGTACAGCCGGGATATTTCTAAAAAGGTGCTGGCAGGCATCACCACCCGCTCCCGGCAGGGGAAGTTCTGCGGAGGGACGCCGCCCTTCGGCCTGATGCGTGACCCGGAGGACAAGGGGCATCTCATCATTGACCCTGAGACAGCGCCAATCATCCGCAAAATCTATGACTATGCCCTTGACGGGCTGGGCTGCATGAGGATTTCCAAACGTCTGATGGAAGAAAAAATCCCAATCACCCATGTCAAAGCCAACACGGAGTTTGACGCCAACTATTATTTCTGGGGCGGAGCCAGAATCAGTCACATCCTGAGAAATCCATTCTATAAGGGCGCACATTTGGTCTTTCGGACGCATCAGAAAGGCATCCGCTCCAACACCTATGACATTATTCCCCGTGACCAGTGGGAAGTGATCGAGGGCTGCCATGAGGCCATTGTGACGCCGGAGGAATGGGAACAGGTGCAGGAACTCATTGACCGCAGGCCGACCATTCAGGGGAATTCCTGCCCCTTTTATAATCTGTTCCACGGTCTGGTCTACTGCGCCACCTGCGGGAAGTCCATGCAGGTGCGGTATGAGAAAGTGGGCCGAACCGGGAAGAACCGCTTCACCGGCGAAATGCGGGAGCCGATTGACAAGGCGTACTATATCTGCCAGACCTACAACCGCATGGGCTGCAAGGTCTGTTCCAGCCACAAGATCGAGGCCAGGGATTTATACAATCTGGTGCTGAAAGACATTCAGGAACTGGCGGCGCAGGCTATGAAGGATGCCGATGCGTTCTACCAGCGGCTCAGCCGCCGGATGGAGCACCGGTATCTGGTGGACGCCTCCCAGACAGAAAAGGAACGCCTGCGGCTGGAAGCCCGAAATCAGGAAATTGACGGGATGTTCCTGAGCCTGTACACCGATAAGGCCAAAGGCATCCTGACCGAGCAGCGGTTTGTGAAGCTGACGGCGGCGCTGGAACAGGAGCAGGAATCCAACCAGAAACGCCTGCATGACCTGGCAATGATGCAAGGTCGTGCCGATGCGCAAGAAAGCGAAGTCCGCACTTTTATCAAGGAAATCCGGCGCTATGCCGCCATCGAGGAACTGGACGAGGCGGTGCTGAACCGGCTCATTAGCCGGATTCTGATTGGAGAAATCAAGAAGATTGATGGTCAGAGGACACAGGAGGTTAAGATTATTTACAATTTTGTTGGGGAAATGTCAAGGTAGAATTTAGACGCTAAATACTTTTAATTTATATCAAAAGTGATACAACAATTTTCTTTTAATGCTATCAGGCAATAAAGTTATTCCTTTGGCCAGAGTAAAAGGGATAACTTTATTTTGCTAAAGCATACTAAAAAGGGCGCGTTGCAGAAAATTATCCGCAACACGCCCTCTTCTATAAGTCCTTATGTCAAAATCAAATTATTGGTAATCTTGAATATTGGGATAAGCGGCACCGTTATTATGCGCGTAAGCTGCTTCAAAGTAGTCGAGGCTTTCAAAAGTAATGCCCTGATAGTTTCCGACATTCAACACATCAAAAGTTAGATTCAGAACATCACCAGCGGAATATTGGTCAAGAAGATTTCCTGCAAATTTCCATCCTATGTTTTCCTCATAAGTATCCTCGGTAAAATAAAATGTAGTCGCATCCTCAGTCGCATCATAACTAATGTCAATAATTATATCAGAGAAATGAACTTGATCTCCAGCATTAAAGTCTTTGAGATAATCTACAGTTTTTCCATCAGCAGGATTAATAAATTGAGCATTAAGTTGTGTCATATCAACAACCTCTGGAGGAAGAGAATTAAGTCTGTAAGATTCTGCAACAGAGAATTGATAAACTCTGTTATTATCCCCAAAGTAAAATCCATCTTCCGTCATAGGAACACTTGAACGAGCATTGGCATTGTAATAATGGGCATAATACAACTGCCATTTGTATGTCTCAGTTGAAACAAACTGTGCTTTCCATGTACCAGAACTGTCTCCTGCTTTCTTTGTATAAAACATATACTGATTTGTACCAGTAGTTGCTTGACTTACCGTATCACCAGAGGCATCTGACAAGATGAGTGCAATCTGTGTAAAAATATCGACAAAGATAATCCTATGTCCATGCATACGGATAGAACCAACGCTGTTATCTACTTCTGGACGAAAATAAACCTCAGGCCCCATATCACCCGTGTTATATTCTATGCTAGGTGAAACAAGATAGGCCCAACTACTATCCTTTTCACTCTGTCCATCGAGATCGATAAGCTTTTCCACATAATCTGAAAGGATAATCCAGCCAATCTTCCACCAATTCACTTTGCTTGCTTCAGCAGAAGAACTGATATTCTCGTTGTCGGCATAAGCAAAAGTAGTGTTAGAAAAACTTATGCACATAACCAAGGAAAGAGTAAGTGCAACAATCTTACGTGTTAGCTTTTTCATTTAAAACCAAAACAATAATGCAAATGATGGATGCAATAAAAAAGAATACTCCAGCAACCCGCATCAAACCAAGATATAAATCTGTAGGTTCACCGCCTTTTACAGAAAAGAAGTGTTCAATTTTCCATAAAAGTTCCGGCTTAAAAATCATAAAAAAACTTAATAGAAGCAAAAGGATAAGCCATATGTTATCTATGTATAACACTTCCTTTCTGCTAATACTGAAAATTCAAATAAAAAAGCGCATAAGTAGACAAATAATCATGCCTAACTTATGCGCAAATAGAAACAATTTTAATTCTAAGCCTCCAAAGCTGGCAGCGTCGGTAAAAATGCTCCATTATTAAGTTAGGCAACTTAACCTTAAAACAAATCATCGGTCTTACCTCCCAACAATATAAATTTCGACTTTTCACTTTTATTTTATCACCTAAAGCAGAACTTGTCAATGAATTTGTCTAAAATAAGTCGATTTTCTTTTTTGATTATGTGCATTTTTAACTAATAGAAAGAAAGTTGTATTGAGGGCGATTGGTGTTCCTTATTCCATATGTCGGAACTGTATGAAGTGAAAATAGTTTATCCGTTGAAGAGTCACTCCACAGGTTATGCTTGATTCTTTCAAAGTTATGTTTCTATAATATGCATCCGTACTGTCATATTATAATTCACATTATTGGATAATATAAATTGACAAGTATAAGATAAACAGACAAGGAGTCGCTGCCACCCGTAAAACGGGTGGCTCGGGACGCAGGCTTTAAGCCCACTCTACTTGGCCGCGCCTCAAGGCGCTAGCTTTCTCTTTTAGGCTATACTAAAGTTTTTATTTCCCTGGTACAACCGGGGATTTTTTTGCTTCAAGCCGCCAATTAGAACTGATGTTGTCAAGATTGGTTGACACATTTTTCTCAAGGACATCATGGACTATGCTGCTATACGCAGAGAATCATAGTATCTCTGTCGCTTGAGCATGGGAGGAAGACCACCATTGGTGGTGCAAATCCTCCGATTGTTCCAATAACTGATAAAGTATCTCCAGATTAGAGACTTCAGTTCGGACACAGTCAGGTTTTCACTGTTGTATCGGTCATACAATAATTCTGTCTTTAGACGCGCCCACATGCTTTCACAACGGGCATTGTCATGGCATCGACCACCGGCACTGTTCATACTTTGGATGATTTCATATTTTCTCAGGGTGCTGCGGTAAAGCTCACTGGTATATTGGCTACCTCGATCGGAGTGAAGCACTGCTCCTTGAATTTCAGGATATGCGATAAAAGCGTTTTCTACCGTATGCTGGCAAAGCGTTGCCTTCATCGTGGTTTCCATTGCCAGCCCCAGTACTGCTGAATCAAAACAATCGAAGATTGCCGAAACATAGAGTTTTCCATCTTTTGCTTTGATTTCGGTGATATCTGTCACGCATTTTTCAAGAGGCTTTTCTGATGTGAAATTTCTCTTAAGAAGATCATCCGATTTACGAGCCTCACGGTCTGCTTTCGTAATTCCTTTCGGATTACGCTTAGGACGATGACTGAGACCGATTTTTTCCATGACTCTATAAACGGTACGCTCACTGGGGATAGGAATGCCATCAGGTCGTTTAAGAGTTAATGCCTGGAACATACGTACACGTCCATAGGTGTCGTTGCAGACATCCTCAGCATGGATTTCAAGCATGGTATCTGCAAGCGTCTGGTATTTCCACGGACGGTCTTTTACGGACAGATATTTATAAAATCCCTGGCGGCTCACATGTAACATACGACAGTAAAAAGCCAGTTTTCCCTTGATGGTGCCATCGTCAGTCTTAATCGCAATGAATTTCATTCTTTCGGTCTTAGAGACTTCCGACGGCTCGCTGCGAAAAAAGCGCTGGCTTCTTCCAGAAACTCGTTTTCTTCTTTCAGACGACGAATTTCTTTATCCTGATCTTTCACGCGTTTTCGAAGCATGGTTAATTCCTCCGCAAGGCTCATGGCAGATTCTGGAGTATGGGCACCTTCTCCAATATCCAGTTGTCCGGTTCTTACGGCTTTAAGCCAGGTATGGATAGTCCCTTCAGGAATTCCTAATTCTTTAGCGGCTTTCGCACCACCGATTTCTTTTGCAAGCTTAACTGCCTGCACTTTGTATTCATGATCGTACTTACGTTGACTTCGTGCCATAGTTGGGCACCTCCTTATTCTCTTGATTATACTATGAAATCCTTGAGAATAGGCTGTCAACTTTATTTATACACCATCAAACGGCAGCCACAAAGATTTTTCTTTGCGGCTGCCGTTTTCTTGAATTCATCACTTGACAATGTGGCAAAGATCTGATGTCGGTGGATGAACTGGCAGTCATGGACGGGGGTAAATGTCTGTTGCAGATCAGGGGTGTGCGGCCGTTCCTCTCCCGGAAATACGATATAACCAAACACCCAAATTACAAACTGCTTTCCGATTTTAATGAGAAGAACGCTTTTAATATCGAAAAGTTTCTTTCTACCCGGATGCCGATGCGTCCCGGTGAACGATACCGCAATTATGAAGTCACAGCCAAAGATCTGGCTTCCCAGACTTTATAAAGTTGTTCCTGCCTGTCAAAGCATGACGCCCTGGCAGGCTTTGTTTTTGTCACGATGAAAGGAGGATTTTTTGAGGATTCGTGATTCTCCCTGAAAAGTAAATAACCGCAGGATTTTTCCTGCCCCATGCCGCCGTGCTGTTTGAAACAGATTTTTTCTAAAAACAGTGCGGCGGCTTTTTTTGTTTCCGGCCTGATACGGCCATATCACAAATTAAAATTTCTGAAATTAAAGGAGGAACATTATGGCATTTTTTGCAAGCGCGATTGATACTTTGAAGATCCTTGTGATCGCCCTGGGCGCAGGTCTGGGCGCATGGGGTGTTGTAAACCTTCTCGAAGGTTACGGAAATGATAACCCAGGTGCAAAATCCCAGGGGATCAAGCAGTTCATGGCTAATTAAAGGGAACAAAAAGAAAGGAAAAGCACAATCCAGACGGTATCAGCGGCAGTCCACAAGAATAAATTGTGATTTCACAAGATTGGTGCTATAATAAGAGAAAAGTTCCTGCCGGGGCAGCCGCCCCGGTGGTATGGATAGGAAGGCGGGAAAGCAATATGCACATCAGCTATAAACCACTCTGGCATACACTGTTAGAGCGTGATATGAGAAAAGAAGATTTAAGGCTTGCTGCTGGTATGACAACGAATATGATTGCCAACATGAGCAAAGAGGGAAAGCACATCAGCATGGATACATTAGCCCGTATCTGCGAAACGCTGAATTGTGAGATTACCGATGTGATTGAGTTAGTATCAGACGAGCCTGCTTCCACAGGAGGTAAGGAGCATGAGCGAATTGAAACCAAGAATAACGGAAAACGGAATTGATTATATCCTTGTCGGAGATTACTATATCCCAGATTTGAAGCTGCCGGAGGAACATCGCCCTATCGGAAAGTACGGACGGATGCACCGGGAGTATTTAAGAGAAGTCCACCCAGCCAAATTGAACACCTTGACCTTGACAGGGGAGTTATGGACATACCTTGCAGACCTGAACGAACAGGCACAGGAACGGTTAGACACCATCATGGAGCAGATGAAAGATGCCGAGGGCGTGACCGAGGAATTGAAACGAACCCAACAAATGGAATGGGTGCGGCGTTGCAATAACATTCACAACCGGGCAGAAGAAATTATTTTGCAAGAGATGATTTATTCATAACGGTATGGTAGAATGATTATGACAAATAAGAATTTTTTGCTCCATACGCCCTTGACAATAGTCCTTACAATATACTATAATAGTATTTGTAAATACTATTTGTAAGAGGAGGACTTATGGAAAACAATCATTTTAACGTTGCGTGGGCGAAAAGCACTGCGCTATATACAAAAGCAGCTTCAGTACTTGGCGTCGGATACCCGGAAATGATGGTGCTGTATGCGCTGGAATCCATGGGAGAACTGACGCAAAAGCAGATCGCAGAGAATTTCGGTATGCAAAAACAGACGGTTCATACGGTCGTGAGCGCACTTCAAAAGAAGGGCTATTTACTGTTGGAGGCCAGCGAGGGCGATAAACGTGAGAAGCGGATCGTCTTGACTGAAAGCGGACAGGTATACGCCCACAGAATGATTGCGCCTTTACGAAAAGCCGAGGAGAAGGTTTATAGAACAATCGGGAACGAACGGCTCCAAGCCATGTGTGAAATTCTTGACCTTTTCAATCTTCTCTTTGAAAGAGAGCTGAGAGGAGGTCTGGGCAGTGAATAACAAGCGGACTTTCTTTCAGTATGTGATTCCGTCCGTGTTATCCTTTGCGCTTTCCGGGGTGTATGCCATCGTTGACGGTTTCTTTGTAGGCAACTCAATCGGGGATGCCGGACTTTCCGCAATCAACATTGCATATCCCATCACGGCGGTCCTGCAATCCGTAGGGACAGGAATCGGAATGGGTGGTTCAGTCAAATACTCCATTCTGAAAGCAGCAGGAAATGAGAAAAAAGCACGGGAGTTCGTTGCCGGTGCAACATGGCTGATGCTTCTTTTCAGCGCTGTCCTGACTGTCACCGTTTTCTTCACTTCAGAGAAAATCCTTTCTGCCCTTGGTGCATCGGGCGAGTTGCTTACTCTGGGAAATGAGTATATCAAGGTAATTGCCCTTGGAGCGATTTTACAGGTGTTCGGCACCGGACTGGTTCCGTTTATGCGTAATTACGGCGGTTCTTTGTGGGCAATGATCGCTATGATCTGCGGCTTTGCTACCAATGTTGCTCTTGACTATACTTTTGTGTGGGTTCTTGGACGGGGCATGTACGGTGCGGCATTGGCGACCATTATTGGGCAGGGAGTTACCATGGCGGTTGCACTCGTGTATTGCGCCATCAAAAAGAACCTCACTCTGAAAATCGCACCTGTTGATACCCCGAAAACGGCATTTCAGATATTAAAAATCGGACTTGCTCCATTTGGCTTGACCCTTGCCCCAAATATCTCTCTTGTGATCATCAACCGATTTTCGGTTTATTATGGCGGACAGGAGGCTATCGCCACCTATGCCTGTATCTCCTATATCATCTGCATTGTTTATCTTCTTTTGCAGGGTGTCGGTGATGGTAGCCAGCCGCTCATGAGTCAGTTCTACGGAGCAGGCGAAGAAAAATCGCTCAAACAAACCAAAACGCTGGCGTATGAATTTTCCATGGTTTTGGCGGTAATCAGTGCGATTCTGATTTACCTGCTCCGTGGAAAGATTGGACTACTGTTCGGTTCATCTGCCGAGGTAAACGCAGGGGTCATAAAGGTCATGCCGATCTTCCTTGTGTCGGTTCCGTTTGACGCCATCACACGAGTTTCCGCGGCGGCTTTCTACGCAACCGAAAAAAGTGTGCTGTCCTATGTTCTGACCTTTATCGAACCCATCATCATGCTGGTGTTGATGCTGATGCTGCCGCCGGTGTTTGGCGGTCAAATCACGATTTGGTGGAGCGCCGTATTTGCAAAGGTCATTACCGCATCAGTAAGCATTGTGCTGTCCGTTAGATACAGCGCACAAAGAAATCGATAACTTCCAGTTTATCGTTCTGATTTTCAACTGAATAACCACAGTAAAAACCGCTGCTACATGGAAGCTAACAAACCATGCAACAGCGGTTTTTCTTTACCGTTTTTTCCTTTGGCTGATAGGCGTTCCCATTTTCTTTGATTTTTTGAGAATCCGAATGAGCCAGCGAAATTCTTCATCTGACAGATTTTTATAGTTGATACCGAGCTGCTTGCAGTAAAGGACAACGAGCTTTTCATCCCGACTGCCCTTGAAATTTTCGACCGCTTCCAGATTTTCTTTCAGTTCATCGGCAACGGTGGTCTGGGGCGCACTCTCACTGTCCTTTTTGTGAGCTTCCCGAATATCCCGGATAATGAGATTGAGGTCATCCAGAACCATGTGGCTGAAATATTCATCATCGCTGATATGGGCGGCTTGCAGCACTTTCAAATGCGGGTCATCTTCGCCGGGGCGATACCGTTCAATGATTTCATGCCGGACGGTATCGACAAGTGCATTGAGATTTTGAATCTGCATGGTGGCAATCCCGTCCACATAAATCTCAATGTCTGCAAGAAACTTGATAAAATCTTTATGTGTGGCAAGCTCACAGAGCAGACGGTTGTTAATCCGACCGCTTTTCAGGAGAGCAACCATCTCATCATTCAAATGCAGCTCCGTCAATGACGTGTTGATCTGCTCCCTGTTCTCTGTCCGGCACAGTAGATAATCAACGGAAACCCCATAGAAGTCTGCCAGCGTGATAAGGTTGCCATGATTGATTTCCTTAAAATCCTCTTTTTCATAACTTCCGAGAGCAGATTTGGAAATACCCGTCAGCTTTGATAGTTCTTCCAGATTTAAGCCTTTGTCCTTGCGGAGTTCCCAAAGGCGTTCCTGTATGCTTGTTGCTCCTTTCATGGGCGCACACTCCTTTCCGGCGGTTTCATTGCTGCCGCTTAACTGGATTATATCACACTTTCCGCAATCGTGGAAATTTCTGATTTTTACTCCTAATTCCTACTTTGTGGACATACGGCACAGGGCACAAAAATGTTCTATGATACAGGTAGTTCATCGATGGATTATTCCAATCGAATGACCAGCCTGTGTGGGATATGCTTCCCCGGCGATGTAGTGCCATGACTTTTGGCAGGGATGTGGAGGAACCCTGACCGAAACGAGCGTACCAAAGGGAGCGATACGCCGCTGTGAGATTCAGGGGAGGAACGACACCGGGGAGAACTGGCGAACTGACACCGAAATGATACCGAAACACGACAATCTGATAGGGGGATAGTCTACCCTATCGCTGATACTTCGGGAGATTTTAGGCGGCTCTATGGCTGTAATTTTTCCGAAAATCGCCCCGAAACCATACACAAAAACGGGAGGAAGCGCAATATGCCGAGAATGAGCAAAAAGAGGAAACAGGAGCTTTCCTTTTACCTCAATGACCGGGGGCGTGTCACTTACAACGAATTATGCCGGAAATGCCAGCATGGGTGCAAGCAGAGCTTCCGGGCGGTTGTGATTGACTGCCCCCGTTATTTATCCAAACGAGCAAAGAAAAAGGAGGAACACACCGAATGAATTTTGAATTTATGACGATAGACACACCCTTGCCGCCCTGTATGCCTTTTCCCAGGGCGTTGACAGGATTTCCAGTCAGCAGCACCGCAAAGGTCATGTACTGCCGGATGCTGGACGCTATGCTCTCCAAAGGGCAGGAGGACGAGAACGGAATCCTGTTTGTCTGCTTCCCTGTCACAGCCATTGCCGCAGTCCTGTCCCGCAGCCCCATGACGGTCAAGCGTTCTTTGAATGAACTGGAAACCGCCGGACTTATCATGCGGGTGCGTCAGGGCGTTGGAGAACCAAACAGGATTTATGTGCTGATACCGGGAAAGGAGGACGCTGCCCTTGCCTGATACCTCAAAGCTGGAAAGGCTCAACCGGGAGATGGAGAAAAGCGAAAAGAAACTGCGGAAAGCCATCAATGATGAAAAGGCATTGCAGCACCAGTTAAAGCAGCTTACCCGAAAGGAACGGACGCACCGGCTCTGTACCCGTGGCGGTATGCTGGAAAGTTTTCTGCAAGAGCCGGAACGCCTGACAGATGATGATGTCATGATGTTGTTGAAACTCATTTTTCACAGGCAGGACACGCAGGAACTATTGAAAAAACTGCTGGAACGGGAGAAGCCGGAAACCCCTTAGTTTACTAAGGGCGCAATTATACACCACCCAGAGGTTGGTGCATTGCGTTCTCCGAAGGCTCCTCGCCGGAGGGCTGTGATTTTCCGCAGTCATGGTCTGCTTCAAATCAAACAGGAGACGCTACGCTTCCCCTGCGCTGGCTGCCGCCAGCTACCCTTTTGTGGACCTGCCCTCTGGGGACACCTTGCGCTGCAAGCTGTTCCCAGCCGACAAGTAAAATATGGCTTGACTTAAAATTTTTATTCAGTTACCCTTAGATAAGAGTTACCGGTAGCTCTTTACCTAATCAATAAGGAGCGTGTAAAAATGTATCATGCACATTTTAGGGGAACACACTACGAAGCTGGTTTTCGGTGGGGTTCCTTACTGTTAAAACACAAAAATATAATTTTGGAGAACATACCATTTGAAATCACACAGGAGCGGATTGACTATGCTTTGTCCTGCCTTCCGATTTATGAAAAGTATTACCATGAGATTATGGAAGAAATTCAAGGTCTGGCAGATGGACAACAATGTGATGTCCGTATTCTGCAAGCTGTATTATTTAGTATGTACTCTATGCCGCCATCTTGTAATTGCTCTTGTTTTGCTTTTACAACGGAGCATGAAATTCTTCTGGGACGAAACAGTGATTTTCTGACAGAAATCGAAAGACTAAATCAGAATGTAGTTTATAAATTGACAGATGGAGTTTATTCTTTCACAGGAAATACAACTGCTTTTGTTGAGATTGAAGATGGCGTTAATGAACATGGTTTAGCGGTTGGTCTAACATCCGTCTATCCTAACCAATGCAAACCGGGATTTAACGCAGGTATGATTGTCAGATACCTGCTGGAGAAATGTAAAAATGTATCGGAAGCTGTCTCCTGTTTATATCAACTACCGATTGCTTCAGCGCAAACTTTAACCTTAGCTGATGCAATGGGGACGATAACAGTTATAGAATGTAATGCGGAACAGATAAAAGTAGAAAAGACATTGAATAACAATCTTTCTTTTGTCTGCGCAACAAACACTTTCCATTTTCCAGAAATGATAGGCTATAACAACGATAAAATTGATAATTGGTTTGCAGAAGAACGGTATCAAACATTGTATTCAGCTTTTAACAGAAAAAATGGAGGTTTCAATCTTCCATTTGCAGAAAAATTGTTGTCTGGGGATTATGGTTTTCTCTGCCAGTATGACAGAAGTACTGGTAAAGATACTGTCTGGTCAGTCATCTATGATATGAAACGACACAAAATTTATCGAAGCGAAGGGAATCCCGGACGACACAAATTCAAAGAAGATACTCGTTTTCAGTTTTGATTTTTCAAGCTGATATATTACTACAACTAAATACTCGCCGCCCACACAGCGGCACATTAAGCAGGAAATCTGAAAAAGATCTCCTGCTTTTTTTCTGCCCAAAATGAAGTGGTAAAACGCCACCCCATCCACCAATTACCGAAAGGAGGGACACGAAATGCCCTGTCCACACAACGAAATCACGATTGTGCAGCGCAGCCAGCGACAGTCTGCGGTTGCCGCCGCTGCTTACCAGAGTGGCGAAAAGCTGTTCTGTGAATACGACCAGCAAGTGAAGCACTACTCGGAAAAGCGTGGTATCGTCCACAATGAAATCCTGCTCCCGGCAAATGCTCCGCCGGAGTATGCAGACCGCAATACCTTATGGAACGCCGCCGAAGCGGTGGAGAAGCAATGGAACTCCCAGCTTGCAAGGCGGTGGGTGCTTACCATCCCCAGAGAGATACCGCCTGACCAGTACGCTGTCCTTGTCCGGGAGTTTTGTGAACAGCAGTTTGTTTCCAAAGGCATGATCGTTGACTTTGCCATCCACGACCCCCATCCGCCGGGACACAATCCCCACGCCCATGTCATGCTCACTATGAGGGCAATGGACGAACATGGAAAATGGCTTCCCAAGAGCCGCAAGGTTTATGACCTTGACGAAAACGGGGAACGGATAAAACTTCCGTCCGGCAGATGGAAAAGCCACAAGGAGGATACGGTGGATTGGAACGACCAGAAGTATTGCGAAATCTGGCGGCATGAATGGGAGGTCATCCAGAACCGCTATCTGGAAGCCAATGACCGCCCAGAGCGTGTGGACTTGCGTTCTTATGCCAGACAGGGGCTTGATATTATCCCTACTGTCCATGAGGGAGCTGCTGTCCGGCAGATGGAAAAGCGGGGTATCCAGACGAACATCGGCAACCTGAACCGGGAAATCAGAGCTGCCAACAATCTGATGAAGTCCATCCGACAGCTTATCCAAAACCTCAAAGGCTGGATTACCGAGCTGGGAGAAAAACGAAAAGAACTGCTTGCACAAAAGGCGGCGGAGGAAGCGACACTTCTTCCCAATCTGCTGATGAAGTACATGGAGATACGAAAGGAAGAACGGAAGGACTGGACGAGGGCTGGACAGAACCGGGGGACTTCACAGGACTTAAAGGCAGTCAGCGAAGCCCTGTCCTATCTCCGGCAAAAGGGGCTTTCCACTGTGGAGGACTTAGAAGCATTTCTGGAATCCTCCGGGAAATCAGCCGCAGATTACCGCAATCAGATGAAGCCAAAGGAAGCCCGAAGCAAAGTGATTGACGGGATTCTTGCCAGCCGGACAGACTGCAAAGAATGTAAGGCTGTCTATGAGAAGTACCAGAAGATATTTTTTAAGAAAACAAAGGAAAAATTCAAACAGGAACACCCGGAGGTTGCCCGGTATGAGAAAGCCGCCGCCTACCTTGCCAAGCACCCGGACGATAAGGACAGTACCCAAAAGGAGCTGCAAGAGGAGCAGGAAACGCTTCTGGAAGAAATTGCAGCCCTGAAAACACCGCTGACCGAGGTACAGGAGGATTTGAAGAAGCTGCGGGACATTCGCTACTGGGTACGGAAAGCCACCCCCGGCACAGAAGAAAGCAAAGAGCCGCCCAAGAAACAGCCTATCAAAGAAGTCTTGCAGGATAAGGCTGACGAGAAAAAAGCACAAAGAACTGCCCCGGTGCAGACAAAACACAAACAACAGGATATGGAACTTTAACAGGCACTTGCCATTTTCAGATTGAGAATGTCAGGTGCTTTTCTTTTTTTCAAGGAGGGATAGATTTGAATGTATTTGAAACTGTGAAGCAGTCCGTCACAACAAGACAGGCTGCGGAGCATTATGGAATCCATATAGGTCGGAACGGGATGGCTTGCTGCCCGTTCCATAACGATAAAACCCCAAGCATGAAGCTGGATCGGCGTTATCACTGCTTCGGCTGCGGTGCAGATGGGGATGTGATTGATTTTGCCGCCGCCCTGTATGGGCTGGGAAAGAAAGAAGCCGCCGTACAACTGGCACAGGACTTCGGGCTTTCCTATGAGGACTGGAAACCGCCGGGAAAGGCAAAAAAGCCCAAGCCCCGGCAGAAATCCCCGGAGGAACAGTTTCAGGAAGCAAAGAACCGCTGCTTCCGTATCCTTGCCGATTATCTCCACCTACTCCGGGAATGGAGAAAAGATTATGCCCCACACTCCCCGGAGGAAGCCTTTCATCCCCGGTTTGTGGAAGCCTTACAGAAGCAAGCCCATGTGGAATATCTGCTGGATGTGCTGCTGTTCGGGGAAACCGAGGAAAAAGCGGCTTTGATTACGGACTACGGAAAGGATGTGATACAGCTTGAACAGCGAATGGCAGAGCTTGCAGCCGCAGACGCAGCAAGAACTAAAAAACACCATAAACGCCATGCAGCCGCCCCAGAGCATTGAGGAAATCAAGGCGGGGCTGGAAACTACCGAGAAAGGCGGTGTCCGTCAGAGCATACGAAACTGCCTGACTGTATTCCAGCGTGACCCGCTGCTTTCCGGGGCTATCGCCTACAACATCCTGACCGACCGCAAAGACATCATAAAGCCCATCGGTTTCCACAGGGAAAGCACCGCCTTAAACGATACGGACATGAAGTATCTGCTTCTCTATCTGGAAGAAACCTACGGGCTTACCAATGAGAAAAAGATTGATAACGCCATCGGGATTGTGGCGAATGAAAACAAGTACCATCCCATCCGGGATTATCTCAATACCCTTGTGTGGGATGGGACAGAGCGAATCCGCTTCTGCCTGCGGCACTTTTTGGGGGCTGACGCAGACGATTACACCTATGAAGCGTTGAAGCTATTCCTGCTGGGTGCAATCTCACGAGCCTTTCAGCCCGGATGCAAGTTTGAAATCATGCTCTGTCTGGTAGGCGGTCAGGGGGCTGGCAAGTCCACCTTCTTCCGTCTGCTGGCAGTCCGGGACGAGTGGTTCTCCGATGATTTGCGGAAGTTGGACGATGACAATGTGTACCGCAAGCTGCAAGGTCACTGGATTATCGAAATGTCGGAAATGATGGCAACCGCAAACGCCAAGAGCATTGAGGAAATCAAGTCATTTTTAAGCCGGCAGAAAGAGGTTTACAAGATACCCTATGAAACCCACCCGGCAGACCGCCCCCGTCAGTGCGTGTTTGGCGGCACTTCCAATGCCCTTGACTTCCTGCCCCTTGACCGTTCCGGCAACCGCCGCTTTATCCCCGTCATGGTGTACCCGGAGCAAGCCGAGGTTCACATTTTAGAGGACGAAGCTGCTTCCAGAGCCTATATCGAGCAGATGTGGGCGGAAGCGATGGAGATTTACCGAAGCGGCAGGTTCAAGCTGGCTTTCAGCCCCGCCATGCAGCGGTATCTCAAAGAACACCAGAGGGATTTTATGCCGGAGGACACCAAAGCCGGGATGATACAGGCGTATCTTGATAAGTACACCGGGAGCATGGTCTGCTCCAAGCAGCTCTACAAGGAAGCCTTGAACCATGTCTTTGACGAGCCGAAGCAATGGGAAATCCGGGAAATCAACGAGATTATGAACCAGTGCATTTCCGGCTGGCGGTACTTCCCAAACCCAAGAATGTTTTCCGAATATGGCAGACAAAAGGGCTGGGAGCGTGAAAACCCGGCAACGGACTCCGGCAACCCGTCTGAAAAAACGATGGACGGTTTTGTGGAGGTCACAGAACAGATGGAGCTTCCATTCTGAAAATGACAGCCCGTTGCATCCCCTGTTGCTATCCCGTTGCCGAGCCGGTTGCCGGGGAAAACCCCATAACTGCGGGCTTTTCTCCCTTATAACAACCAAAACAACAGAAAAATAAAAGAAAAGTATAAATAGTAACCATCGCCAGATTGAGATTGTTTGCAAGGTCTTTTGAAGCCCGTTGCCGGACTTCGTTGCCGACACCCTCTGTCTGGCTATTTTCATGTATGGAGGATAACTGCCTATGGCAAAAAACAAAACAGAGATTCATGTTACAACGGTATTTGACGGGGAACTGGACGCAACCGATGTGTTCGTCAGCCTGATTTCCCAGAAATACGGTAAGACAAATACGAAAGAATATCTTGCTAAAAGGAAAGATATGAGCTATAATGAAGATGAGGTTCAAAAGAGCCAGATACCGTCTGGATTGTGTGGGTAAATGGCTATGATGAACGAAATGGAATACAGAACAATCGGTTCGGCACTTGCCGGAGGGTATCGTGCAGCGGTCTATTGCAGGCTGTCAAAGGACGATGACCTGCAAGGCGAAAGTGCCAGTATCGCAAACCAGCGTGATATGCTGGAAAAATACTGCGAAAAGCAGGGATGGGAGGTTGTGGCAGTCTATCAGGACGATGGCTTCACAGGTCTTAATATGGAGCGTCCTGATTTACAGAGAATGTTGAGAGCCATTGAGCGCAGGCAAATCAACCTTGTCATCACGAAAGACCTCAGCCGACTGGGGCGTAACTATCTGCAAACCGGGCATTTGATTGAGGACTTTTTCCCAAGAAACGGTGTCCGCTATATCGCCATGAATGACGGTATCGACACCCTGCGTGATAACAACGATATTGCCCCGTTCAAGAATATCCTGAACGAGATGTACAGCAAGGATATTTCCAAGAAAGTCCATTCCTCTTATCTTCTGAAAGCGCAGAAAGGACAGTTTACCGGGTGTCTTGCCCCGTTCGGGTATCGGAAAGACCCGGAGGACAAAAACCATCTGCTCATTGACGAGGAAACCGCCCCGATTGTGCGGCTGATTTTCGGATATGCCCTAAACGGTCATGGTCCGAACTATATCCGCAGACGGCTGGAGGAAGAAAAAATCCCCTGCCCCACATGGTGGAACCGGGAACGGGGGCTTCGCAATACCCGCACCAAATGGGAAAAGAAAGACCCGGAAAACGGGCGGTATATGTGGGACTTCTCCGTTATCAAAGACCTTTTGATGAATCCCGTCTACACCGGGGCGATTGCTTCCCAGAAAAAGGACTACCGTTTCAAAATCGGCACGATTGGGGAAAAGAAGCCGGAGGACTGGATTGTGGTGGAGGGACAGCATGAACCGCTGATTGACCGCATGAGCTTTGACATTGTGCAGAACAAGCTGAAATCCCGCCAGCGTCCGGGGCAGACCAATGAAATCAGCCTGTTTGCCGGACTGATAAAATGCGGTGAGTGTGGGAAGTCACTGACGATACGCTACACAAACGCAAAACATCCCCAGCAGATTTACTCCTGCAAAACCTACAATGCCTTTGGAAAGAACCACTGCACCCAGCACCGGATTGATTATGACACCCTTTACAGCCATGTGCTGCGGAAAATCCGGGAATGTGCCAGAGCCGCCCTGATGGACGGGGAAGCGGTTGCCGACCGCTTGACCAATACCTGTGAAGCCGAGCAGCGGGAACAGCGGGAAGCAATGGAACGCTCCCTCACAAGGGACGAGGAACGGATTGAGGTTCTGGACAAAATGGTAATGCGGCTTTATGAGGATATGATTGCAGGGCGTATCAGTGAACAGAATTTCAACACCATGCTGGAAAAGACACAGACCGAGCAAGCGGAGCTTAAAGCAAAAGTGTCCGAGGGCAGAAAGCGGCTGTCCGATGAAGTCCAGCTTGCCAATGACGCAAAACAATGGGTGGAAGCCATTCAGGAATACGCCAATATCACAGAGCTGGACGTAGCCACCCTCAACCGCTTAATCAAAGAAATCGTCGTGCATGAGCGCATTGACGAAGATAAAACAAGACACATTTCTATCGAAATTCATTTTAATCTCAAACCCATCCCAGAGGTGGAACAGGTCACTGCCTGACCTGTCCCGCCGGGACGGTTCTCTTAAAAACACCATATAGATTTTTTGTACGCCGCCGCCCGCCATCGAGCAGAGTTTTACACCTAATTGGGTATAAAACAGCTTATGGCAGGCGGAGGTATCGCTCTGGTTGGTGCAACGCTGATCCCGCTGCTTTCCGGCCTGTTCGGTTAAGGGCTGACTTATGGGCAGTCTGTTTGAATGGATAACAGACTGGATTAAAGAGGGCCTGATCGATGCGATCACCGGACAGTACACCAGTATTTTCAACTCCGTCAACAACCAGGTTGCGGATGTGGCAAATCAGGTAGGACAGACCCCGCAGGGCTGGAATGGCGGCGTGTTTTCCATGATCCAGAATCTTTCGGAAACCGTCGTCATTCCCATTGCGGGCATGATCCTTACCTTTGTTCTTGTGTATGAACTGATCCAGATGATTCTCGAAAAGAACAACATGCACGAATTCGATACATTCAACATCTTCAAGTGGATTTTCAAGACTTTTGTTGCCACTTACCTGCTCACCAACTGTTTTACGATTGTGATGGCGGTCTTTGATGTGGCCCAAAATGTGGTGTCGCAAAGTGCCGGTGTCATAAACGGGAACCTGGATGTGCAGGCGGCGTTGTCTGATCTGGAAACCCAGCTTGAAGCAATGGGAATGTGGGAACTGATTGGGCTGTGGCTGGAAACCAACATCATCAATCTGTGTATGTGGGTACTGTCCATCGTGATCTTTGTCATTGTATATGGCCGTATGATCGAGATTTATTTAACCGTGAGCCTTGCACCGATCCCGTTTTCCACAATGGCAAACCGGGAATGGGGACAAATGGGAACTGGGTATCTGCGTTCCCTTTTTGCCCTGGGTTTTCAGGGTTTTTTGATCCTGATCTGTGTTGCCATTTATGCAGTGCTGGTCCAGTCTATCCCATCGTCCGGCGATGTGCACGGCGCGATCTGGGGAACGGCGGGTTATACGGTGCTGCTGGCCTTTGCCCTGTTTAAGACAGGTTCGTTATCCAAATCCATATTTAATGCAAGATAGCATGAACAAAACCAATTCTAAAAAGGAGGATTTTATATATGAGTAAAACCAATACAGAAAAAATGGCGCCGGAGACACAGACGCCGGAAATGGCAAACGGCATGAAGCTGGATGTCCGCGTGCGTCCAATCGCCCCAATGGGAAACCTGCTGGCGTTTGCCAATGTTACGATTGGCGGATGCTTTAAGATTGACGGTTTCCGTATCTGTTCCAGTGAAAAGGGGCTGTATGTCAATATGCCCGCAACCCAGGATAAGGGAGGCAACTGGAAAGATGTCTGCTGGCCGGTTACGGCAGAGTTCCGCAAGCAGCTCAACGATGCCCTGATCGATGGGTACGGGCAGGCTATTGAAAATTTGCAGGCAACTCTTGAAGCAACAAAGGGAGCTGCGGAAAAGCCTTCCCTGACCGGTGCATTGAAGGAAAATGCCGGTAAGGTCAAAGAACAGCCGACTAAACCTGCCCCATCTAAGAATGAGCAGGCTCGCTAATGCCGGAAACGAAACAGTACGGCATTATCTATGCCGATCCGCCCTGGCATTATGACAGGAAACATGGAAGCGGCGTTGCGGAAAACCATTACCCCACAATGAGCATTGAAGAAATCTGTGCCCTGCCGGTATCGGAACTTGCCGCAAAAGACAGCGCCCTCTTTCTGTGGGCGACCTTCCCACAGCTCAATGAAGCCTTCCGGGTGATCGACGCCTGGGGGTTCAAATATAAAACGCTGGCTTTTCTATGGCTCAAACAGAACCGGAAAGCGGATAGCTGGTTTTATGGCATGGGCTTTTGGACCCGCTCAAACGCGGAGGTCTGCCTGCTGGCAACCAGAGGCCGTCCGAAACGCCAGTGTGCGGGAATCCATCAGTTTGTGATCTCCCATATTGAGCAGCACAGCAAGAAACCGGACGAGGTGCGGGATAAGATCGTAAAACTCATGGGCGATCAGCCCAGAGTGGAACTGTTTGCAAGACAAAAGACTCCCGGCTGGGATGTATGGGGCAATGAAGTGAACTGTACGCTGACTATGCCGGAGCGAAAGGGGTGATTTTGATAGAACAAGATGCAAAGCGGCTGCTTATGGAACGGCTGGACGAGTGTTTGAAGGTTCATGCGGATATGCTGGATGCACAGAACATCGGCAGCATTTACGAGTTGCAGGGACTTTCGGAACTCCACTATTATCTGAAGGTTGAGCATGTATTTACTCCGGCGGAAGTAGAGGCACTTCTTTCTTTTCAGGACCCGTTGGATGTAGCCCGATGGTGCTGGGAAGAAAATAACCATGAACACAGTTTCCCGATCTGCGATCTTCTCAAAGAAATTGATGCAGAGCAAAAATTTGAACATTTCACAAGCGAGCCTTCCGCACAGGACAAATATACGCTCCTGATGAAACGACTGGGACAGAATTACTTTGCCTACCGGGAAAGCCTTATGTCAAAGGATAAGGAATCCTTAATTGAAAAAGCTGCTGAAATTACAGCCATGCAGGAGGCGTATTCCTATCTGACAACAAAGTTTGAGTTCGGGGATGAAATGCTGGATGATGTGCTGGCGCTTGAGAATCCTTTGAAATACTTTGCAGACCGTTGGCTTTTGCCAGTTTCGGATGTGTTCGACGTGGATATGGATATTCGGGAAAATATTGCCGGAATCCGAGACAGCCAGGAATACCTGTGTCAGAGAGGACCGGCTGTTTCTGTCCTGGCACGGCTGCAAAATGCGGCTCAGGAAGTGCGGGAATGTCCGGCTGCGGAGAAAGCGGTACGCGATTTTGGTGCACGCTAATGGACCGGAAACTATATTACGATGGGAGGTGTATAGATGCCTTATGTACCTGTACCAAAGGATTTAACCAAAGTTAAGACCAAGCTGGCCTTCAATCTGACGAAGCGCCAGCTTATTTGTTTCAGCCTTGCCGGGCTTGTCGGCCTTCCGGTGTATTTCTTTACCCGCGGGGCGATCGGGAACTCGGCGGCTGTACTTTTGATGATCGGGCTGATGATGCCCTTTTTCTTCTTCGCCATGTATGAGCGTGACGGGCAGCCGGCAGAAAAGATTTTGAAGAACCGGCTCCGTTATAAGCTCTGGCCGAAGGACCGTCCATACAGGACGGATAACCTGTATAAATCTATGTCAAAGAAGGAGGTTACAAAGATTGCCAAAAAACAAGCAGCAGGAAGCTCAGGAAAAGCGTCTGCAAAAAAACATCAGGCAGGCCAAAAAGACCAGAGCCGATGCAAAGCAGGGCAAAACTAAGTCTGCCCGTTCCAAGCCGTCTAAAAAAGGCGGCTTTTTTGCCGGGCTGAAAGCAGATGCCCCGCAGACGGTCCAGCAGAGCATTCCCTACCGTGAAATGTACCGGGATGGGATCTGCCGGCTGACTGATACCCTTTACACCAAAACGGTGCAGTTTTTTGATATTAACTATCAGCTTGCACAGGCAGATGATAAAGCACAGATCTTCGAGGGTTACTGCGATTTCTTAAATTACTTCGACGCCTCGATCCATGTGCAGCTTACCTTTATCAACCAGCGGGCCAATATGCAGGATTTTACCAGAAGCATTGACATCCCTCCCCGCGGCGACGAGTATGACGGAATCCGCAGGGAATACGGGGATATGTTAAAGAACCAGTTGCAGAAAGGAAATAACGGTCTCACCAAACGTAAATACATTACCTTTGGGATCGAGGCAGATGACCTGCGTACTGCGAAAATGCGTCTGGAACGCATTGAAACGGATGTGCTGGCAAATTTCAAGACCCTTGGAGTCCAGGCAAGATCCTTAAACGGACTGGAACGTCTGGAGCTTCTTCACAGCCAGCTTCACCCGGACGGTCAGGAAAAGTTTCATTTCCAGTGGTCGGATCTGCCTAAGACCGGTCTTTCTACCAAAGACTTCGTTTCCCCATCCGGGCTGTCTTTTTCAAAGGATGGAAAGACATTCCGGGTAGGCGATCATTCCGGTGCTGTCTCCTTTTTGCAGATTTTGGCGCCGGAGCTTACCGACCGGCTTTTAGCGGATCTTCTTGACTTAAACGACGCCGTGACCGTCAACCTGCATATCCAGTCTATCGACCAGGCGCAGGCGATCCGAAACATCAAGCGTAAAATGTCGGACCTGCAGAAAATGACCATTGAGGAACAAAAGAAAGCGGTCCGATCCGGGTATGACATGGGTGCGACACGTTTCTTGATAACTGCATAAGCAGGAAACAAGGCATATACAAAACTTTTGTATAGAGAACTGATATTCCAAAGAGTGGAATGAGGGGGTAACGTCCCGAAACGCTCTCCTTAATACTCCTACATGCTGTGCTAACTGCTGAAATGCGCAGTATGAAGCTAGGTGAAGTCGGCAGAGAGATACCGTAAGGCATGAAAATGTCACGAAAGCTGTCCAGCGGTGGGCGGTGTATCCTATATGCCGGAGGTCTATAAAATATCTATGGTGAGAATAATTTAGAGATAAGTTTGACGAACTTGCGAAAGTAAGGGTCTAAACGTAGCTTATGTAGAAATGCATAAACCGTGGTCACGGGGTATGTGGGGTAAAGTAAGAATCCATGTTATGAAATACCCTATTGTGTTACAGGCACAATTAAGCATACAGGCTCATAGCAAGCACCTACGGATATATGAACAGATAGGAATATCGGAACGTGGGAAGCTGTGAATACAAATGGTAAGGATTCAGCAGTCTAATGTTGTAGTGATAGAAAAAATCGAAAGCCAGTAGCAAATACTGGCAAGCCAATAGGCTTTCCGCTATCGGGATAATCTATCTTTATCACAGTGAAATCAGGGGCACGAGCATTGATATTTCCTGTAATGGGAAAAGGAGCAACAGCCCCAAGACAGGATTTAGTTTCATCATTATTTCTAAATCTTTCAAGGTTCTTGTATGACTAATAGAAACCAAGTCCGAAAGGAGGCGGTTGACTTGACTGTCGATACGAACTTAGAGAGGCAACCAAAGCAGCAAAAACTGCGAAATGCCGAATATTACGATATGCAGGATGTTATGGATAAGCTATATGAAGAATCCTGCAAAGGAAAATCATTCCATAATCTAATGCACCTTATTACCAGTGAGAACAACATACTTTTAGCGTTCAGAAATATCAAAAACAACAAAGGCTCAATGACTAAGGGAACAGACGGCAAAACAATTACACAGTATAAAGGGTGGTCGGAAGAACAGTTTGTCAAATACTTTCAAAATAAATTTGCAAACTATCACCCCAAAAGTGTTCGCAGAACAGAAATTCCAAAGGTCGGACAGCCTGGTAAAATGCGTCCGTTAGGTATTCCCTGTATGGACGACAGGATTATACAGCAATGTATTATCCAAGTATTAGAACCGATATGTGAAGCAAGGTTTCATGCTCACAGTTATGGTTTTAGACCAAATAGGTCGGCAAGCCATGCCATTGCAAGGGCACAATCTCTGATGAATGTCAGCAAGCTGCACTATGTTGTAGATGTTGATATAAAGGGATTCTTTGACAATGTAAACCATGGCAAGCTGCTCAAGCAAATGTGGGCAATGGGCATACGGGACAAAAGTCTCATCTGCATAATCGGCAAAATACTGAAATCTGAGATTAAGGGAATTGGCAGACCAGATAAAGGAACGCCACAGGGCGGTATCATCAGCCCGTTGCTCTCAAACATTGTTCTGAACGAACTCGATTGGTGGTTGAGTGACCAATGGGAAACCAAAAGCACAAGATATCCCTATACGCACAGTCACAAATATGAAGCCTTGAAAAAGTCCAACCTCAAAGAATTTTTCTTCGTGCGTTACGCCGATGATTTTAAGATTCTCTGTAGAGATTACAAAACAGCAAAAAAGATATTCATTGCTGTAAAAGAATGGCTTTGGGAAAGACTGGGGCTTGAAATCAGTCCGGAAAAATCCAAAATCACAAATGTTCGCAAAAAGAAAACGGATTTTCTTGGCTTTGCATTGTATGTGACGAAAAAGGGTAAGAAGTATGTGTCTAAAAGTAATATTTCGGAAAAAGCGAAAAAGACAATGAAAACCAAGCTCAAAGAGCAAATCAAAGTAATTCAGCACGATACATCACCCCACCAAGTAAGCCAGCTTAATTCAATGATTCTTGGTATGCACAATTATTATAATTCCGCTACAGGGTGCAGTCGTGATTTTCGAGAAATCAATTTCGTTGTCAGCAAGAGCCTGAAGCATAGGCTTAGAGTGAAAACCAAAAAGGTTAAGCGAATTAAAAATAATAAATCGCTATTGCCTGAAAAAGTGCCAAAATCCAAAACGTATCAGAAATTCTATGGTAGTTATAACGGAAAGCCGAAAGTCGTGGCAGGTGTACATATCTTCCCGATTTATGGCTGTAGGTTTGTTTCTCCGAGAATGTTCACACGAGAGGTTAATAAATATACTCCACAAGGCAGACAGCTTATACACAAAAATCTGTCTACCGTTCAACACTTAATTCAGTATCTTTTGGAAGCAAAAGATTACGGAAAATCTGTGGAATACAATGATAATCGTATTTCACTTATGGCAGGACAAAATGGAAAATGTGCAATAACAGGAGAACCACTCTGTATATTTGACATGGAATGTCATCATAAAAAGCCCCAAAAGCTAGGTGGTACGGACGAATATAAAAACCTCATGTGGGTAAAAGCGGATGTACATAAACTTATCCATGCTACAGAAGCAGATACGATTGCAAAATATCTTGATATTCTCAAACTTGATGACAAGGCACTGAAAAAGGTTAATTCTTTAAGACTATCAGCAGGAAATTTAGAAATAGTAGCTAACGCAAACTAGATTTTGTTGGAGCGCCGTGTGCGGGGAAAGCTCGCACGCACGGTGTGGAGTGGGGGAAAATTCGGAGATAATTTCAAAGAATTACCTATCACTATACATCATTCCCACCGACCTTGCCACCTATGGAGAAGAAGCCAAAAATCTTTTGCAGGATTTACAGAGCCGCAATGAGCGCATGTTCCTTGTGACGGTACTGGTGGAAAATATCGCTGCCAAACGCCAAAAGCTGTTCAATGATATTTTTGCCGCTTCGGGTGTGGCACAGAAATACAACTGTGCCTTAAAACGGCTGGATTACCAGCAGGAACAGGGGCTTATGTCCTCGCTTGCTCTTGGTACGAACCAGATTGAGATTGAGCGCGGGCTTACGACCAGCAGCACAGCGATCTTTGTACCGTTTACCACCTGTGAACTGTTCCAGGAGGGCGAGGCATTGTATTACGGCCTGAACGCCCTTTCCAATAACCTGATCATGGCGAACAGAAAAACGCTGAAAAACCCCAATGGGCTGTTTCTCGGTACCCCAGGAAGCGGCAAATCTTTCTCTGCCAAGCGTGAGATCGTCAATGTGTTCCTTCTGACGGAGGACGACATCATTATCGCCGACCCGGAAAATGAGTATGGGCCGCTGGTACAGCAGTTCGGTTCCCAGGGGCAGGTCATTGATATTTCCCCTACTTCCACGAACTACATCAACCCGATGGACATCAATCTGGACTATTCCGATGATGAAAACCCGATCACTTTGAAAAGTGATTTTATCCTGTCGCTGTGTGACCTTATCATCGGCGGCAAAGAAGGACTTTCCCCCATTGAAAGGACGATCATCGACCGTTGTACCAGACTGGTGTACCGGGAATACCTGCAGGACCCGTGCCCGGAAAATATGCCGATCTTAGGTGATCTTTACGAGCTGCTTTTGAAACAGTCTGAACCGGAGGCACAGAATATCGCAACGGCGCTGGAAATCTATGTCAATGGTTCCCTTAACGTGTTCAACCACCGTTCCAATATCCAGATGGATCAACACCGGGTACTGTGTTTCCAGCTTAAGTCACTGGGAAAAGCCTTAAAGGAAATCGGGCTTTTGATCATGCAGGATGCGGTGTGGAACCGTGTCACGGCCAACCGTTCCAAACATAAAACAACCTGGTTCTATATCGACGAATTCCATCTTCTTTTGAAAGGGCAGACAGGAAGTTTCAGCGTGGAGATCTGGAAACGCTTCCGTAAATGGGGCGGAATTCCATCAGGTTTAACGCAGAATGTCAAGGACCTTCTGGCTTCCCGTGAGATCGAAAATATTTTTGAGAACTCGGACTTTATCTATATGCTCAACCAGGCCCAGGGAGACCGTCAGATTTTGGCAAAGCAGTTGGGAATCTCCCCGCACCAGCTTTCGTATGTGACCCATTCCGGTCCCGGCGAGGGGCTTTTGTTCTTTGGAAATGTGATCATCCCTTTTGTGGACCACTTCCCGAAGGACACACTCTTGTACAGCGTGCTTACCACAAGACCGGATGAAGTAGCGGGGACCAAAGCGTGAGACAAAAATTAAAATGGATCGGAGGTGAGAACAATGGCACACGACAGGGAATTTCAAAGGAGGCGCAAAGATACCCGGATGCCGGTGCGTGATTCCCACGGGGAGGATCAACCGGCAGCCAGGCAGACCGAACAGGATTTTGACCTGCGCAGGGCACGGGACACCCCTTCTTCTGTCAACGGCAAGACACACAGGCAGGACATCCCTGTACAGACGGAATTTTCCCATCTGTCACCGGAAACACCGGCGTCCTTGCTGGAACAGGGCGAAGCGTATGCAACCGCTTTGGATGGTTTTTCGGAACACTTTGAGACACCGGATGCTACCAGGACAGCGCCCCCGATACAGGACAACGTGCGAAGCAATTTCCGGCAGGAGGCTTCCAGGCGTTCTTTTGTAACAGAGGATGTGACAGACCATGATACCGGAAAATATGCTCCTTCTTCCGAAGGCTCAGCCCCACCGAACGGCACAGACAGATCCGGTCAGGAACACCGTTACCGGACACACCAGCATGGGAACAAATATCAGCAGCGTTTTCAGGAAGCGGCACAGGCGGAGGAACAGGCAGCGCAGAAGGAAAAGGGTATGGATAGCGAACCGCCGAAAACATCCAAGCTGGAATTTACTGCGGATGAACTACCGCTGGAGACAAAGGATAAAAAGCTCACCCATGCAAGACGGAAGGCGGAACGGACTGCACAAAAAGCAGAGCAGGCGCAAAATCGTCTACCTGCCCGGAAGAAACTGCGCATGGAGACGGTTTCCGACCCGGAGACCGGAAAAGCCAAAAAACACTTAAAATTTGAAAAGGAGGTCAAATCCCAAAAGGTCCATGTAAAAGGACCTGTACCCCTGCGTCCGGTCAAGGCGGGCGCCAATACTGCCATTGGTTACGCTCATAAAAAGATTTATGAGGCAGAGGATGAAAATGTGGGCATCAAGGCAGCCCACCGCTCTGAACTTGTGGGCGAGGCAGGGCTTCGCACGGCATATCACCGGCATAAAACTGCCCCCTACCGAAAGGCAGCGAAATTACAGCAAAAATCAGCAAAAGCAAACGCAAGACTTGCTTACCGGCAGGCTCTTAGCGACCACCCGGAGCTGAAGAAACATGCGATTGCCCGGATATGGCAGAAACAAAAACTGAAAAGGCAGTATGCCAAGGCTGCCCGTGAAGCCGGGAAACAGGCAAAAAATGCCGCAGTCGCAACAGAGAGGGTCAGCGTCGGTATTGTCCATGCGGTCAAACGGCACCCTGTAATCTGCCTTGTCCTCCTGCTTCTCCTTTTGGTAATTTTCCTGATCACATCCCTGTTTTCCACGTTCTCCAATATCGGGACCGGCGGTTTGGGAAGTCTGGCTGCTTCTACCTATCTTGCAGATGATCAGGACATCAACCAGGCGGAGCTTACCTATACCGAATGGGAAACGGATCTGCAAATGGAAATAGACCGGGTGGAATCAGACCGCCCCGGCTATGACGAATACCGGTATAACCTGGGCGCAATCGAGCATGACCCGTATGTGCTGATGGGGTATCTGACTTCTGCTTATCAGGGATTTACTTACGATGAAGTGGAAAGCGTGCTGCGGCAGCTTTTCCAGGAACAATATACCCTGTCCTTTTCAGAAGAAACCGAGATCCGTTACCGCACCGAAACTTCCGTTGATCCGGAAACCGGGGAAGAAACCCAGGAGGAAGTGCCTTATGAATGGCGCATCTTAAATGTCAAGCTCACAGTCACACCTCTAGAAAACCTGGTCGTTTCCCGGATGAACGCAGACCAGAAAGAGATCTGCGAGATCCTGCTGCAGACAAAAGGAAACCGCCAGTATGTCAAAAATGTCTTTGGCACCAACTGGCTCCCTTATGTGACCAGTTATTACGGCTACCGGGTACATCCCATCAGTGGGGAAAAGAACTATCACACCGGTGTGGACATCGGGATGCCGGAGGGCACAGAGATCCTTGCCGGGCATGACGGAACGGTCACCCTTGCGGGAAATGCCGGCGGTTATGGCTTGTGTGTCGCTATTGAAGGCGAGGCATACGAAGGACATACCCTGACGACCAAATACGGGCACTGTTCCCAGATCCTTGTTTCTGCCGGGCAGGAGGTCAAAGCCGGGGATGTGATTGCAAAGGTCGGGAATACCGGAAATTCTACCGGGGCCCACCTGCACTTAGAAGTCCTGGTTGACGGCCAGTATTTGAATCCCCTGTATTTTGCCGATACCGGCGATACCAGCGAACGGCACCTGCCGGAAGTTGGTTCAGGCGGCACAGGAAACTACTTCGATTATGATATTCCACCGGAAGCCCTTGCGGATGAACAGTTTGCCGCAATGATGGCCGAGGCGGAAAAATATCTTGGCTATCCGTATGTATGGGGAGGCGCAAGCCCTTCCACTTCCTTTGACTGTTCCGGCTATGTGTCCTGGGTGATCAACAACTGCGGCGTTGGCTGGAATTTCGGAAGGCTGACCGCGGATGGTCTTTTAGGTGTATGTACGCCGGTATCAAGTGCGGATGCAAAACCGGGCGACCTGATCTTCTTCCAGGGGACCTACAACACCAGCGGCGCAAGCCATGTAGGGATCTATGTGGGAAATGGAATGATGATCCACTGTGGAGACCCGATTTCTTATGCAAACATCAATACAAGCTACTGGCAGCAGCATTTTTATACATTTGGGCGTCTGCCTTAACAGATTGGAGGTAATAAATTGAATCCTAAAATTGAAAAACTGGAAAAGGAAATTGAAAAGACCAAAACAAAGATTGCGGAAATGCAGGCAAAGCTCCATAAGCTGGAGGAACAGAAAACAGAGCTGGAAAATACCGATTATGTAGCGGTGGCGCGCAGTTTCAAACTGACGCCCCAGCAGCTTGCGGATTTTTTGAAATCACAGCAGGCAGCCCCTTCGGAAACTGTTTTACCGCAGGAGAAGGAGGATGTGCATGAGGCTTAAAAAACTTTCCCTGCTGCTGGCGCTTACGCTTCTTGTAAGTGTCAGCGCATTACCTGTAACGGCTCATGCCGGCGGTTCCAAAGACACCACACCGCCAACGCTGACTGCTTCCATGGAGGGCGATGCCCTGAAAATAGAAAGCAGTGACGATCTATCCGGCGTGGAGGCGGTCTTTGTTGATGAAAACCGTATCAACTCCCTCACCGACGGGAAAGCGTCGGTCGCACTGAAAGATTATGCCGGAACAGAAAAACAGGTAAGCATATACGCAAAAGATTATGCCGGCAACCGTTCTGATGTGGTAAAGCTGGATAATCCGTATTACAAAGAACCGGCTCCTGAAAAGAAACCTGCTACGACAGCACCCCAGAGTCCGTCCGGTACACAGACAAAACCGCCTAAGGAAGAAAAACCTTCCGGCTCAAACGCTGCAACCCCTTCCGGCGGCGGAAATTCTTCCGGTTCAGATAACAGTACCGGACAGCAGGAAAATATTTCTGCGATCCCGGAAGGTGCATTTACCCCGGAAGGCACCGGAACGGTACAGGACAACATCAGCGGTACGGATGGGGAAAAACAGTTTTACACCATCACTACGGACGCGGGCAATGTCTTTTATCTGGTGATCGACGGGAAACGGGAAGATAACAATGTCTACTTCTTAAACGGCGTCACAGAGTCCGACCTGATGGCACTTGCAGAAAAGAACAATGGCAGCATGAGCATGATCCCCCAGGAAGAAAGCTGTAACTGCACAGAAAAATGTGAGGCAGGAAAGGTTAATACCGGCTGTCCGGTCTGCAAAAATGACTTAAATGGCTGCAAAGGAAAAGAAAAGCCGGCGGAAACTGAAAAACCGGCAGAACCGGAAAAGCCGAAGAAAGAAACCGGCAGCGTCGGCACGATCCTGTTTATCCTTGCTGCCTTACTTGCGGTCGGCGGGATCGGTTACTATGTAAAAATCGTGCGTCCGAAACAGCAGGCCGAGGACGATGCGGAATTTGAGGATGACGGTTATGGCGAAGGCTTTGACCCGGATGAGGCATACGGGGAACCGGAATATCTTTCCGAGGATGATTTTGACGACAAGGACAGCAAATAAGGCTGTCCTTTTAGATTATGGACTTTAGTCTGTTGAGCCCATTGGAGTTTTTCGTTGTTCCGAAAAATGGAGATGGGCGAAACAATAAACCACCCGCTATGCGGGTGCGCGTCGATTGTTATACAAAAAATCACCTTTCCGTTTACAATAGAGTTGTTCAGGCTGTATTGCAGAAAGGAAAGGTAATTTATGGCGAAGAAAGAAAATTCACTTGCGCATATGAAATGGATGTGCAAATATCATATCGTCTTCACACCTAAGTATAGACGAAAAATAATTTACAATCAATACAAAGCGGATATAAGAGATATTATAAAACAATTGTGTAGTTATAAAGGTGTTGAAATTATTGAGGGTCATCTAATGCCAGATCATATCCATATGTTAGTAAGTATTCCGCCAAAGATAAGTGTATCATCATTCATGGGATATTTAAAAGGGAAAAGTGCGCTTATGATATTCGATAAACACGCAAATTTAAAGTATAAATTTGGAAATCGTCATTTCTGGGCAGAAGGATATTATGTTAGCACAGTAGGATTAAATGAGGCTACAATAAAAAAATATATCCAAGAGCAGGAAAAGCATGATATAGCAATGGATAAGCTAAGTGTAAAGGAATATGAAGACCCTTTTAAGGGTTAATGCCAAGTAGTAACAATACCCTTTAAGGGGTAGCGACGAGTCAAGAGCAATATGGCTTGAACGGAGCTGTGGGAAGGCTGTGTAAACAGAATTCCCACAGTCTAAAGAGAAAGCCAGCGCCTTGAGACGCTGGCCTAGTAACAAGGGCTTATAGCCCTAGTGCAAACCACCCGTTGGACGGGTGGTTATGATTATGGACTTTAGTCTGTTGAGCCCATTGGAGTTTTTCGTTGTTCCGAAAAATGGAGATGGGCGAAACAATAAACCACCCGCTATGCGGGTGCGCGTCGATTGTTATACAAAAAATCACCTTTCCGTTTACAATAGAGTTGTTCAGGCTGTATTGCAGAAAGGAAAGGTAATTTATGGCGAAGAAAGAAAATTCACTTGCGCATATGAAATGGATGTGCAAATATCATATCGTCTTCACACCTAAGTATAGACGAAAAATAATTTACAATCAATACAAAGCGGATATAAGAGATATTATAAAACAATTGTGTAGTTATAAAGGTGTTGAAATTATTGAGGGTCATCTAATGCCAGATCATATCCATATGTTAGTAAGTATTCCGCCAAAGATAAGTGTATCATCATTCATGGGATATTTAAAAGGGAAAAGTGCGCTTATGATATTCGATAAACACGCAAATTTAAAGTATAAATTTGGAAATCGTCATTTCTGGGCAGAAGGATATTATGTTAGCACAGTAGGATTAAATGAGGCTACAATAAAAAAATATATCCAAGAGCAGGAAAAGCATGATATAGCAATGGATAAGCTAAGTGTAAAGGAATATGAAGACCCTTTTAAGGGTTAATGCCAAGTAGTAACAATACCCTTTAAGGGGTAGCGACGAGTCAAGAGCAATATGGCTTGAACGGAGCTGTGGGAAGGCTGTGTAAACAGAATTCCCACAGTCTAAAGAGAAAGCCAGCGCCTTGAGACGCTGGCCTAGTAACAAGGGCTTATAGCCCTAGTGCAAACCACCCGTTGGACGGGTGGTTATGATTTTATGAAAGTGAGGATTTTTTCATGGAACATATCATAACCAGACGCCGCGGCTTTCGCAAGCTGTTGGCGTTTTTGCTTTGTATGGCAAGCATTTTGGGGCTTCTTCCGGCTCAGGCTTTTGCCATGTCTGTCGGACAGACGGCAAGCTCCTGGCTGGGCGACCAGTATGTGGGCTCTGATGGGAACCACTACCGTGCCCCGGCGCCTTACACCTATCTTGCATACCATGCAGACGGAACCATCGATGTACACACCAGTTCCGGGGGCAATGCTTACCGGCACTATATGCTGACGGATTCTGACGGGATCAGCCACCAGGTTTACTGTGTGGAGAGCGGGATTCCTTACCATACTTCGGAAAATACCTATGTTTCGGAAAGCGGGACCAACAGCCAATACCTGAACCTGCTTCCTGCCGAGGCAAGGAGGGGGATCACCCTGACTGCGATCTATGGCTGGAAACCCGGTGCGGCGCTCCCTGTTTCCGGAATCAACGAGGATGACTATAAGATGGCAACCCAGATCATCCTTTGGGAATACCAGCAGCAACTTAGAAGCGATCCGTACAGCCGCCACGGAAACGGCCACGCAGACGCCGACCAGTATTTCAGCGTGATCGCCGGACGACCGGCAGAAAAAGCCTATGACTGGATTCTTGCACAGGTCGCTTCCCATTCCACAGTACCTTCCTTTACTTCTTCTAAGAAAAGCGAAGCACCGGAACTGGAACTGAAATGGGATGTAGAAAAAAAGGTCTATACCCTGACGGTCACAGATACCAATAACTTGAAGATCGATCTGGAGGCTTTGAAAGGCAGCGGCGTTTCTGTGACAAGAAACGGAAATGAATACACCTTTACCAGCAGGCAGATGATGATGGACCCGGTGCTGTTTGAATTCCGAAAGAATATCCCGGTGGCAAACGACATGCTGATCTGGGGCAGACCCGGCTACCAGACCATGATGACCGGCGCCAGCGATCCGGTTTCCTTCTTTGTAAAATTCAAAACGGAAACTTACGGTACCGCAAAACTTGTCAAGACCAGTGAGGACGGCATTGTTTCCGGTATCACCTTCCATATCTCCGGTACGGACATTTTGGGAAATGAAGTCAATGAGGAAGTTACGACCGGAGAAAACGGCCAGATTGAAAAGAAGCTCCTGCCGGGAACCTATCTGGTAAAAGAACTTCCGGTGGACCGCTATGTGACCCCTTCCGCACAGTACGTGACCATTGAAAGCGGGCAGACTTCTTCGGTACATTTCAGCAATATTCTGAAGAAATTTCGCGTCCATGTGGTAAAGAGTGATGCTGACACCGGAAATGCTCAGGGGGATGCCACGCTTGCAGGGGCGGCCTATGGGATCTTCCGTGATGGCGAACTGATCGACACTTATACTACCGGACCGGATGGCAGCTTTATGACCCGCTATTATGTATGCGGGGATGGCTGGACGATCCGGGAAATCGAACCGAGCACCGGGTATCTTCTGAATGAAACCATTTATGAAGTGGGTGCATCCCCTTCCCTGTATGAAGTGGAACTCAATACCACAGAAAATCAGGTGACGGAAACGGTTATTTACGGAAATATCCAGCTTGTCAAGCACACCGATGACCTGGACCCGGATGTGCCTGAGGGCGAAAATACCGACGATCCCAATGCTGGTATCATCGAACGCCCGGAAGCAGGCGCAGTCTTTGAAGTTTACTTAAAGGCAGCCGGGAGCTATGACGCGGCAAAGGAAAGTGAACGTGACCTTCTTACCACGGATGCGGATGGTTTTGCTTCCAGTAAACCGCTTCCTTATGGACATTATACGGTCCATCAGATCGCAGGCGAGGAAGGCAAAGCCTTTGTCCCGGACTTTACGGTATTCATTTCCTCTGACGGAAAGACTTACAGCTATATCCTGAACAACCGCACCATCACAGCCCGTCTGAAAGTTGAAAAATGTGACGCAGAGACCGGAAAGATTATCCCTGTGACCGGAACCGGTTTTCAGATCAAGGATCTTTCCACCGGGGAATTTATCACCCAGACCGTCTACTATCCGAACCCGGAAACACTGGATACCTTCTATGTTTCTGACGAGGGCTGGCTGATGCTGCCGGAGCCTTTGGCCGCCGGGGATTATGAACTTTATGAGGTGGCTGCCCCTTATGGCTATGTGCTTTCCGATCAGCCGGTACCGTTTACCATTGACGGCAGCGAGGCGGTTGTGACGGTCACTCAGTACAATATGCCGCAGAAAGGCCAGCTTACCATCACAAAGACCGGAGAAGTATTTGCTTCTGTCCAGGAAAACGACGGACTGTACCAACCGGTATATGAGGTTGCCGGACTTCCTGGAGCGGTCTATGATGTGATCGCAGATGAAGATATTTATACCGGTGACGGTACCTTGCGGGCAGAAAAAGATACGGTTGTGGAAACACTTACGACCGGCGAGGACGGCACAGCGAAAAGCGGGTCTCTCTATCTTGGCCGTTATCGTCTGGAGGAACGTCAGGCGCCTTCCGGCTGTGTGTTGAATCCTCAACCGGAATATGTGGAACTGACCTATGCGGGTGAGACCGTAGAGGTTACACAGACAGCGGCCGGTCTTTATGACGAACGCCAGAAAGTGGATGTCACACTTTTCAAGGCAATGGAGACCGATGACCTGTTCGGTCTTGGCATGAACGAGGAATATAAGGATATTTCCTTTGGACTTTATGCTTCCGCAGACCTGACGGCGGCAGATGGCAGCGTAATCCCGGCAGGTGGACTTCTGGAAGTGGTCTCTGTTTCGTCTGAGGAATCCGGCGGTTACAGCGCTTCCTTCGCTTCCGACCTGCCTTTTGGCAGCTATTATGTCAAGGAACGCACAACCAACGGCGCCTATATCCTTTCGAATCAGGAATATCCGGTTGTCTTTGAGTATGCTGGTCAGGAAACCGCCCTGGTACAGATCCTTGTCAATGAAGGCGAGGCTGTTTCCAATGAACTTCTCCGTGGGCGTGTAGACGGTGTAAAAGTCGGGGAAAACCCGGAAGGCGGCGAGGATGTCACGCTTGCCGGTGCGCTCATGGGTCTGTTTAGACCTGATACCGAAGAATTTACTGAAGAAAATGCGCTGCTTACTGCTATTACCGGAAAAGACGGCAGTTTTTCCTTTGAGAACATTCCTTACGGACACTGGATCGTCAAGGAGATCTCTGCCCCTGACCTTTATACGGTAAGCCCGCAGCAGCACCATGTATATATCGGTGCAGACGGACAGCATATCGAGATCCGTGTGGAAAACACCCTGATCCGCGGCAGTGTGCAGGTAACTAAAACCGAAGCTGTGGAGGAACCGTCCCCTGTGGAAAAGGAGGATAAGAAAGACAAGAATTCTTTCCTGCGCTTCCTGCCCGGTGCAGTGTTCGACCTGTATGCGGATTCCAACGCCAACCAGGAATATGATCCTGACGATCAAAAGATCGGTACGCTGAAAGAAACCGATGCAGGCTATCATACGGCGGAAAACCTTCTGGCTGGCGGCTACTTTATCAAAGAAAGCAAAGCGCCGGAGGGCTATCAGCCTGACTCAAACGCTTACTATTTTTCCATCACAGAAGATGGACAGGTCGCAGTTGTGGAAAATGGAGAAGCCGGGCACGGATTTACCAATGAGGCTTACCGCGGCAACTTAAAGATCACAAAGGATTCCAGCGACGGGCGCAAAGATGGTTTTGCCATCGAGGTTAAGAGTGCGGACGGCTCCTACTGCGAGACATTCACCACTCCAAAATCCGGCGTGATTGAAGTTAAGGGCCTTCGTGTCGGTATTTATACCGTAACAGAAGTTGCAAACCGGGCAAGCAAGGATTACATCATTCCTGATGCCGCTACGGTGGAGATCAAGGCAGATCAGACATCTACGGTCCAGTTCTTTAATGAAAAACCGGAAAAGCCGGATAACCCAAAGAACCCGGAAAAGCCTTCTGTTCCCTCCAATCCTTCCACCCCTCAAAAGCCGGTACCGCAGACCGGGGATGATCCGTATATTTTCCTGTATGGCGGACTGCTGGCAGCCGCACTGATCGGCGGCAGCGTATTTGCTGTGTATTATTTCAAAAAGGGAAAATACAGCAGGACTTCCCTGAAAAGAACGGCTGTCGGGGTTTCTGTCCTTTCACTCTGCGTTCTGGTGGCTCTTGGCAGCGGTTTTTTGGTGTTCCGTGACTTGAACCAGTATGCTGAGAGTAAAGATGCCTATCGAGATCTTGCCGGATATGTGGAAGTACCGGAGCAGACAGCTTCCCCGGAGTCGGCACCCGATCCGACAGAACCAAAACGGGACGATGCCGATATTGTCCTGCCTTCGGTAGACTTTGAAACGCTCCGTGAAAATGGACCGGACATCATCGGATGGCTTTCCCTTCCTGATACGGTGCTCAATTATCCGGTAACGCAGACCGACAACAACGAATATTACCTGAACCATCTTTATGACGGAACCTATAACAAGGTTGGCTGCCTGTTTGCCGATTATGAAAACCGGGCAGATTTTTCAGACCGCAATACGATCATTTATGGTCATAATATGCGGGATGGTTCCATGTTTGCGCTGCTGAACCGGTACGATGAACAAAGTTACTTTGATGCTCACAGGCAGATGTATCTCGTTACTCCGAAGGGTGGTTATGTCATGGAGATCTTTGCGGCTTTTGCAGCAAAGCCGGAAGAATCCGGCAGTGAAACTTCTCCCTGGCAGCTTTCCTGGAAGGATGACGGTGCTTATACTACCTGGCTTACAGCTATGAAGGAACGTTCTGCGGTGGAAAGTGATGTGACTGTGACCTGCAGCGATAAGGTACTGACCCTTTCTACCTGTACGCCGGGCGGCACAGGACGCTTCCTTGTCATGGGAAAACTCGTGAAAGTAGATAACGAAATATAGATTTTAGACGGTGCGGGGGCAAAAGCTCCCGCACCTGCTGTTTACAAGGAGGATTTTATTTTATGGTAAATACCATTATTTCCATTCCCGGCTATGTCCATCTTTACCGCTCACTTTTGCGGTTTTACGACATGCCGGAAAATGAAGTCCGGGAAATGCTCTATCTTCTGAATACGGCAAACCTGGACTGCTACGAGTATTATCACCCGGACCGCAGTGTGATCCAGAGCGGACCGGTCGCTTTTTGCGGATGGCTGGAAACGAAAGACTGCCGCCCTTACCGCACAGAGGTACAGCTTTACAAGTCGCTGCTGTTTTTGAAGCGCAGCATTGACCGTGACCTGATCGTATCAGCTCAGAGGGAGGCTCTGCAAACCCTGCGCTGTATCATCTCCAATCTGGAATACCGCTTTTATAAAGCCTATGGCATGGAGATCGAGGACAAACGCACGGTCTATGGGGAATGTACCTACCGTCTGGTTCCAAGGGAGGACGAACCCAGCGTGTGCCTGATGCACGACTGGATCTACCTGCCGAGTGCTTAAAATGTCCCGAATAATACACAATATTCGGGACAAAATGAGAATACGATAGTTCCCATCTCCTGATATAGAATTTGAAACTGATGTATAAATTCTGTTCTATGTGGAATACTATTGCTAAAACTCTTGAAGCCTATTGAAAATTTGTCCCGAATAATATATAATATTCGGGACAAAAGGAGGTGAGCAATATGGCAAATGGCTATTCCAAACAGATTCAGGAGCAGATAAAAGCAGCGGCGGAAGGAACTATTTTCATCAGTTCTGATTTTGCGGATATTGCCGATACGGAAACCATAAGACGGAACTTAAACCGGCTTACACAGGCAGGTATGCTTCGCCGCATTTTGAAAGGTGTTTATGAAAAACCAAAATATAGCAAACTTCTGGATGAATATGTGGCGGCAGACCCGGAAGCGGTGGCGAACGCATTGGCACGAAGTTATCACTGGACGATTGCCCCATGTGGGAATACAGCATTGAACCTGTTAGGTCTTTCAACACAGGTAACAGCAGTATGGTCCTATATCAGCGATGGTCCATATAAGACCTACGAGTGGAACTCTACAAAGCTGGAATTTAAGCACCGGACCAATAAAGAGATTACCGGATTGTCCTATATGACAAGTTTGGTTATACAGGCATTAAAAACGCTTGGCAAATCGAATGTTACGCCAGAAGTCATACAGATGCTTTCCGAAAAACTGACAGACAAAGATAAACAGGCTTGTTTGAAGGAAGCAACAGAGTCTACGGATTGGGTTTACGATACGATACGGCAGATTTGTGGAGGTGAAAAGGTACAATGAGAAATATAGCAAGACTTTCAGATAACGACCGCAGGGAACTGTTCAGAAATACAGCAGATAAAATGGGGCTGAATGATGCCATCGTGGAAAAAGACTTTTGGGTATGTTTTACGCTGGATTATTTATTTCACCGCTCACCATGGAAAGAGTCCATTACCTTTAAGGGCGGTACCAGCCTTTCAAAAGCCTTTCACCTGATCAGCCGGTTTTCAGAAGATATTGATTTGATTCTGGACTGGCGTGTATTGGGATATGGCAAAGATGAACCATGGGAGAAACGTTCCAATACAAAACAGGATGCTTTTAACAAAGAAGCCAATGTGCGTGCAGAGGTATTTCTGTCCGAAACATTCTGCCCGGCAGTCAAAGCCGGCTTATCCCAGGAAATCGGTTGTGAAGCAAATGTCTACATAGATGAAAAGGATAAACAGACGGTCATTTTCGCCTATCCGCACCTTTTTACGAATACGGCGACTTTACAGGTGATCCGTTTAGAGATTGGTGCGCTGGCAGCGTGGACTCCTGCAAAAACAGCGCTGATCGAACCATACGCGGCAAAATATTATCCGAAGATTTTTGAGCAAAAAGAAACCGCAATCCTTACCGTTGCCCCGGAACGGACCTTCTGGGAAAAAGCCACAATCCTGCACCATGAAGCGAACAGACCGGAACATTTGGAAATGCCGCAGCGGTATTCCAGACATTATTATGATCTCTACCGCATGGCTGCAACACCGGTCAAAGAAGCTGCTTTTTCCAGGCTGGATCTCCTGAAGAAAGTTGTAGATTTCAAAATGAAATTCTATCCCAGAGCATGGGCGAAGTACCCGGAGGCTGTGCCGGGCACATTAAAATTACTCCCGCCGGAATATCGGTTCGCAGCATTGGAAACGGACTATAACTCTATGCAGGATATGTTGTATGGGGATATTCCGACATTTGAGACAGTCATAGCAGCGGTCCAGGAACTGGAAAAAGAGATCAATACACTATAAACAATTACATATCCATTTATTTGCCGGCTATTCTAAGATGCTTTAGAATAGCCGGTTTCTTGTTTTCAAAGGAGGGATGCTATATTACGCAAAATGAAGTCAATGCCGTTTTTGACGAACAGGTGCGGCTCTGTGCTGATACCTTGAAACGGAAAACCAAAGAATACACCGGGGATGATCCGGACCGGCTGGGTGCATTTAAGGCAGCGGCAGCTTTACAGCACACAACGCCCCAGCGTGCCCTTGCCGGTATGCTGGCAAAGCATATTGTTTCTCTATACGATATGTGCTTTGCCGAGGAAACAGTTTATCCGATGGACACATGGGACGAAAAGATCACAGACAGTCTTAACTATCTGTTCTTACTGAAAGCGATTGTAAAGGAGGGACATACCAATTAAACAGATTGAAGTAAAAATTTTGAACTGCCAGGCGGTAGCGGAAGCAGAAAAAAACATGGTCTTTGCGGCAAGACTTACCCAGCAGGGACATAAGATTGCCTCAATGGACGACCTGATGGAGCTCTACGAAAAATCATTCAGCGTTCAGACAGTAGCAGCTATGGGGGCGCTTCCCCATCCTACCATCCAGAAATTTGCGGTGATCACGGTAGCCATTGTCGGCGCCAGCAGGCGTTTTCTGGCGCAGATCACCCGCCACCAGAACGAAGTAAAATTTATGAGTGCATCGCTGCAGTACAGCAACTATACGGGACAGGCGGATTTCGCTGTCCCGTATTCTATTATGACGGCTCCGGCTGTGGTACAGGAGCTGTACTTAAAAAGTTGTAATGAAAGCATGAAATGTTATGAAGCCCTGTGCACTGCCGGAAGCGGGCACGATGCGGCCGGCTATGCCACGCCCCAGGGATTACGGAATGTACTGCTCATCAGCGCCACCCCTTATCAGTGGAAACATATCATCGGCCAGCGGGTATGCCGAAGAAATACAGATGAAACAAGGATCGTGCTGTTAAAGGTCTGGAAAGAACTTTATGACCTAAGCCCTGCCTTGTTTGCCCCGTCACTGACCGGGCCTTTCTGTCAGTTGGATCGATGTCTGGAAGGGAAAATGACCTGCGGGCGAAAACTGCAGGCAGATATGACGCCAGAGGATATTTTAGAAAAAGACTATCCCGCTCTTTGGAAAGGAGGCTGCCGATGAAAATAAAACTAATCGATTTTGGCGTGCCGGAGCACCAGCGTCCTTACCGTCCTCATGGCAATGATGCCGGAGCAGATGTTTATCTGCCCTATGACTGCACCTTACAGCCCGGAGAAATCGCCAAAATTCCTTTGGGTTTTGGACTGGAAATACCGGATGGGTATGCGGGATATATCTTTCCCCGTACCAGTATGGCGGTAAAAGGTCTGGTCTGTGAACTGCCGCCTGTGGATTCCGGCTACCGAGGAGAGATCCATGCGATCATCAGCAATGTAAGCAATCAGGCGCAGTCTCTTTTTAAGGGAGCCCGTATCGGGCAGCTTGTGATCACGCCGACTGTCATTGCGGATTTTGTAACAGATCTGGGAACAGAGCGAGGAACCGGCAGCTTTGGCAGTACCGGCGAATAGAAAAAGGCTGTTTGGGGAACAGTTTTTGAATACTTATCGGTATAGGGAGCGGACATTTCGAGAACATTATAAAATATAATAAAGAAAGTCACGAAAAAAGCGGCCATTACCGTGACCGCCTACTTTCTGCTATTGAGTTCTTTCATAATACCAAGGATATATTGCATGGATTGAGGATCAAGCTGTCTTGCCTCTGCAATGAATTCCTTCAAGGTTTCCGGGTAAGTATTTCCTTCGTCAAAGAATTCCTGCGGAGTCACACCCAGATATTCGCAGATGTAGAAAAAAGACTGCATAGCGGGAAGTGACTTTTTATTCTCAATATTATTGATGTAGTTGTTTGCCTGACCTAACGATAAAGACATATCGCGTGCGGAAACTCCTTTCTGTGTCCGCAGCTTCGCTAATCGTTCCGGGACAAAATCTTCATACATCGCCTTCACCTCCCATTCTGTAATAGATTGTACCTTACACCCCTTTATTATCCGCAAAGAGAAAAAGGGTATTATCGTTGACTTGATAAATAAAATCTATTACTATGTGAAAAGTGAAGAAATTTACCTATCAGATGGAGGGATGACCGATGAAAGGAAAGACTTGCTGTGTTACCGGACACAGGGATTTGCCGCAGAATGAGATCAACAAAATAAAAGCCGCTTTGGAACATGAGATCGATGCTGCCGTTACAGATGGATTTACCTGTTTTATGAGTGGCTTTGCAGATGGCGTGGATCAGTATTTTGCAGAGCTGGTGTTGGAAAGAAAGCAGACTAATCCGGCGCTGGAGCTGATCGCAGTGATCCCTTACCGCAAACGTCTGGACAGCCTGAATAAGAAAACAAGAACCCGTGAACTGCTGGAGGCTTGTGCGGATGTTGTTGTCATACAGGAAAAATATCTCCCAAGCGTCTACTCCCACAGAAACCGCTATATGGTGGAGCACTCCGACCGAGTGATCGCTGTATATGACGGACGGGAAACCGGCGGTACGGCAAAGACGATCCGCTTCACCCATCGGATGAAAAAGGAACTGCGGGAAATCCCGGTTGGAGAGATCGTCCTGCCGGATCACTTGAAACCAAAAACAAAATAGATACCTGTTGATGCGCTCACTTTGAAGTGGGCGTTTTTCTTTACCCATTTTTAGGAGGAATGCTTATGTGGAACCTGATTTCACATTTCCTTACCTTTGCCGGAGGAATGGCTTCCGGCGTTATGTTGATGTGTCTTATGCAAACCGGAAAACTTGCGGATAAAGAATGTGAAACTATGAAGGAGGAATAAAAATTGAAACTTGTGATTGCAGAAAAGCCCTCTGTTGCTATGTCACTGGCAGCAGTATTAGGCGCAACGGAAAGAAAAGACGGTTATCTCGAAGGTTCCGGTTATCTGGTGAGCTGGTGCGTGGGACATCTTTTGGAACTGGCACAGCCGGAGGCTTACAAAGAACAGTACGCCAAATGGCGGTATGAGGACCTTCCGATCCTACCGGAAAACTGGAAATATGAAGTTCCAAAGGATAAGAAAAAGCAGCTTGCCCTTTTGTGCCGGCTGATGAAGGACAAACGGGTTGATTCTGTGGTATGCGCTACGGATGCCGGGCGTGAAGGAGAACTGATCTTCCGTCTGGTCTATGAATATGCCGGATGTAATAAGCCTATGGAACGCCTTTGGATTTCCAGTATGGAGGATGCGGCGATCCGTGAGGGTTTTGACCATCTCCGTCCCGGCAGTGATTACGATAAACTCTATGATGCGGCAGTATGCCGGGCAGGAGCCGACTGGCTGATCGGGATCAATGCCACCCGGCTTTTTTCTGTCCTGTATGGTGTCACACTAAATGTCGGCCGTGTTATGTCACCGACGCTGGCACTTTTGGTACAGCGTGAGTCGGATATTGAATCCTTCATCAGCAAGCCTTTTTATGTGCCGGAAATCACCTGCGGAGGTTTTACTGCTTCCGGCGAAAAAATGACGGAACGATCCGAGGCTGAAAAAATCCGTATGGACTGTGACCACAACTCCGCTTTTGTGCGTTCTGCGGAAAAGCAGGTAAAAACTATACAGCCTCCCCGCCTTTATGACCTTACAACTCTGCAAAGGGAATGTAACCGTATTTATGGCTATACGGCTCAACAGACCCTTGATTATGTGCAATCTCTCTATGAAAAGAAGCTGGCAACCTATCCGAGAACGGACAGCCAGTATTTGACGAAGGACATGCAGGCAACCGCCGCTTCCCTGATCCTATGGCTGCGTGACAATATGCCCTTTGGAAAAGGCTGCGCCGGAGAGCCGGACATTGACCGGGTAACAGACGACAGCAAAGTGACCGACCACCATGCCATCATCCCAACTGTGGAGATTGCACGGACAGACCTGTCGGAGCTTCCTTCCGGGGAGCGGGATGTGCTTACCCTGCTTGCCGTCAGACTGCTTTGTGCCACAACGCAGGCAAACCGGTTTGAAGCGGTCACCGCTATGTTAGACTGCCAGGGATATACTTTTACGGCAAAAGGAAAGACCATCTTACAGTCCGGCTGGAAAGAGGTGGAACGGATTCACCGTATGAGTATCAGGCAGAGTGAAACGGAACACAGAGAAAATGAAGATGCCGCTCTCCCTGTGCTGAAGGAAGGACAGACTTTTGAAACTGTGTCAGCAAGTCTCCGTGAAGGGAAAACTTCACCGCCGAAACATTATACGGAGGACACACTGCTGTCCGCTATGGAGACTGCCGGTGCGGAAGATATGCCGGAAGATGCCGAGCGTAAAGGATTGGGTACTCCGGCTACCCGTGCGGCAACACTGGAAAAGCTGGTTTCTGCCGGATTTGTACAGCGAAAGAAAAAGCAGCTCATTCCTACGGAAAAAGGAAAGAACCTGATCGCAGTCCTGCCGGACAATATCAAATCTCCCATCTTAACTGCAGAATGGGAATCCATGCTGAAACAAGTGGAACATGGCGAACTGTCGGCAACATCTTTTATGGATCAGATTGCAGATATGAGCCGGACGCTGGTAAAAGAACATACTACCCCGGAAGAACGTTTTGCGGATCTGTTTCCTTCTTCCAAAGGAACTGCACACGAAGCCGTGGGGGTATGTCCCCGCTGCGGTGCCCCGGTATTTGAAGGAAAGAAAGGTTTTTTCTGCGGCAACAGGGAATGTTCTTTTGCTCTTTGGAAAGATAACCGTTTCTTTTCCAGCAAGAAAAAATCTATCACAAAGTCTGTGGCAGCGGCTCTTTTGAAAGAGGGCCGCATTTCTATGTCCGGGCTTTACAGTGAAAAAACAGGAAGGACCTATGATGCGGAAGTGATCCTGGATGATACCGGCGGTAAATATGTGAATTTCAAGCTGGAATTTCCCGTAAAGAAAGGCAGGCGCAAATGATTGATCGAAAAACCTTTGAATATGGAGGTTATCACTTCACGCCCATACGAAAATTTTACAAAAAAGAAGGCGACTTTTTCGCCATATCGAAACGGCTGGCAAGTGACCCCAACTTAGGGCTGTGTACCTATCAGGAGCGGCAAAAGGTACCCTTTGATTATAGAGGGTTTTATGCTGTTTCAACTGACAAAGAATGTGATATTTTCCGCTGCGAAGAAAATGGCTTGTTGTATGTACCGGGAAAAAACGAACTTTTTATTTACCATGAACCAAAACAGAAAAAGCGGAACTCTATCGCCGATGCCCTTTCACAGTCCAGGAATGTTACTGATGCAACCGGAATTTCCGGCGGCAGACAAAGCAGTGACCCGGAAAGGTAGGCATTATGGCAGAGAGGGAATTAAAACGCTCGGAGCAGTCTGCAATCCGAAAGCTGGTTACAGAGCTTTGCGCCAACTATGACTCTCAGGATAAGATCTGCCTTCCCCTGGACAGCCCTTGCTACATGCTGAATAAATGGTGGACCGGTGCTTATTGCCGGTACTTTGAAAAAGCGGTGCTGCCGGTGGATGCAGCACTGGAATCAGCCATTACCGGCGAGGACACCTCCATGAGACAGAAAATATGCCCTGTGTGTGGAAAATCATATCTTCCTATAACCAGCCAGGCATATTGCTCCGATGCCTGCCGGGTCTATGCAAGACGGAAATCCGAGCGGAAACGCAAACGCCGGCAGCGGCAAAACCAACCATGATATGTCCGCAACTTAGCCCCAAAAGTCCTTGATTTTCAATGGCTATTCGCATCTGTTTTTAAGGGAGCTGTATAAGAATACTCCGGTGCTTTGAAATGAGGTTAAGTTGCGGACAAAACTTATATTTTAACAAAAACGATAGGAGGCGATTTTTTGAATATCAACACGATTACTGCAGAGGATCTTCGCCGTATGCCGGATAAGGAAGGACTGATTTTACAGGGCTGCGGCGGAGATCTGACAGAATGGGTGGACGGGATCAACGAAATGCTGACAAATGCAGGCATATTGAAAGATGGCAGCCAGTTTGAAAATGTGTTTGCTTTTCAGCACGGAGAACTGACCTGTCTGCTTTACCCTTTTGATGATGTGAAACTGGATATAGGGAAACTTGCCCTGTGGCGTTTACAGACCCATGAAGTCTATGGCGGCACATGGCTGTCGGACTTTGTGCCGAATTATTTAGGCGGATTTATAGAAACACCGGAACCATTGGCAGATAAACCGGACTGCCCTCTGATCGGAGCAGATGGGAACATTTTTAATCTGCTTGGTATTGCTTCCCGTACTTTGCGGGAGCATGGTCTAAAAGAACAGGCAAAAGAAATGTCTGACCGGGTATTTGCTTCCGGCAGTTATGGAGAAGCGCTCTGTATCATTGGCGAATATGTCAACATCACAGATTCCGAACCGGAGCATAAGAATTCTCTCCGTCAGCAGCTAAAGGCAACAAAACCGGCAGACCCAGTAAAAAAGCAACAAACTTCCAAACAGCAGGAACGATAAGGAGGGATGCGGAATGGAAAGGAAACGGACCTATGGTGTATGGGCAGTACGAAGCAGCACTTCTATTTTCGGACCGGCACAAAGCTGGTGCAAGGAAAATGGAAAACCGTTGGAGTTTGATAGCAAAGCCGACGCTGAAAACTATGCAAAGGAAGCCAACGAGCATACGACAGCAAATGTCCGATACTATGTGAAAGAAAAAGAACCGGAACCCGGCGCTGTTCGGAAAGGAACATCTCAACCGGAACTGGATGCGCGCAGCCATGAAGAAGTAATACCAAGAAATGATGCAGCGGAAAAACAAAACGAGATTCCGGGCCGACAGATTCCTTCTCAAACAGATCCGCTGGTAGAAATCCGCTCTGCGGTCCATAGTAATTACGCGGGTATGGTCGCTATGCTGGGTGCGGACAACCGTGTGTATTTGGGGCGTGAGGAACGTTGCCATTACCAGGATATGCAGCCATCTTACTATGACAATCAGGACGGTTCCCTGTGTTTTGTCTGTGATCAGCCCGACATGTATTATTTTCTTTATGGAGAAGGCTGGGCGCATACCCAGACGGAAATGCTGGAACGAGGGCTTACCTTGCGCCAGTATGAAGAATTTGCAAGACTGCAAAATGGGGTCCTTGCACAGTTTACCACCCAAAGAGAAATTCTGTTTGCCGGACAGCCATTTCAGGCGCCGGAGAGTTATCTGCGCAATGCAGAACTTTATGAGGAAGGTCAGACCGGCAACTACAATATGCTGGATGGCAGGCTAAATAACGAACCACCTGTGCGTCCGGATCTGACAGATGGACAGACGGATGAAGAAATCCGGGAGCTGGTGCCGGAAGCAAAGCCATCTTTGATGGACCGTCTGAAAGCAGACAAACCGGAGCACGAAGCAAGGCAGATGATCCCTCCTGTGCCGGAAAGGGAACGCTGATGGCCGAGGTAAGATTTGAGGATGTAGATCTTCTGGGTGCTCTTTCCCGTATCGTAGATCTTCATACCCAACATTATAAAGAGGACTTTGACCTGGATAAAGAACTAATCTCAAAACTGGCTGTGTCAGAACGTTCAGAGGATAAACAGCTTCTTTGGATGTCACGCTCCTGCGGAACCTATACCCTGCGCGAACGGGAAGTTTATCTGGATGGAAGCCATGAAAATAAAGTGTGGCGGTTTTACCATGAACAGACAAATGATCCAGTTTTGGCTTATGCCATCTCTTCGAAAGAAGTCAGGGACGGAAAAATATTTGGCGATCTCTATCCGCTAAATTACAGAGAACATGTGGAACGGATGAAAAAGCTGACCTGTCCAATCGGAAATGTAGCCGTTGCATTTGAGGATGGAAATGTTATCACGATTCCCTATCAGGAACGGAGACAGCTTATGAACCGGCTTATGCCAGAGCATGGAGTCCCTAAAACAATGACTTATCTGCCGGAAAATGAGCCGGAGCTGATGATGATCCTAAAACGGGAACGCTTCAAACGCAGCTATCATGCGACAGCCGGAAATCTGGAGGAATATCTTGATAAGCTGGAAAAGACCACCCTGCGGGAAAAACTCAAAAGAGCAAAGACGGTGGTTTCAACACAGGAGGTCTCATCTCATAAAAGAGGGTTGGAACGATGAAGGGCAGGCATAACAAAAAATCCGTCCGCGTCGAATTTGTCATGTCCGAAGCGGAGGCCGAACTGGTAAAAGAACGCATGGCGGAACTTGGCATTACCAACCTGTCGGCATATCTGCGAAAGATGGCCGTAGACGGTTACATCATTCACCTTGATATGGGAGACATTCAAGAAATGATCCGACTTCTCCGCATTTGTTCCAATAACTTAAACCAATATACCAGACGGGCCAATGAGACCGGCAGTATTTATGCCGCAGATATAGAGGACATCCGCACCCGTCTGGACAGCCTTTGGGATGGCATGGATAAACTAATCCGGGGATTTGCAAACATTTCATAAACAACCGGAAAGCCGTTGCTTTCTTTTTGCCGTCACGGTAAAATTTTTATAAGGGCAGATGCCCTTCTGAAAGGAGGCAAAGCGTATGCGTTTGATAGGTAAATTACTGGCACTTCCCTTTATGCTGGTTACGGGGATTCTTTATCTGGTATGTAAATTTTTAGTGGTTTTTTCCGGTGCGGTACTTGGGATTCTTTCCGGGATCATCTTTCTGGCGGCATTGGTGCTGTTCTTTGTCGCAGGTTTTTTGCCGGGTCTTGCATGGCTTATGATCGCCTTTCTTATCAGTCCATACGGTCTGCCTCTGGCGGCTGCATGGCTGGTAGGGATCATTGGCGGGGCAAACAGTGCCTTAAAGGATTTTATATTTGGTTAAGCAGATTTGGCGGGGCGCATAGGCAGCCCCGCTCTTTTTCTGCAATTATAACTTCTCTGATTGAAATTAAGTTAAGGAGGTGACGAAAATAGCGACCACAAGACTGATGCCTCTGCATGTAGGAAAAGGTCGGAATATCTCTACTGCGATTGCAGATATTATTGATTATGTAGAAAATCCGCAGAAAACCGATTTTGGAAAATTCATTTATGGCTATGAGTGTGATACCCGGCTTGCTGATGCAGAGTTTCTTCTTTCTAAACGACAGTATGCAAATCTGACCGGCAGAAACCAGGGGGCGGATGATGTGATCGCCTACCATCTCCGTCAGGCATTTAAGCCCGGCGAAGTTACGCCGGAAGAAGCCAATCAGATCGGCAGGGAGCTGGCGCTAAAACTCACAAAAGGAAAACATGCCTTTGTCGTCTGTACCCATGTAGATAAGCACCATGTCCATAATCACATCATTATCAACTCTACTACACTGGACTGTCAGAAAAAATTTCGCAACTTCTGGGGCTCTACCTGGGCAATCCGGCGAATGAATGACAAGCTGTGTTTGGAGCATGGACTTTCGATTGTTGAAAATCCGAAACCCAGCCGGGAGCATTATGGCACATGGCTGGGAAATAAAAAGCAGCCTTCCTTTCAGGAGCAGATACGTATTGCTATTGATGCTGCATTAGAGGAAATGCCAAAAGATTTTGAGGAACTTCTAAAGAAGCTGGAGGCTGCCGGGATTGAAGTTAACCGTGAAAGAAAACATCTTCGGTTCCGAGTTCCGGGACAAGAAAATTATACCCGATGCGATACGCTCAAAGGCGATTATACAGAACAGGCCATCAAAGAACGAATTGCCGGTACACGGACAGTAAAATCCCGCCATACTTTTTCAAAAAAACCGGTTTCCAAAGTTGGATTGCTGGTAGATATAGAGGCTGCAATCCGTTCCGGCAAAGGTCCCGGTTATGAGCGTTGGGCAAAAGTGTTCAACTTAAAACAGCTTTCCCAGGCAGTGCTCTACTTAAAAGAACATGGCGATATGGGTTATGAGGATCTTCTGGAAAAAGCCAACGCCGCTACCACTAATTTCAATACCTTATCCGTTCAAATTAAAGATTTAGAGTCAAGAATGAACGCCAATGCCGAGCTACAAAAGCAGATCGTAAACTATGCGAAAACGCGGGCTGTCTATGTAGAATATCGCAAAGCCGGGTACAGCAAAAAATACCGAATAGTACATGAGGCTGAAATTCTGCTGCACCAGGCGGCAAAGAATCATTTTGACGAGCTAGGAATCCAAAAGCTCCCCTCTGTTAAATCTCTCCGGGAGGAATACACCGATCTTCTGGAACAAAAACGGAAAGCCTATTCTGCCTATAAGCAGGCCAAAAATGATATGAAAGAACTTCATAATGTTCGGGCTAATGTGGAATATCTATTAGAGATTTCTTCCCCACCGCTACCGCAGCGCAGCACAGAAAAATCACGTCAATAAGGTTTGTCAGCTTTTCGTTTTCAGCGTTCCAACGGAACGCGCAGCCATTGCCACCCGCAATGATCTCAGGGGTTTGGGGATATGTCACCAACAAGCATTTAGCAGGAATTCCGGGAACGGGATTTCTGCTAAATACGCAATCTTACGTAAGATTGCATTGCTTGCCAGTAAGTTTAGCTCCATGTATTGACATCTTAGCCGCGTTTGTGTTATACTGTTATACACAACAGCATAACAGTTAAAACACACGGAGGATGCAGAAATGAAACTGATTATTTCAAATGTATCTGGCGTCCCCATATACGAGCAGATTAAACAGCAGATCAAGGCGGCTATTTTATCTGGCGAGCTTCAAGCCGAAGAAACTTTGCCCTCCCTTAGAACACTTGCCAAAGACTTAAAGATCAGCGTCTTAACAGTGACAAAGGCATACACAGAATTAGAGCAAGAGGGCTTTGTTAAAAATGTGCAGGGGCGTGGATGTTTCGTAATGGGGTCTGGTTCAGAACTGATTAAGGAGCAGCTTATTTGCAAAGTAGAAAACAATCTCACCGAAGCAATAAAAGCTGCAAGAATGGCAAATCTATCCACAGAGGAATTACATCGCCTTTTGGACATTTTAACGGAGGTAAAAACAGATGACTAATTATTTAGAGGTAACGAATCTTTCGAAATCTTTTGATTCTTTTCAGCTTCACAATATCAGCTTTACTTTGCCAAAGGGATATATTATGGGCTTGATTGGCCCGAATGGTTCTGGCAAAACAACGACAATCAAACTGATTTTGAATATGCTCAAGCGCACCGGTGGCACAGTCAAAGTGATGGGGCTGGATAATATCGCAGAAGAACAAAAAGTAAAATCAGAGCTGGGCGTTGTTTTCGATACAAATTATTTCAGTGATGATTGGAAAGTGTCGCAGGTTGAAAAATCCATTTCGGTATTTTATCCAAATTGGGACAGCCAGAAATTTGCGGATATGTTACGGAAATTTCACATTGCACCAACCAAAAAGGTAAAAGAACTTTCCAAAGGTATGCAGATGAAGTTAATGCTTGCCTGTGCGTTTTCATACGACGCCAAACTGCTGATCCTCGACGAGCCGACCAGTGGACTTGATCCGGTTTCCAGAGATGAACTTTTGAAAATTCTTTCAGAGTATATTGAAGATGGCGAGCATAGTGTTTTGTTCTCCACCCATATCACAGGCGATTTGGAGCGTGCAGCCGATTATATTACCTACATCAGTTATGGCGAGCTGTACTTTACTGGCAGCAAAGATGATTTTGTAGATATGTTCCGCATTGTAAAAGGTGGAATTGAGGAACTGTCCGATGATCTGAAAAATAAGGCGGCTGGTATTCGTACATTCCCTACGGGATTTGAGGCTCTGATGAAAACCGAAGATATTAGCGGTTTCCCTAACCTGACCGTTGATCCTGCCACCATTGATGAAATTGTAGTGTTTACAAGCAAGAAAGGTGACGATTATGAGTAATATTTTGAAATCCACAAAATTAGATATTGCATTGGTAAAACCATATTTTAAGACGATTTGCTTTACCCTGCTCCTGCCGATTGTGTTTGCCGCAATCAATCGTTCTTTGCTGACAGGGGTATCATTTGCTATGTGCTTTATTGCCATGACGACGGGATATACCTTTTCCATCACAGAAAAAAACAGCATGGATCGTCTGTTTGGTATTTTACCTGTTCGTAAAAGCGAGCTTGTGATCGGACGCTATGTTTTTGTCCTTGCAATGGGGCTTCTTTCCTTGATTATTTCTTTGATTGCACAGCCGCTTGTCTTGAAAGTGCTGGGTGAAACAGTTGGCGTATTTGATATTGTAACTGCCGCTATTGCAGGAGTATTCTTATTTGCACTCTATACCGTGTTCCAGATTCCGGGATATTACAAGTACGGCTCAATCAAAGGACGGGTATTTATGTATATTCCAGTGGCCGGTTTTTTGGTGACTTTACTTCTTCTCTCTAAAATGCCAGCTATCGGGAACTCAATTATTTCAGTCGTTGAATCTTCTCCGATACTTCTCGTTTTCCTTGCGGTTTTTGCTATTGTTGTGATGTATGCGGTTTCAATCTTCTTGTCCATTCGGATTATGAAGAACAAAGAAATGTGAGGTGATTGTATGGATTTTACAATTTTGGTAGTTGTGCTTTTGCTTGGTGTTGGCGTTCCTATCCGTAATAAACTCATACGGAAATATCGGGATAAGAAAAAGAATGATCGCAATTCGGAGTGAACAATATGGAGAAAACAGAGTTCATCCGCTGCCCAGTCTGCGGGAATAAAACACGCGACAAAATTCGGGAAGATACCGTACTTAAAAATTTTCCTCTCTTTTGTCCAAAATGCAAAAGTGAATGTCTAATCGACATTGAACAATTAGACTTACGATTAGCATTATGGGAATACCGTCGTTACTAATGACAGTATTCTGTTTGCTTTATGAGAAAATGCTCAATGCTGGAATGGGCAATAAATTTGAATTTGACAAGGAGATAATAATGATACCAATTTCTGATATTCTCATCCGCTCAATTAGTGGGTATGTGTTTATGGTTCCAGTCTTCGTACTGTATTTCTTGTGGCTCAAAAAATTGGGGAGAACACAAAGTTTTCTCCATACCGCTGCAGTGTTTGTTTTTGGTTATTATTTATTCGGACTTTTGACCGTCACAGGCATCGGCTTTACAAGCACAATGACCTTTCGCCCGAACATTTCTTGGACTCCATTTATCGGTATGATAACTGGGCCAATTGATACCATTCTGAATATTATTCTGTTTGTCCCGTTGGGATTTTTCCTGCCGCTGCTGTACAAGAAATATCATCACATGAAGACGGTTGCATTGACTGGCTTTCTGTTTTCTTTGGCTGTTGAAATTGTCCAGATGTTTGGCTGGGGTTCTTCCGACATCAATGACTTGATGACAAATACCGCTGGAGCCTGTATTGGATTTTTAGTTTATTGTCTGCTGTCAAGAATCTTGCCTGCCAATCTGAAAAAGCAACTTCAATCCAGCCGTGTCAATGCTGTGGCTGAAGTACTTCTCTTTGCTATTTGCACATTTGCCATTATGGTCACGGCTCAGACTTGGTTTGTCCATGATGTGCTGAATGTTCCATAAATTGTATCGGAAACAATCGGTCTCAGATATAAAAAAATAGTGTCTTCTGTTTGACACACCTGCAGACCGATTTTTCCGTATTGAACTTAGTCGCGTCAACGAAGCCACTACCTATGGAATTTCAATCTTTTCCTTCCTGTTATGCTTGGACAGATTGAATAATTCTCTTTGTGTTATATCTATTATTTTTAGGTAATAGTCCACAACGGCTTCTAACATGAAGGTACAAAAAATAAAAGTTGATCCTCAATCAACCCTATTATTGTACTCTTCAATTCATACTTTTCGATCTCAATGGTAGTATGGTTAGATAGACATCTGTTGCCGCTATCCCTTGGTAAGTTACCCGTTCAGCTTACCTACAAATTTAGAATACAATAAATGGCATCATTTGAACAGACTATATTTTTTTAAAATAACTGTTCTACTATGAGAGCTTCGGTCTGTTTGCTGTGCTGATTCTGGTACAGTTGGCGGCCACCGGCGCAGCAGCGTTCCGCTTTTACTACAAACAAAGAAAAGGCTGAATAGAAAATAGGTATCATCAATCAAAAATATCATTGGAGGTATAACTTATGGAAAAAGAAACAATGGGAACTGTAATTTCAGTTACAAAACAATGGTGGTTAAAAGTGAATCGTAAACCTGCCCGCGTTCATGCGATGGATGGCGCAGCCTTTCCGCATACTATCAAGGTCAAATATACGATAGACGGTAAAGATTACATCTGCCGAAAATGGATTGGTGCAGGAAACAACGTTCCTGACAAGGGAACAACGATTAAAGTTACCTATTGGGAAGATAAGCCATCGAAAGCAAGAATTGAGCTCTAATCAATAAATTTATCAAAATATGGAGGTGATGATGTGATGGGACATTAGTTGTTTTTGATATTGAAGAATCCGGCAAGAAGATTGGTGAAAAGTTATTTCTGCTTCTTAACGAGGAACAAAAGAATGCTCTAATGCAATATATTTTGGAACAAGGAGTCAGTCATGGAACAGTATTCAATTCCTGTCACACTTTCTCCGCAGCAGAGAAGAATCCTCTTACAGAAATACAAGAAGGCGAGCTTTATCTATGTCTGGAACACCGCACTGTCAGGGTTAGGGAACGGATTATCAACTTGACAAGTAAGGAGTTTGATATACTGGCATTGCTCATTGCCAATCCCAAACGTGTTTTTACTTACGAACTGATTACCGATTTGGTTTGGAAAGAGGATTGTGATTTCTATTCGAGAAAAGCGATTCATAATCATATGAGTAAGTTGCGTAAGAAATTGCGTTTTGAACCGGATCTTCCAAACTACATTGAGAGTGTCGCCGGGATCGGCTATAAATTTGAACAACTATAATATGAGCCCACAAGGTGTCGGTTCCCCTTGTGGGCTTGCTTTTTGCAGCATATATTCTAAGGAGCAGAATATGTAGAAAATTGCGAATATAAAGAGTAAAAAGCGAATGTCTGCGGACTGATACAGGAAACATAATCGATATAATTTTCTCCCAAGGAGGTATCAAGCAGCCGATTCAGGCCCCTCCTTGATGGGAGGAAATGCCTATGCGTCTATGCAACACAGATCCGCAGATAAACTGCTTTACATTCAGTCACCTATACGTCGTAGTCCAGCTCGTATGGATTGTGGCGTTTTTGGTTTCGACAAAGTTTGAGCATTTTCGCTGTCAACCTCCCGGAAAAATTTCATACTGTTGCTTTGGCGCGCCTGTTCTTTGTACGGGCGCGCTTTTTTGTACCCTTTTTTTAATCAGAAAGAGACTTAGACCTTATCGCTGCCGCAGCCCACCCTCTGGTTTCGATTTTTGCCATCAACTCAAACATCGAAATTGGAGGAAATTACTATGAAGAAAATCAATCTTCGGGATTATTACCCGTATTATACACAGGACATGATCGTTGAGGTGCCGGATGAAGTTGCTTTGTTGCTTCGGGAATATATGTTGTTGGAAGAAGCCTATCGGATTCGTACATACCGCTATAAAGCATTTTACTCTCTGGATCGAGACGAAGGTATTGAGCGTGAGATATTGCAAAAGCCTCTTAACCCGGCAGAAATTTGGGAACAGCGTCAAATGACGGAGTTGATTTATAAAGGTCTTTCCAAACTTCCGGTAAAGCAGCGCCAACGGATCTATGCACACTTTTTTCTTGGCATGAGCAAAGCAGATATTGCCAAAGCGGAAGGAACACACAAAAGCCGGATCACCCGTTCTATTGAAGCCGGATTGCGTAGTCTGGAAAAATATTTCAAAGAAATTTTATAACAGACGGCAACTTTGCCCCTAAAAATGTACTGAATAGTAGAGGGACATATTCGGTGGGACAAGCTGGACGGGTGTGGTAAGGAAGCATATACATCCTCCCACCCCAACTGCAATATCAATTTGTCTGCCATGCCCCTTGCTTGTTCCTTGACAACCGAATATACGCTGTTACAGGTACTTCATTCTGTGTTCCGAGCGGCAGATGGGGCGGCGCGGTGACAGGCAGCCTAAGGAGGTGATGAATCCAAGCTGTCCGAGCGATAAACGCAACCTACGAAACCGGCTGTGGCAAGCCGGACGCGATAACGACACAGATCATAATGGTACTTCTTCACAGCTTCCTAAAGACTTGGGGAGAGTTCCTGCGGCGTTTGCTTGCTCTGGCAAAGCGGCGGCGTATGTGGGACTATGATGCGGTGACGCTACCCGCAGCCTGTAACAGCCCCGTCCTTATAACAGAAGGACTTGCCGGGGTGCGTGGCAAATACGGCAGTAAAATCGAAATCAGATATAATGGGCCGGATTTATGTGTGCAATAACCATAGATCCGACCTATTCATGTGGTTTTGATAACACAGTTTTCAGAAGGGAGTTGATACTATGGAATTGAACACCATTGTCAGTGAAGTGGGTACGCTGGTAGACATTCGGGATGTCTCTGTCAACAAAGAACTTTCCCGTGATGAACGGATTGCAGAATTTGTTCAGCAGATAAAAAATCCATACCATTTTAAGTGTGGCCGTTTTACTGTACAGGCCAGCTTTTCTGCTGAAGGAGCTACCCTGGAAGAATGTATCAAGGGTATTTTACGATAGGCGCAATTTTAAGAAAGGGGCTGACTTTTCCGTAAAAGCATGGTAGAATAAGAATCGGAAAAGGAATTGAATATGGCATAACCACACTTCTTGAATTGCGGGGATTTTTCTGTGCAACGAAAGGAGTGTTTTTTTATGCAGGTTTACAAAGCGATTAAGTACATCCGTCTTTCTTATACGGATGATAAAACAGTAGAAAGTGACAGCGTTGCCAATCAGCGGCGCCTGATCGATGATTACATAGCCCGACACCCGGAAATTGAGGTTGTGGCAGAAAAAATTGACGATGGTTATAGTGGAGTTTTGTTTGATCGCCCGGCATTTCAGGAAATGATGCGGATGATCGAACAAGGCGAAGCTAACTGCGTGATTGTCAAAGACCTCTCCCGCTTAGGTCGTGAGTACATAGAAACAGGCCGTTATATGCGCAGAGTATTTCCAGCCTATGGAGTGCGTTTTATCGCAATTAACGATAATGTAGATACGGAAAATGACGCTGCCGATGATCTCACAGTTTCTGTCAAAAACATTATGAATGAGGCTTACTGTCGGGATATTTCCGTTAAGACACGGAGCGCCCTGGAAGTAAAACGGCGCAGCGGGGATTTTGTGGGTGCTTTTACCATCTATGGTTATGTGAAAGCCGGCGATAAACACAAGAGCCTGGAAGTAGACGAATATGCTGCCAATGTTGTGCGGGATATTTTCAGAAAACGGCTGGAAGGATTCAGCGCTTCCCATATAGCGGATGAACTGAACCGATTAGGAATTCTTTCACCGTTGGCGTATAAGCGCAATCACGGAATGCCTCATGCAAAAGGTGGCTATACAGACCGAAAGGATTGCAAATGGTCTGCAACTACAATCATCCGCATTTTACAAGATGAAACTTACACCGGAACACTGGTCCAGGGCAAGCAGACAACGCCCCATTTCAAATTAAAAGAGCGTGAGGACAAACCTTCTTCGGAATGGATTCGTGTGGAGGGAACCCATGAGGCAATCATACAAAAGCACGATTTTGATCTGGTGCAAAGGCTCCGCAGGATTGACACAAGGACTTCTCCCAAATCGGATAAGGTTTACCTGTTTTCCGGCATTTTGATCTGCGGCTGCTGTGGCTGCCGTATGACCCGCAAGACGAACCGCTATAAAGATAAAGAGTATCACTATTATTACTGCCCGACCGGCAAAAAGAATGGCTGCACATCGTCGGTCATGCTGAAAGAGTCGGATCTGATTGAATGTGTACAGGACAGTTTGAAAGGACATATTGAAAATGTTGCTTCTCTGGATGCCCTGCTGTCCAGTATCAGTCAAGAACGGATTAACCGGGAATTGGCGCAGGAATATGCCGCACAGATCAGAGTAAATGAGAAGCGTGTGGCACAGACCGAGGGCTTTAAGGCAAAACTCTATGAAAATCTGGTAAGTGGAATTCTGACAAAGGAAGAATTTCTCTCTTACAAGCGAAAATACAATGCAGATATTGAACTGTTCCAAAAAGCAATCGCTGAATGGAACGAAAAACTTACAGATGTATTAGAAAACCGAAGCGAACGAAACCGTTGGATCAACCATTTTATGAAATTTTCTACTATGGAGGATATTGACCGTCGGGCAGTCATGCAGCTTATCCGAAGCATACGGGTAATGGGTAAAGATGAACTGCATATTGAATTTAATTACCAGGATGAATATCAGAAAGCAATCTTTTTGGCAAAACAGATTGCTACAAAAAATGAAGAAAGGATGGTGGGTTAAATGGCAAGAAAAAGCAGAAAACAGACGGCAGTTCCTATATCTTATAAATTTTCATGCTGCGCCGAAATATGTATATAGAATCTATAGGATTACAGGGACAAAGTATACAGAAGCGGCGCATTTTATGTACACCGCAACATCACATGACTGAAGGCAAAAGAGGGTATTCTGTACAACAGCAGCGCTTTAAAAGATCTGGACAATGCTACCCAGGGCATTTTCTCTTCAATGATGATAAATGGTGTTTCTTATGACGATCTTGAAAAGATCGGAATTTCCTTCTCAGATGATTACACAGCAGGTGGAAAGATCGTATTTGATGAAGAAAAGTTTAAAACGGCCATGGACAGTGATCCGGAAAAGGTATCAGACTTGTTCACAGGCACGCATGGTATTGTAAACACCATAGACAGTACTCTTTCTACTTATGCCACCAGATATGCAAGCAGGAATGGAAATTCCTATGGTGTGCTTATTGAAGAGGCAGGATCTGAAAAACTAAGCCTGACCCTGACTAACAACAGTATTTATAAAGAATTAAAGGATATGCAGGAAACCATCACAAACCTGCAGTCCCAGCTGTCAACTGAGCAGGACCGTTATATCAGCCAGTTTACGCAGATGGAAAGGCTGATTAATCAGATGAATTCACAGTCCAGCTACCTGTCACAGTTAGGTGGCTGATGGGGGTAAGGAAACATGTATGAAAAGTTTAAGCAGTACAAGGAAAGTACGATCTATTCTATGAGCAATCTGGAGTTGTTGCTTTTATTGTATGATGAAGCAGTGAAGCGTCTGAAAATGGCACAAATCGCACTTGAGGATAAAAAATATGAGACTTTTGAAGAGTGTCTCGAAAAAGCAGGACGGATCGTCCGGTATTTAATACAGATACTGGATATGCAGTATCCCATCAGTAAGGATCTGAAACGTATCTATGAGTACCTGATCTATGATATCAGCCGTGTTAAAACAGGAAGGGAACGCAGGGCAGAAGAGATTCCAAGGATCAGCCACATACTTTCTGAATTAAGAGATGCATTTAACCAGGCAGGAAAGATTTCCGGCGATCAGCATATTGTGAGAGAACGAAGTGTTTTCGGTTAAAGGAGAATATATGAGCGCAGACTTGGAAACAATTTTGGTATATCTTCAAAGGAGATATAATATATTAAGAGAAGTTTGTAGTCTGACGGAAGAACTGGCGGAGGCAGTGGAGCGCGGCGACACAGTCTCCGCTTCTCTTCTTTTAGATATGAGGGGAGAACAGCTGCAGCGCCATGCAGACTGTGAAGAACAGATCATCCTGCAGACTGTGGGAAACAGCCTTCAGGCCCGGTATCTACGAGATCTGGCTAAAGGTCCATTAAAGAATGTAAAAAGCTGTTTTAAAGGAAAGACAGAGCGGGAAAAAATGCTGGAGAAGCGTATTGAAGATCTGCGTTGCCGCACAGAAAAGCTTTTAGATAAGATACGCAGGATCGATGGGGGACTTAACAGAAGAATATCAAAAAACAGGTGAAGTTAAATGGAAAATCAAAACTTTTATGAAGGCCGCATACTGGTAAATATGGCTGCATTTGTTATGCGCCAGGATGATTTAAAGCCGCTTCATGGAAATCTGGACTGGGAAAAGCTGTTCCGGGTTGCAGATTATAATAAAATTTCAAACCTGATCTATCTTGCAATCCTGGGAAATAATGAAAAAATACCGGAACGGTGGAAAACACGCTTTTATGAGCGCTACAGTGATACTCTGAAATTCAACGAAAGCTGCACAGAAGGAGAACGGGAGATACTGGTCCTTCTGGAATTAAAAAAAATCCCGGTACTCGTCCTTTCCTCCAGCAGCCGCAGACAGCTGTATCCAAGAGAGGAAATGGCGGGGGAAAGCTCTCTGAAGCTTTTTTTTCTTGACCCGGAAGATTATCTTTTTGCAAAAGGCTATCTGGTCAATATAGGCTACGAAACGGATACTCTCTATCCGGGAGTGGGTGAAAAGATGCGTATACCAGGCCGCTTTTCTGTTGAAATCTATGATACTTTTCCTTTTAAAACCCAGGTATACCAGAAGGGGATGGGAAAACTGCTCCAGCGTACTTTCCTGAAAGAAAATGAAAACTACATTTATGAATGGAAAATCATAGACCAGCTGGTATACCTTATGGTGCAGTCTTCTTACCTATATGTAACAGGACATCTGCAGATACGCCACCTGGCAGACTTATATGTATTTTACAGAAAAACAGCAGCAGAAAACCAGCTTCAGGATCTTGAGGACCGGTTAAAGGAATTTAAAGTAAATATACTGGCGCAGAAGCTTCTGCATTTAAGCTATATGTGGTTTGGAACACGGGAAGAATGTGCCAGCATGGAGACAAAGGAAGAAGAATTACAGGTATTTGATATACTGGAGAAAAATGTATTCTATGGCATGACGGGGAAATTTGGGCCGGAAACAGATGAACAGGCGCTGGATCTTAGATCAGACATATTGAAAGAAGAAGAGTGGGAAAACCGCATGGAAAAAAGAGCATTATTTTACCGGCGTCTGAGAGAGTTTTTTTCTCTCGTACGCCGGCAGCTGAAAGAGCTATATGATATTTGGTTTAGCCGATAAGAGTCATTTTATCAGCATTCACCCGTTTGCGGGTCATTAAGCTTAAATCCTGTAATTTCCGCCCGCATTCATCATTCTTTGCAATAAAAAGAAAATCGCTTTCCATATGATCCAGCATATGAAGTACAGATGCGTAATTGCCAAGAGAAACCGAAGGGCTTCCGGCTTCTATCTTATGTAAGGTAGACCTGCTGATCCCGGCCTGCTCTGCCATAAGCTCAGCAGGAATATTCCTGCGCATACGGGCCATTTTGATCTGTTCTCCCATTTTATTAAGTATCACTTCTGTTTCAGGAAACAGGTTATATACCATCTTTAAAATCCACTTTCTAAACGTACATGATGTACATGGTCTATTTCTTCATATAAGAATTCAGTCCTTTTTCAATAGAGCGCAGTGAATCTGTATCAGATAATAAGGCATCCAGGTTGCTGCGTTCTGCTTCTGTCAATTCTTCCCGCAAAATAGAAATATGCTTCGGGGCATTTATAGCCAGGCTGACAGATCCATTGTCGCAGTCAAGTACAGTGATGCGTATGTCATTCCCGATCAGGATACTGTCATTTTTTTTACGTTTCAGTATCAGCATGGCTATTTATCTCCTTTTTAGTGTCCTGTTCCTTTATCTCTTTACCAAGAAGAGAACGTAAGGTATGGCGGTAATCATAGTCAGCGTTGGATAAGATCACCTGGATCCCTTTGCGGGTATCCGGATTAATGGCAAGAGGACATTTCAAGTTGACGGTTCCATCCAGATAATCCTTCTTTACAGTGCATATGACATAATAGGATAATTCATCACTGGAATCTACTTCCAGAAAGGATAATTCTTCCGGTAGAAGAACCGGTGAATAAGAAGGAAAGAGTGTGGCTGCATCAATGAGGAAAAATGCCACATACGGTTCGTCTACAGACTGGAGTATCAGCATGGAGCTGTCATCCTCCTCCATAGAGAGGGGAAGATAGTCATGGTACTGGGAAAAACCAAATAAACCATCTGGAAATACAACCAGTTCATCTTTGGTATAATCCATCTCGCCGTAATATTTTGTATCAATCTTCATGATTGTATAAGCCTCCGGGGGTCAGTTTTTATATGGTAAGATTAAGAGCAGGGGGATCTGGCTCTTTTTTTGGTGGAACATAATTGGGGGTGCCGGTATATATAAATTCTACTTCAGGGTAAGAGGTTATGATGGTCATTTCCAGGGCTGGTATGTATTCCAGATTGCCAGATGCCACACGAAATTCAAATTCTCCTCTCTGAAGTGTATACAGTCCGTTATTGTCAGGGCTGCCAGAAAATGGATCACAAAAGCTGTTTCCTGATCCAGAAATGTTTGCTGTGCCATGTACTCTTTGGACAGTATCCTGGAGATCAAAAGCTTAGCATATTAAGTCCTCCGGTATAGGTATCTAAAAGAGACTGGCGGTTGGAAATATCGCCATAACCGATATCTACCCGGCCTTGTTCTCTCATAGCTGTCACAAGGTTGTTCAGGTCATCATCGCTTAAATTATAACTGTAAGTATTTTTATCTTTATCATAAGCCATGGTCATATTGACCGTCTTTGTGGTACCGTCTGAATACTCATGGGTATAAGTAAGGGTTTTTCCATCTCCGCTTAAAGAAAACGGAGCTGTTGTAATATCATTTCCGCCGTAAATATAAAAATCCTGATACTGGCTGTTCAGATTGCTGACCATGCTCTGCACATCCTGAAGAAGAGCATCTCTTTTTGTCTGGACAGAAGTTTTTGAGCTGTTATGGGAGGAATCCAGCACATACTGCATGGAAGTCTTACTGTTGCTTAAAGTTTTCTGGATATCCCTTGCGCCCTGCTCCTGTTGGTACAGACGGTTTTTAATATCACCTAAAATAGAACTTTTACTCTTTGCATCCTGATATAAATGATCCATTTTCTTTCCCTGATAATAAGCAAGAGGATTATCAGCAGCTGTTTCATAAGCAGCGCCGGTAGAAACCTTGTTCATGCTTTTATTCAGATTGCTTTGAAGATCATTTAAAGAAGAAGTATACCTGCGGTAAACAGATGAACGTACAACTCTCATAATTTATTAATCCTCCTTATATTTATGCACCAGTATTACTGATCAGGGTATTCAACACTTCATCAAGGGCAGTCATCAGACGGGAAGCAGCATTATAGGCTGAAACGTAGGCCATCATATTGGTTGCTTCTTCATCCAGGCTGACACCGGAAAGAGAGTCTCTGGAGTCCTGGATACTGTTTAAAACAGTTGTGCCCGTCTTTAATGCAGTCTGGTTGGAGCTGGAATCAGATGCCAGCTGGGTGGAAAGGTTATTCATATAATCAGCAAATGTTTTTCCGTTCAATTTCTTGGTATCCTTCATAGCTGCGATCATATCAAGGATTGTATCTGTGCGGTTGGTGCCGTCTGTAGAAATATGGATCGTTCCACTGGTCCAGCCTTTGCTGATACCGATATTTCCGGCTGTTATACCAGTTGTTGAGTCATTGGTGGAATTAGATAAAAGATTCTTATCCGTGTGGTTTTTGCCATTGTTTATGTCATTCATGGAATTTGCGAAAGTTAAAGCTAACTGATCCAGTTTTTCTGAGTAATACTGGTATCCACGGACATCATCCACAGCAGTAGATCCATTTATCACATTGCCGGTACCTGTTTTCTGGAGCATATCCAGGCTTGCCTGAAGAGAGCCGCCTTCAAAATGGATGCCTTTTAACTCTGCGTATATATCATTTGCAGCCTGTCCATTCCCTTTATAGCTGGGGGCTTTTTCAAACTTGATGGAAATGTTTGCAGGATCAGAAACAGAAGCAGCTGTCTGGTGATCGCCTTTTAACACACTTAACTGACCGTAGTTTTTTGTGAGACCGTTAGTACCAAGGTCGGATCCGTTTACCAGGATCAGCTTCTGGCTCTTTCCCTGGGCATCAATATAATTCATGCTCACTTCCAGGTCATCAGGCCAGTCCTTTTTGCCGATCACAGCACCATTTGCATCATAGTCATAGGCGTTATTCCCGGAATGGGCATCATCCTTGTAATATCTGGTTTCAACAGGAATATAACCGGAAAGCTCATCCAGAAGAAGATTTCGTTCATCCTGCAGTTCCAGGGAAGGATGACCGGCAACCTGGTTACGTTTGATCTGCACGTTCAGGTCACCGATCTGGCGGAGAATGTCATTGATCTTCTGCACATCGCCCTGTTCACTGCTGCCTTCCCCTGTGAGCCTTTGAAATTCATTCTGTTCAGCCTGTGAGATCTGTCTGGATGCCTGGTTAAAAAGATTACATACAGACTGCATTTTAGAGCGCAGCTCACTTTCATAGATGGGATCAGCCACTTTTGCAGGATCCTGCATGCTTGTAAGGGTAGACTGGACATCATCAAATGCCTTACGGATGCCGGAAATGGTTGTTTCATCCAGTACCTTTGACAGGGAATTAAGGGCAGTCTGTAAACGATTGGTATAGCTGCAGTCAGCAGACTGGCTGCGGTATTGGATATCCAGATAAGGATCTCTGATCTGTGAGACCCGGTCCATGCTTACCCCAAAGCCTACTGCAGTTTCATTCCCATTAGAATAATGGGAAACAGGATTCGTATAATTAAGGCTGGATGCCTCTAACTGCTGCCTGGTATATCCGGCAGTATTCATATTTGACAAATTCTGTCCTGTAATATCCAGACGTTTCTGGTTGGCCTGGAGAGCGGACAGAGCGGTATTAAAACCGGAAAAAGTTGCTCTTACCATAAAGTATTATTACCTCCAAAATATAAATATCCTGCAGTCCCCACAGTTTTATCAGACATATTTGTCATAAACATGAGGATCGCTCTGCTTCGCACCGGAAAGGCGCTGTTCTAACTGCTTCATGCGGATCCGGATCAGACGGTCTGTGCCACCTTTTACTTTTTTCAGCTTTTCAGCCTGGCTGGATAACCGTTCCAAGATCGGAGAGAGAAGTGCCACAGCCTCCTCGCTGTCCTCCTGCATCAAGATCTGGCGGAAAGTAAGACCCTCAAGACCCGACCTGCGAAGAAGATCACTTCGTTTTTTATCTAGTCCGCGCAGCTGCAGTAAAAGCATGTTTTCATCATTTAAAAGAGATTCCAGCTGATCGGGATGATCAGCTGAAATAACGGTTAGTTTATCAGCCTCAACCTGGCATAGCTGTTCTAATACAGTACACAGCTGTTCTAATACCGGGATCAGGCTTTCAGGCGCCCTCATAGATTATACATGGCCCTTGCAATGGCCATGGGATCCGGTTCGTAGGTTCCTTCCTCAACCTGTTTTTTTAATTGGGCAACCTTTTCAACGGAAACGCCTTTCTCGCGGCAGACATCTTCTGTAATGCTGTGAGCCAGAGATCGTGCAAAAAGTGTTTCATCAGCCGAAATACCTTCAGTATATTCAAAACTGGCTCGGTCAAGATCAGCCGGTTTTGTAGAAATATTATCAGACAAAGCAATATTGCTTTGTCTCATTGATACATGTTCCATGTGTATTTGCTCCTGGATAGAATCTTGAATTTTCATACAATTACTCCTCACCTTAAAATAAAACGGCAGGACCACAAAAGTATCCTGTGATTTTCACATGCTTACTGAATCTATGTAAATTATCGCCTTTTTTCTTGAAAATATAAGAAAAATAATAATTATAAAAAACGGGAAAACGACGACTAAATATGCATATGGAAGTATGCAGGATAAACTCATATTATTATAATATATAGAATCAAAAAGAAAAGGAATAAAACATGTCTAATATATTACAGGTAACAGATCCTTCTACATATATAGATAATAGAAATGTCCATACAGGCCAGGAGCAGCAAAGCGCCCTGAACAGTTCCCAGATCCAGAATCCTTCTGACCCATCTCGTGTAGTGCGGGCAGATGGACAGAAAAGCGGTACCGCTGGTGACCAGGAAAATGAAAGTGGCTTCAGCATCCGCAATTATAATGGAAATTATACTGACTTTCTTCAGAAGCTGGGGCAGGAAAATGAAATAAAGGATTCCCTGGGCCGGATCCTGTTCCGGGATGGAGCCTTTATCGCTAAAGGTGATGAAGACCTGGGAAAAATGGTGCAGCAGCTGCTGGATTCTGCCAGGTTTGAAGATCCTGGCCAGCTGTTGGATTTTTTAAAAATGCAGGGACAGACTAAATTTTCCGGTACTTTCTTTGAAAACCTGAGAACTCTTTTGCAGCAGGAAGGAAACAGAGGCCTGCAGGAAACAGCCCTTAAATTCCTTCAGGTATTCAATAATTATTCCAGCGGTGAGCATCTTTTAGGGCAGATGCAGGAATTGACAGATGAAATAAAAGGAATGCTTTACACCTCTGCAAGACAGGAATATGCATCAATTCTGGATCAGCTGGACTGGAAGGCAGAAAATGGGGAAACGAAAGAAAATGCCCAGGTTCTGTTTCAGAAGCTGGTTCCCTTTCTTTCAAAATATATTTCCCGTACCCATGATTATGGCAGTGTAAGAAGCAGCGTGATCCAGCTGATCCTTTATGGGGCACGTTATGAAAACGGAAGCAGTGTCCTTCTCAGGAGCCTTTTTGAACAAATGGCAGCTAATAGGGATTTTAAACGTTTTTTTGAAACAGAGCCTGAAGAACTGTATGCTGTACTTACCGGTTCAGAAGGAAAAAAAGGAAATATTTATGGAGATATCTTTGGCGCACTTGTGGAAAGAGGAGCAAAAGGAGAAGCCGGGCTGGAACAGGTACAGGATTTTTACCAGCTGATGCGTGGGATGCTGGTAAACGAAAGCGTATATATGCCTGTCAATCATTTTATCCTTCCTTTTCAATATCAGGGAAAAGAAGCTGTATCTGAATTTTGGATCGATCCGGATGCAGAGAAAAAAGAAGAAGAGAAAGATGGAGGCAGGAAAATACGCCTTCTGGTGGACTTTGAGATCAGGGGGGTGGGAGATTTCCAGCTTCTGGCAGATCTCCAGGATCATAAAATATCCATGGAATTGGGAATTCCTAAAAATCTTTCTGCCGGTGCCGGAGAGATACAGGCAAAGCTTCAGGAAATATGTGCCAGAAACGGGATGCGCGTGAAAATGATGCAGGTACAGGAAAGAAAAGCTCATTACCGTCTTCTGGATGTTTTCCCAAAGATTAGAAAAAAGGAGAATGGAATCAATGTCAGCGTTTGAGCGGTTATTAGAACAAAAAGCAGTTGCACTTCAATATTCACCGGAAAAGGACAGCGCCCCGGTGATCGTTGCTTCTGGAATGGGATATATGGCAGAAAAGATCACAGAAGCAGCCAGAAAGTCAGGAGTTCCTGTTTATGAGGATGATTCCCTTGCAACTCTTTTAAGCAGATTACAGCTGGGAGCGGCTGTGCCGGAAGAATTATATCAGGCGATCATAGAAATCTACATTTATTTTTTAGGATATGTGCCGTCATCGGAGGAAAAAGAGAATGAAACAAAATCCGAAAATACCTGACAGAAAGTTCAGACACAGACATAAAATGCTTCTGCTCCTCCTTTCAGGAGTTTTGCTGTTCCAATGGGGAAAGATAGATGCGTTTGCAGCAGCAAAAGAGATAAAAACAGTAAATATCCGTGTTACATCCAAGCTGGAAGCAGGCAGCAAGCTTCCGGATATAAAATTGGAAACGACCACGGTTTCAGATGGGGAAGTAGCAGTAGATGCAGGCGGAAGTAAATACAGCGTTTCCGAGGCAGAATGGACAGACAAAAGCTCCAATGAACTGAAGGCTTCTGAAGAACCTCAGATGAAAGTCACCCTGGAACCGGAAGATGTCAGCGAAGATTATTTTGTTTCCAGCTATAAAAAAGCCAATGTAAAGATCAGCGGGGGAACCTTTGTGTCTGCCAGGAGAGACGGGGATGATCTTGTAGTTACCCTGCGGATAAACGGGATCAAAGGAGACTATGCTGCTCCGGAAGATGCCTGGTGGAATGAAAAAAGCCTGGGACAGGCTAAATGGGAAAAGCCGGATAACACCTCCGGTTATTACGAGGTACAGCTTTACAGAGGAAAATCGAAAGTTTACAGCGTCTCCCAGACCAGTGCAGTCCAGTATAATTTTTATCCATATATGACAAAAACAGGAGAGTATACCTTTAAGGTGCGCACGGTACCGGGAACGGATTCACAAAAAAAATATGGTGGAAAAAGTGAATGGATAGAATCCGGGGAGCTTTCCATTACAGACCGGTATGTATCAGATGGTAAAGGCCAGCAGACAAAAAATCCTTCGGCAAAGTCCGGAACCACAGATACAGTAGGCTGGGTAAAAAAAGACAATATATGGAATTACAGATTTCCGGATGGCTCTATATGCCGTGGTGCATGGCAGTCGGTCAACGGATACTGGTATTATTTTGATGTCAATGGCACGATGCTCACCGGCTGGCAGAAGCCAGCAAATGACTGGTATTACCTGTATGATACTGGGGAAATGGCGGCCGGATGGGCAAAGATCAATGGTCAGTGGTATTATTTCTGGCCATTTACGGAAAATGGGCATATACAGGGAACCATGGCTTATGGAGGCTGGAAAATCATAGGGGCGGATTATTACTTTTTCAGAGAAGACGGCTCCTTATATACCGGCTGGCTGGAACAGAATGGTTCCTGGTATTATTTAAACACACTGGACAACAGCCTTCAGGGAGCCATGTTTACCGGCTGGCTGATCCGTGAAGGGAAAACTTATTTCCTGGATGCTGACGGAGTTATGGCTACCGGCTGGTATCAGGTTGACGGGAATTGGTATTATTTCTGGCCGGATTCAGGTGAAATGGCAAAAAACCAGTATATCAATGGATTCTATGTTAATGAGGACGGAATCTGGTACAGGTAAAGATATGTGAGGAATGGATATGAAAATGATCAGAAAAATACTCCTTTGTGCCGGAACAGGACTGCTGCTTGGAACAGGAAGCTTACCGTCTGTGCCAGGGGGAATCTTTCATATGTATACAGTGTATACAGCTTATGGGGCAGACAGCAGCATCATCGAGACCATGAGTATTAAATTTAACACCACTTATGGAGATCCGGAGGAAATACCACAGCCCCAGATCACCATCAACGGATCAGGGGTATCCATTGGGGATATTTATTACAAAACAGAATATGAAAACTGGAAACCTGGTAAAAAGGTACGGATGGAGATCACTGTGGATGCTGCACAGGGAAAGTATTTTCCTGTGTCCCTTGGACGATCCAAATGCCGTGTGACCGGGGCGGATTTTGTATCGGCGAAAGCCCTGGATAATACCACCATGCAGGTAAAAGTGGACTATACGCCGGTCACTGTTCTGGGTGACACAGCTTTAGCAGGCTGGAGCTCACTTGACTCAGAAAAGGCAGTGTGGAAGAAGGTAGACTATGCTCCGGGCTATACCCTGACTTTATATGGAAATGATAAAGTGGTAAAACGGATGACAGTTACAGATAACTCTGTCAGCTTAAAGGAGTACATGACAGATCCGGACAAGATCTACTATTATCAGGTAAAAGCGGTCCCGGTTACGGCAGAACAGAAAAAATACTTAAAAGAAGGGGAATTTATTACATCAAAGGAACAGGATGTAGATGACAGTGAGGAAGAGGAGAAAGAAAAAAAACATGCAGCAACTTCCCAGAGCAGCAGTACTGGTCCCGGCATAGCAGGTTCTCTAAAGGGAGACAACTTTGTTATGCCGGATGGGACTCTGGCAGTCAATACCTGGAAGCTGGTGGGAGGTATATGGTATTACTTTAATGCTGAAGGAAACCGTACCAGGGGCTGGTTCCCGTATGGTGGAAAATGGTATTATTTTGACGGAAATGGATGTATGAAGACCGGATGGGTGGACACAGGAAACGGAAAATGGTATTACTTAAACCCGGATGGGGATATGAAGACCGGTTGGCTGTATGATAAAAATATCTGGTATTATCTAAATAACGATGGATCTATGGCAGTAAACTGTTCTCAGGATGGCTGGTACCTTGGAGCAGACGGCGCAGGCCGAAAGGAGTAAAAAATATGAGTTTAGCACCGATAACAGGAGATGGAGTAAAGTTAGCTGCACAGGCAGCAGATCAGACACAAAAGACAACACCGGTCCAGGAATTTCAGGGGATACTGAAAAATGGGCTGAATACCATAAAAGAAGATATGGATTCTATTTTCGAAGAAGCTTCTGCTTTATATCAGATCCCTTCTAAACTTCTCAGGGCGGTGGCAAAGGCGGAGTCAGGGTTTAATCCAAAGGCTGTATCCAAAGCAGGGGCTATGGGCGTGATGCAGCTGATGCCGGGAACAGCCCGTTCTCTTGGAGTAAGCGATCCTTACAATGCCAGACAAAATATCCTTGGAGGGGCAAAATACTTAAAACAAAATCTGGACCGGTTCGGAGGAGACGTAAGCCTTGCATTGGCAGCCTATAACGCTGGACCGGGCAGTGTGACCAAATACGGAGGCATCCCACCATATAAAGAAACCCAGAATTATGTAAAAAAGATCATGGCAGATTATACGGGAAACAATACGATCCTGGCAGGACGTACGGTGAGCACCGGAACATATGGTAAAACATCCGTAAATGCAGCAGTGAACAGCCTTACAGGAAGCAATTTCACGGCAAGCAGCCTGACAGCAGGCAGTCTTTTAGGCAGCTTTGCGGGAAATGCCGGTCTGTCCGGCGCCGGCAGCCTTGGTACACTTCTGGCAGCAGGAAAGGGAGAGAACCTTTCCGGGGAAGACTGGTCTAATATGGTGCAGATCCTCCGTCTTCAGATGATGATGAATATGGGTAAGGATACGGGTACGCTGATCTGACAGACAGATACCGGATTGCTGCGTGCTTTGCACTCCCGCAATTCCGGCCTTTTGACCCTGGTATCAATAAAATAAGGCATTTTGCCGATAATAAAAACAAATGGTTATTTAATGATATTCATAGAAGATACAAAGGAAGGTGAAACATCATGCAGGTGCAGAATAACATAGCATCCATAAATGCTGCCAGAAATCAGGGGATCGAAACAGGAAAGCTGAAAAAGTCCCTTGAAAAGCTGTCTTCCGGCTTTAGGATCGTCCGTGCAGGAGATGATGCAGCTGGCCTGACGATCTCGGAAGGTATGCGCAGCAGGATCAACAGCCTGAACCAGGCGATGAAAAACATTGATGACGGCATCGGACTTACCAATGTAGGAGATGGCGCTTTGACAGAGGTCCATTCCATGCTCCAGAGACTGAAGACTCTGGCTTTAAAATCTGCAAATGGAACTTACGATCAATCCAACAGGGAAACCTTGAACATGGAAAAAGACCAGATCCTTGAGGAGATTGACAGGATTGGTTCTACCACTAAATTTGGAGAAATCTCCCTGTTTTCCAGGGCAGATGCCAAGACAGATACAACGCTCTGGCAGCCGCCAAAGCTGGATGATACGATCCCGCTCCAGATCGGCGGTTCTGCTCAGACTGGAGAAGTTCTGGATGTAGAACGCTATTATATAGGAAAAAAGGAGCTTAAGCTGGATAAGACAGATTTTTCTAAAGTAGAAAAGGGACAAGAATCTGTGGGATACATTGAAAACGCGATAGAGGCTGTTTCTAAAGTCAGGGCATCCTTTGGAGCTGCTTATATGCATCTGGAGCATACTCACAATAACTTAAGTGTTACAAGTGAAAATATGCAGGCGGCAGAAAGCCAGATCCGTGATACCAATATGGCAGAGGAGATCACAAAATATACCAGCAGTAACATCGTCCTACAGTCCTCTAATATGATGCTTACAAATGCAAATAATCTCCCTCAGACCATACTTGAACTTTTAAAATAAAAATGAAAGAAATAATGAAAAACAGGCTTATGTTTTTTTTACATAAGACGATATATATATAGAAAGAAAATTCTGCTGTTCCAGAATGGGCCCTTGGGACAATAGAAGACAGAGGAAAGGAGTCCACTGCCATATTTTCTTTTATAAAAGGAGGAATTCATTATGGTAATTCAGCATAATATTGCAGCGATCAATTCTTACAGAAACTTAAGTATCAACCAGAACGCACTGAGCAAAAACTTAGAGAAGCTGTCTTCCGGTTACAAGATCAACCGTGCAGGCGATGACGCAGCAGGTCTGGCTATTTCCGAGACCATGCGTTCCCAGATTAATGGTTTAAACCAGGCTGTAAACAACGCAAACGATGCAGTTGGTCTGATCCAGACAGCAGAAGGTGCTATGACAGAGACCCACTCCATGCTTCAGCGTATGAAGACTCTGACTACCCAGGCAGCAAACGGTACTTATACCTCAACTGCAAGAGGCAACATCAAGGCTGAGCTTGATGCACTGAACAAAGAGATTACTCGTATCGCTACTACTACAGCGTTCAACGGTGAGACACCTTTAAAGCCTGCAAAGAAGGATACCCCACTTACATTCTTTATCGGTGCTAGTGCAGATTCGACCAACGCAATGACCGTTGAACAGCAGAATATGACAGCTGAAGAATTAAAGGTTAATGATCTTAAGGTATCTAACACAACTGAGGCATTCAATTCAATGGCATCTGTAGATGCTGCAATTGAGAAAGTATCTACTTACCGTGCACAGCTTGGTGCTGCCCAGAACCGTCTGGAGCATACGGTAAACAACCTGAAGGTTACTTCTGAGAACATTACCTCTGCGGAAAGCCGTATCCGTGATACAGATATGGCAGATGAGATCACAGCTTATACAAAGAACAACATTCTTTTACAGGCTGCTCAGTCTATGCTTTCCCAGTCCAACGCTATGCCTCAGGGTGTATTAAGCATGCTGCAGTAATCTTGAAATTGATTCTGCATCTTTTAGGGGATCTGCTTTGCGCAGATCCTCTTTTTATGGACTTTAGTCTGTTGAGCCCATTGGAGTTTTTCGTTGTTCCGAAAAATGGAGATGGGCGAAACAATAAACCACCCGCTATGCGGGTGCGCGTCGATTGTTATACAAAAAATCACCTTTCCGTTTACAATAGAGTTGTTCAGGCTGTATTGCAGAAAGGAAAGGTAATTTATGGCGAAGAAAGAAAATTCACTTGCGCATATGAAATGGATGTGCAAATATCATATCGTCTTCACACCTAAGTATAGACGAAAAATAATTTACAATCAATACAAAGCGGATATAAGAGATATTATAAAACAATTGTGTAGTTATAAAGGTGTTGAAATTATTGAGGGTCATCTAATGCCAGATCATATCCATATGTTAGTAAGTATTCCGCCAAAGATAAGTGTATCATCATTCATGGGATATTTAAAAGGGAAAAGTGCGCTTATGATATTCGATAAACACGCAAATTTAAAGTATAAATTTGGAAATCGTCATTTCTGGGCAGAAGGATATTATGTTAGCACAGTAGGATTAAATGAGGCTACAATAAAAAAATATATCCAAGAGCAGGAAAAGCATGATATAGCAATGGATAAGCTAAGTGTAAAGGAATATGAAGACCCTTTTAAGGGTTAATGCCAAGTAGTAACAATACCCTTTAAGGGGTAGCGACGAGTCAAGAGCAATATGGCTTGAACGGAGCTGTGGGAAGGCTGTGTAAACAGAATTCCCACAGTCTAAAGAGAAAGCCAGCGCCTTGAGACGCTGGCCTAGTAACAAGGGCTTATAGCCCTAGTGCAAACCACCCGTTGGACGGGTGGTTATGATTTTAAATATGTCCTTTAGAACTTAAAAAGAAGGTAACGGATGATGAAAAAAACCATATCACAGTGTATGATCGTGAAAAATGAAGAAAAAAATATCCGCCGCGCCCTTTCCTGGGGGAAGGATATTATGTGTGAACAGATCGTAGTAGATACAGGCAGCAGTGACCGTACCGTGGAGATTGCCAGGGAAATGGGGGCAAAGATATTTTTTTTCCCATGGATCAATGATTTTGCTGCTGCCAAAAATTTTGCCATTGACCAGGCAAAAGGAGACTGGATCGCCTTTCTTGATGCAGATGAAAGCTTTACTCCGGAGGAAACAGCGAAGATTCCGGAGATATTGGAATATGTGGGAGAAGATGTAGACGGCCTTCTTACAGGGATCGCAAATCTGGATGAAAATAACAATATCACAAACGGCGGTACTATGATCCGATTCTTTGTAAACCGGCCGGAGCTGCGCTATGTAGGAAAAATACATGAACACCTGGTCAGAAAAGGAAGATCCGGACTGCATCTGACAGATGCTACACAGCAGCTGGCTTTCCTCCATACCGGTTACCAGGAACAGGAGAAGAAGGATAAGTCCAAATTTGAAAGGAATCTGAACATTATCCTGGAGATCCTGAAGCAGGAGCCTGAAAATTGTGATTATCTTGGATATCTGGGAGATACCTATTCTTCAGGCGGAAAAAAGGAAGAAGCAAGGGATGCATACAAAAAGGCGGTGGCAGCCATGCCGGAAAAACTGGGGGTATATGATCAGCGAAGTTCTTATACCTATACAAACCTGTTAAGGGTCTCCCAGTGCCTGAACGCACTGGAAGCCGAGGTGGAAGCTATTTACAAAGAAGCAGTGGAAAAGCTTCCGAAAGAGCCTGATTTTGACTGTGTTATGGGGGACTGGTACTGGAGAAAGGGGCAATATGAAAAAGCGGTACAGATGTATGAACTGGCTATAGCAAAGCTGGAAACCTATGGAACAGTGAACAGGGGGATCTTTACCACTTCCATGCTGATCCAGATGTATGAGTGTCTGGGAGAAGGCTGCAGGAAGCTGGGAGATTACCAGAAAGCGGTCCGCTATTGTGTGATCGTACTGAATACTGACCACAAAGATATGAATGCGCTGCTGACTCTGATCAACTGTTTTACAGAGAGCAATGTCGGCGCAGAAGAGGTAGTTCAGTTTTTAGGGAAGATTTATGATTATTCAGATATAAAAGACAAGGTGATCCTTCTGCGGGTGGCTATGGCGATGGGCAGAAAAGACCTGGAGCGGATGTTCAGGGGCATCCTCCTTCCTCAGGAGAGGGAAGAGTTTGATGCAGCCATGGAAACGGCCCAGAGCGGGGCACCGCTGTCATAGACTTTTTTCAACTCTTCCATGAGAAGAGGAAGCTCCCATTCGCAGGTGCTGTTATCAAAGCTGTTAGGATCTGCGATAGAAACATTTCCGTCAGGAAGGAGTTTTGTGATCAGGAGAAAGTGACCGTTTTGTGTCAGGCTTCCCTTACCCATAAGGGCGACCAGGATATGACCGGAAGAAAGAAGGGAAGCTGCGTTTTGGGGAGAATGGTCTGTTACAGATTCTACCTGAAAGCCATAGGCAGTAAGGACAGATGGGATCAGACTGTGATAGGAGCCGCTCTGGGGGGCATAATAGCCATTGGCAGCAGACCAGTCTGCGATAGTTACCGGGGTAATGGCTTCTCCGCCATTTGTGAAGCTGGAGATGAGCATGGCAGCAGCAGTAGGACCACATCCATACTGGAGCATGGGATCTGAACCGCCGTAGAGATAACTGCTCCAGCGGGTATCTCCCTGATTATAGTAGTACATCGGTCCCATACAGGTATCCAGGATGGCAGCATCTAAAGAATTGCCGTCTGATCCCGGTTTTGCCTCCATATCCAGGTTTTCTGCTTTACCAAGGATTACCGGAGAGGTCTTTGAGGTGATAGAAGATGTATCTGGGACTCCCTGTGTTCCGGAAGTATCCTTTGAAAGCTCTGTCCTTGGTTGTGCTTCCTGTTCTGTCTGGTTCTGTTTTTTAAAAAAGTCTTCCAGCTCCTGAAATTTACGGTGGCTGGCATTCTGTACAAAGTAAATGCCAGATCTGACCTCATCTACGACCTGGGAAGAAAAGCCCGGGCAGAAATAAAAGCTCAGGCTGGCAGTGATCACTGAAACCGTACCGGTGATAGACAGCTGTATCACCCTTTTCGCAAATCGGAACTGCTTCAATGTTTTATTCATATATTTCTTTTGGTTCTTTGAATTTACACCTTTCATTTTTTATCCATTCATTTCTAAATATATTAACGAAGGGATACACGGGCCAGCACAGTCTGTCCAATGGTACTTAAAGGGCACTGTTGGCATACAGCGCCGATCTTATGTGCCTCCATAGGCATGCCGTATACAACACAGCTGTTTTTGTCCTGACCAATTGTATAGGCGCCGTTTTTGCGCATGCGCAAAAGACCGGCAGCTCCATCTGCTCCCATTCCTGTGAGAAGAACGCCGATGGCGTGTTCCCGCACATGTAATGCAACTGAGTCAAAAAGCACATCCACGGAAGGTCTGTGTCCGTTTACCTTTTCTCCTTCCTGTACACTGACTGCATAGGAGTTTCCAAGAGGTACCACACGCATCTGCAGACCTCCGGGAGCTAAAAGCATGAGACCTTTGCGGATCCGGTCCCCGTTTTTCGCCTCCCGTACTTCCATTTTGCAGATCCTGTTTAAGCGCTCTGCATACATGGCTGTAAAACCGGCAGGCATGTGCTGGGTGATAACAACTCCGGGAGTATCTGCAGGAAAATTCTTTACTACCTCGAGAATGGCTTCTGTACCGCCTGTAGATGCTCCGATAGCGATCACTGTTTCAGGGGAAGCACCCAGAGGAATCTTTGGTTTCTGCAGGAAAGTATTTCTGGCAGGAGGTAAAGAAGAAACCTTGCGGATACCGCCTGCCTGAGGGTCTGCAGGAGCAGAAGGAAGGTGTACGTGGGAAGCAGCCGCTACCACAAGTTTGGAGCGGAGTGTAGAAAGAAAGATCTCTTTAGACAGTCCATTGGCTTCATCCGGTTTCCGTACAAAATCCACAGCTCCTGCTTCCAGGGCATCAAAAACCCTCAGGTTCAGGGAAGATACCAGAATCACCGGGATAGGGTGGACAGGAAGCAGCTGCTTTAAAAAATCAATGCCTGACATTCCCGGCATTTCAATATCCAGGGTAAGCATATCCGGCTGCAGCTTGGGGATCTTTTCCTGGGCATCAAAGGCATTTATAGCATATCCTACAACCTGGAAGCGGTCATCCTCAGAGAGAGAACGGATCAGCCAGGTGCGGAACAAGGGTGAATCATCCACCACCATTAATTTTAATTTATGATCCATGATCATAATGCCTCCTTAATAAGATAACTGTAATAACGTATGAGATAACCTACGGGATCAGATCTTTCGGTAAATAGCCGGTTCAATATAGGAAAACGGGCAGTTTTCCTTATCCAGGCTTTCAGAATGTCCGATAAATAAGTAGCCTCCCGGAGCGGTAGCATCATAAAAGCGCCTTACTAGTGCCGCCTTCGTAGGACGATCAAAATAGATCATCACGTTTCTGCAGAAGATCAGGTCAAACTTTTTGCGGAAATGGATGGGATCCATCAAGTTAAAGGAACGAAAAATCACATTTTTTCTTAAAGCATCTGAAACAGTATAGGTTTTATATCCTATGGGAACAAAATAGCGTTCCTGCCAGGAAGGCGGAAGCTCTTTTAAGCTTTCAAGGGAATATCTGGGATCCATGGCAGAATCCAGAACACGCTGGGAAATGTCCGTAGCAAGGATACGTGTATCCCAGCTTCCGGGAATAGCGGAAAAATATTCTTTCAGATACATAGAAATGTTATAAGGTTCTTCACCGGAGGAGCAGCCGGCACTCCAGATCGCAATAGAACGGTCCCGGGAATGCTTGTTTGCAAGCTCAGGAAGAATCTGCTTCTGGAGAAAGTCAAAATGTTCTTTTTCCCGCATAAAATAGGTATAGTTGGTAGTCAGCTTGTTTAACATAACAGAAACCATCTCAGGATCTTTACCTGAGATGATCTCATCTATGTATTCTGTAAAACTATGAAACCCTTTCTGCTGCAGCATATTAGTAAGACGGCTGGTGATCAGCTGTTTTTTGTGGCTCAGATTGATGCCATAGTGCTGTTGGATATAAGTGTAAAGACGGTTAAAATCCCCGTCACTTAATGTAAGCATTGTATGACCTCCTTAGGAATCGGATGTACTCTCGGAGTCTTTCCTGCACCTGCCTTTGCGGCTGACAAAAAATCTTCTCGCAAAATCAAGTACAAAAAGATTCCGGGAGTACATTAAGAGCTGACCAGGGACTTGCAGTCAAAAGACATAAGCACAGTCCCATTTTCAAGTGTGATCATACCATCTAACAGCTTCTGTCTGCGTTTGATAGGGATCGGACGTACATCCTGAAGATCAATATCGATCACCTGCTGCACAGAATCCACAACGATGCATACAGGAAGATCGTCTACATTTAAAACGATAAAGCAGGTCTTACTGTTATATTCCAAAGCAGGCTTGCCCATATAGAGCCGTATATCTACTACCGGAAGGATCTGACCACGCAGATTGATGATTCCTTTAATATAATCAGGTACCAGTGGAAGATGAGTGATCGCACAGTCATTGATGATCTCCGTTACGTTATTGATACTTAAAAACAGAGTCATATCTCCCGACTCAAAGGTAAGACAGCGTTCAACGGACTGGTTTTCAGCCGGTACGTCTGTCTGGATATTTGTTTCTGTTACTTCAGCCATTTTAAAACCTCCTGTTTACGCATTCTCTACAGCTATGGAATATAAGCTGAGGATATCCAGAATGATGCTGATATTGCCATCACCCATAATGGTACAGCCGGTGATGCCGTGGTCTTTCAGGTTAAATTCACTGAGAAAAGCAGGAAGCGGCTTTACTACCACCTGCTGCTCGCCGATCAGATCATCTACAAACAGGCAGTAAGAACGGTCATTTGCTTCCACCCATAAAAGGATACCGTCTTCCATCTGGGTAACCTCAGTTGGAAGGTGATAGAAGGAATGGAGACGGACGATAGGATAAAAATGGTCAACACGTTCTACCATTTCATTGCCATATTCATCTTTGATCACCTGATCTGCTTTTACCTTAAAGGACTGACGGATATTGGCGATAGGTATAGTAAAAATAGAATCACCTACCGTTACTTTCATTCCATCTACAATAGCCAGAGTCAGCGGGATCTTCATGGAAATAGTAGTTCCTTCTCCGTAGGTACTGGATACAGAAACGATACCGCCTAAGGATTCTACATTTTTCTTCACAACATCCATTCCAACACCACGACCGGAATATTCAGTTACCGCTGTATTGGTGGAAAATCCGGGAAGCATGATCAGCCCCAGGATCTCCTTCTGGCTGTATTCAGAATCAGGCTTGGTCAGCATGTTCTTTGACCGGGCTTTTTCAAGAATCTTATGGGGATCCATGCCATATCCGTCATCTTTAACGGAGATAACAACCTCACTGCTGGTATGGGAAGCGGAAAGAACGATCTCGCCCTGGGGATCCTTACCGGCAGCAATACGTTCCTGGGCTGTTTCTTCAATCCCATGATCCATGCTGTTACGCACGATATGCATGATAGGATCCTGTATATTGTCTACGATCGTCTTATCTACCTCAGTATCTTCACCTACAATGGTCAGACGGACGTCTTTTCCCAGGCTTTGCTTCATATCACGCACAATACGGTTCATTTTCTGGAATACGCCGGAAATCGGGACCATGCGTAAAGACATGGCAATATCCTGCAGATCATTGGTAAGTTTACGCAGCTGGCGTGCTGATTTCATAAAATTATCCCTGTTGTCCCTTGGCAGCAGGTTTAATTCAGGGGAAGATGTGACCATGGATTCTGTGATAACGATCTCACCAACAATATCCATCAGGCTGTCCAGCTTCATCAGGTTGACACTGATCAGATTCTGCTTGACCGGGGTATGAGTAAGCTGCGGAGCCACTTTTTTTGCAGCTGTATCCGGGGATGAAGCTGTTGATGCAGGTGATTTGGAAGGGGAAACTTTTTTTGTTTCGACTGTCGGAGCCGGAGCTGCTTTTGGGTCATCTACAAGCTCGTAAGAACGGATATGGTTCTGTGTCTTTAAGATCCCTTCAGCTTTGGAAGCATCTTCCCTGGAGTTAAAGGCAAGGAAAAATCCATTTTCTGCAATCGTCTGGGAAGTATCCTGATCTGTTTCCATATCACTGGGGTAAAAACGGAAGTTTACATCACATTCCTTTACTGCGTTTACGATCATGTAAGCACGCAGATTCTCCATTCCCACGCCTTCTTCCAGAAAAACATGGAAAAAGCAGGCTGCATCCTTATCATCAGGAAGAGAAGAAGGAGCAGCAGCACCAGAAGCTGCAGGTGCAGCCTGTGAAGCTTCCGGCTGTGCAGGTGCAGTACCACTGATCTTCTTCAAAAAAGAATTGATCTCATTGGAGAACGCATCAATATCAGTAGAAAGAGGTACGCCCTGTTCTACCTTCTCAATCTCGCTCCTTAAGTAATCTTCTGAACGGAACATCAGGTTGAAAAGCTCTTTCTTATGCTCAGGATCCAGAGTTTCTATCCCTTTATCACGGATATAAAAAAATACATCTTCAATATGATGGGCGATCGTGGAGATCGAATTAAATTCCATCATTGCAGAAGAGCCTTTGATCGTATGCATGATACGGAAGATCTCATTTACGTCATCGGCGGAAAAATCACCGTTTTTCTCATCAGCAACCAGCATTTCGTCTAACTGGTCTAAAAGATTGTTTTCTTCATAAAGGTATGTATCCAGAATACTGCTGTCCATACCACTGCTCATATTGTACACCGCCTTTTTTCATAATAATCAGAATAGTATTTCTTTAAACCTTATCGGCGGTGGTTGAAAATGGATAAGGGAAATTCAAAAAAGAAACAGTGAATTGATAAAACAGTTATAAAAAAAAAGAAAACGCCGATAAAATTTTATGAAATGGGATATCTGATCATTTTTGGAGGAAACCGTAAAAATGTCCATCAAAAGAAGAGAAAAAAGAAGACTTTTACAGACAGCAGCCCTTTTAATGCGAGCAAATGAAAGAGTGTACATGGGATTTGGCCAGAATACAGAAGAAGTGATGATCGATGCGCTTTCGCAATCTCAGGAAACAGCCCTTTGGTTGGGAACAGAGCTGGAAAATGTGGGAAAAGCAGATCTGGTCCCCCTTCTGGAAGTATATTGTGAAGATCTTTATGAGATGAGCCAGAACCTTCACAGTAAAAAACAGATGGCGAAGCTGTACAAAAAAATAAAGAAAGAATTGAAACTCTTATATGACCATATAGAGAACGAGATTGAAACAGACCGTCTCTGTTTTGTCTTTCTTCCATATAAAGTGTCTATGTGGGATTCTATGGAAACCGTCTGGAAAGCGGCAGATAAGGATCCGGATTGTGATGCTTATGTTGTACCGATCCCCTATTTTGATAAAGACCAGGAAGGAAATCTTGCAGTAGAACACTACGAGGGAGATCAGTATCCACCAGATGTTCCTGTCACAGATTACCGCACATTCCGCCTGGAAGATAAAAAACCGGATGCGGTGTTTATCCACAATCCATATGACCAGAACAATATATTGACCAGTGTCCATCCTGATTTTTATAGCAGCAGATTGAAGAAATATGCAGATCAGCTGGTATATCTTCCTTATTATACCACAGCAAGCACAGATAATGTGGAGTCTGTGAAATGTCAGGAGAGAAGCGCCGGTTTTGTGACTTTATCGGGGCCTGTTAATGCAGACTGTATTGTTACGGCAACAGAGCAGGAGAGGGAGCTTTTTATCAATATCCTGTGTTCCTGGATTAAAGGAGTTCAGGCAGAACAATGGGAAGAGAAGGTACAAAACTTTGGATCACCAAAGATTGAACGTGTTCGTGATACGAAAAGACAAGATGGATCTCTTCCGGAAAAATGGCAGGAATGTCTTTACAGTCCTGACGGATCCAGGAAAAAGACAGTATTTTACGGTCTTTCCATTGAGGCACTTTTAAACCAGCCGGATATGATGAAAAAAATAGAAGAAGTCTTACTTTATTTTAAAACAAGAAAAGACCTTGCTTTGTGGCTGCGTCCTCACCCACTGTATGAACAGACACTGAAGGTGATGCGGCCCCAGCTTTTACAGAAATATAGAGAACTTCTGGCTTCTTATGAAGAAGAAGGCTGGGGAATCCTGGACAACGGATACGATCTTGATCTTGCCATTGCTTCCTGCGACTGCTATTACGGGGATTACAGCTCTGTAGCCCAGTTGTTCTGGGAAACAGGAAAACCGGTTTTATATCAGGATTCCCGGGTAAGAGAAAAGGAATGTAAGATACCATGCTGGCCGGGAGCTTTTTGGGAAGATGAAAAAGAAGTGTGGTTTGTTCACGGAAAAGTAAACCTGCTGTTTCATTATGATAAACAAATGGACAGACTTTCCTGCATAGGAAAGATTCCGGGAGAATTGGCATTTAAGGGAGACCTGTTCCGTTCTGTTGTACGGGTAGAAGACAGACTGTATCTTGTCCCATATTTTGCCAGAAACCTGGCCATTTACCATATAGATAAGGATCAGTTTGAGTCCGTACAGATCCGTGATGCAGAGCATTTTATAGAACAGCCGTTATTCCTGAAAGGCTTTCAGAGAGGTAATGTACTATATTGTATGCCTGCATGGTACAACAGCATCCTTTGCATCGATCTTACTTCCGGGCATGTGACCTATACAATGGTGGACAAGAATAAAGTACGTGGTATTCCGGGGGTATTTGGCGGGGCTGTTTCTATAGGCAGAAACATTTTATGTCCGCAGACTTATAAAAAACGATGGCTGATCCTGAACACGGATACAGGAAAAGTATCCTGGTGCAGTTTTGCAGATCCGGAAAGGGAAATCACTTCGGTTACAGTTTGTGGTGATACTCTGGTATTTTTCGATGCCAGAACAGGATGCATCCTGAAAGAAACCAGAGAAGAGGGAAAAATAGAAGAGCTTTTATATATTGACAGCAACGAAATACAGCTATATGCAGTATCCGAAAATGAAGTGATCGCAGATGATCTGGGATCAGGAACCTATTTAAAGTTTTGTCTGGATGGAACAGTGGTTTGGAGAAAGGAACGGAAAGAAGAAAAGACCGTATTAGGCAGCAGATTTAGGAAAGTTACAGAAGGAGAAAAAAACTGTGATATCCGTTTTACAGAGCAGGAATATCAGGAATGGAATTCTCCGTCAGCAGCAATTTATAAGGATATCCTTCCCACAGATCTGTATTATGTAGAGGAGGAAAATGAAGTCCTCACGCTGGACAAATGGCTTTCTCTCTGTGACCGGATCCAGATGCCAGTACCAGATGATAGACACAGCGGAGAAATGATCAAGGACTATGTAAAAAGCAAGCTTGCAAATGGATGAAAAGAGAAAAATTATGCAAAGTTATTTTGAAAGTGCATTGCCTTATCTTAAGGTTTTTTATCAGCCGATCTACAATTTAAATGAAAAGAAACTGAATGTTGCAGAAGCACTTTTACGATATGATGATGGCCACCATCAGAATATTGAACAGGTGATCCGCAAAGCAGAGGAAATGGGCTATGTCAGCTGTTTTGATCTGTGGGTTTTAAATAAAGTGTTAGAACAGCTGCCAGAGCTGAAAAAAAGAAACATTGAAAGAATAAATGTAAATCTGTCCCCGGTCACATGCTCCAGCGTGGAATCAGAAAAGAAAATCTTTGCCATGCTAGATCAATGTACATCAGATATATCTGTTATATGTTTTGAAATCACAGAAAGTAATCAAATACAGAATATGCAGCAAGTCATTGAGCTGGCAGAAAAACTGATGAAAAGAGGATGCCACATAGCTATTGATGATTTTGGAAAAGAAGAGTCAAATCTCCTGCGGCTTATGCAGATGCCGTTTTCTGTGTTGAAAATAGACAAGGCAGTTACATGGACTATAGATACAACAAGTTTTTCAAAAGACCTTATTTCGGAGATCATATATTTTTTTCACAAATATGGGATTCAGATCACGGCTGAGGGGATAGAAAACCAGCTCCAGGCGAAAGAACTTTCGGATATGGGCTGTGATTTCCTTCAGGGTTATCTGATCTCGAAGCCAGTATCGTTTGAAGATTTTTGTGCATTTATAGATGCTCATAATAAAAAAGAGTCTGCAGGATGGAAAGAAACACTGGAAGAAACAGGAAAAAAGAACCATAGAAAAGAAAAATGAAAAACCAAATATCCCTTATGATTTTTCGCTACTTGCCGAATAATAAAAGTAGGGATTAAATTCCACAATATTCCACGAAAGAAATAACAAAGAGAGGGAAGGAACATGAAGAACCGTAATATGAAGCAAAAAATCACGATTGCTTTTGGAGCAGTAGTCATCTGTTTTTTTGTAACAGTTGGCGCGCTGTTTTATGGAATGATCAACATCAGCACACAGTATAACCAGTTCTATAAAAATAACCACGAAGCGATCGTACGTGTAGACAAGGTAAAAATCTATATGCTGGCAACAATCCAGAATCTGACGCAGGCTATGATTGATGATGACCCCACCGCCACAAAAACATATCTTTCAAACGTTGATTCGTATAGAGACGGCCTTGCGGAGAACGCAGGCTGGTTCATGGAGCGTTATAATGGAGATATGACACTGGTAAACCAGTTTCATACACAGCTTCAGGTAACTTCTGAGGTCACAAACAAGGTCTTAGAGTATCTGTCCACTGGTTCTGACCGTGCGAAAGAGCAGGCAAGGCTCACGTTTATCAATGAGTTTGACCCGGAAGTGTCCAAGCTGGAAGGAATTCTGGATCAGTTTAGCGATCAGGTGACAGACCTTGTTGGTAATGATTACAATTCTTCCATGAAGACCAGAACCATCCTGTTTATTGTAGGGATCATAATTGTTATCGTTGCACTGATCCTTACCGTTATTATGGCAACGATCCTGATACGTTCCGTAGTAGAGCCGGTAAAACAGTTGCAGGAAGCTATGGAAAAAATGAGACGCGGTAATATGGATATTGATATCGAGTACAAGGCAGAAGATGAGCTTGGAAAGCTTTCCGATGATTTGCGGTCTGTAGCAGCGTTCCTGAACGCGGTAGTGGCAGATGAGACAAATATCCTTACAGAGATGAGCCGCGGAAACTTTAATGTTTATTCTTCTATGTCAAAGGATTATGTAGGAAGCTTTGTTGCGATCTATAACTCTATGGTTCTTCTGAGAGATAATTTAAGCAGTACGCTTTCGAGTGTTACCCAGTCAGCTGATCAGGTGGCAGCAGGCTCCGATCAGGTATCCTCCGGAGCACAGGCATTATCCCAGGGTGCTACCGAGCAGGCTTCTTCCGTGGAAGAACTGGCAGCTACCATTAATGAGATTTCCAATAATGTTGAAAAAAATGCTGAAAATGCAAAGGCAGCCAGCGACATGGCTGATAATGTAAGAGAACAGGCAGGAGAAAGCAGACAGCGTATGCAGGAGATGCTTTCTGCCATGACGGACATCAGCAACAGCTCCAGTGAGATTGGAAAGATCATCAAGACGATTGAGGATATTGCATTCCAGACTAATATTCTTGCTTTGAACGCAGCCGTAGAAGCAGCCCGTGCAGGAGCAGCAGGAAAAGGATTTGCAGTAGTAGCAGACGAGGTTCGTAATCTTGCAGGAAAATCAGCAGAAGCTTCAAAGAATACTTCTGCTCTCATTGAAGGTTCTCTTCACGCAGTTGACCGTGGTACAAAGATTGCAAATGACACGGCTAAGGCATTGCAGCAGCTGACCGAAGGCGTTCAGGGAGTAGCACAGACCATTGAGGAGATCTCTTCTGCCAGCGAGTCACAGGCAGTTTCTGTAAAGCAAGTAAATGAGGGCATCAGCCAGATCTCCAGCGTTGTACAAAGCAATTCTGCAACGGCAGAAGAAAGTGCTGCAGCCAGTGAGGAGCTTTCCAGCCAGGCACAGCTCTTAAAGGATTTGGTAAGTAAATTCACATTAAAGGATGGTTCTGCGGATCCAGCACCACAGCCGGCCAGGAAAAGTGTGGATGTATCTGAACCGTCATCTATGATTTCTTACGGAGATAATGACAAATACTAAGGCTTTGGTTTAAAAAGAATAGATAGTGTGTATGAGCCCACAGCAGATTTTATTTTCTGTTGTGGGCTTGATTAAAGTTGGAAAGGAAACTGAAAAATGGCAGAGCCAAGAAAATTATCACCGGAAGAATTCAGGACAATGCAGTTGTTAGAATTAGATTTACTAATTGAGTTCGATCGTGTTTGTAGAAAGCATGGTATTAAATATTGCATTACTTGCGGAACATTACTAGGTGCTGTTAGGCACAAAGGTTATATTCCATGGGATGACGATTCAGATATTGCAATGCTTCGGGAAGAGTATGAGAAATTCAGGGCAGTTGCGGATGAAATGGATGCTTCTGTTTGCTACTTTCAAGATCACTATAATGATCCAGAATATCTTTGGCAATATGGAAAATTGCGTAGGACCGGAACTTCATTTGTCCGAGCAGGACAGGAACACATGAAAGGAAAAAACGGCGTCTGTGTAGACATTTTTGCTCTTGATGATTGCCCCAAAAGTGTGCTCGGAATGGAACTACAAGATTTATGGTGCTTCTTTTTAAGGAAAATATTGTATTCTCGTGTAGGAAAAGTTAATGAGACAGGCATGAAAAAAGCAATTTATAGCTTTCTCTCGGTGATTCCGGTCAAGTGGATATATGGAAGAGTTGAAAAGATGGCGAGCAGAAGCAATAATAGTACACCAAACAGAGTGAGAACCTTGTTGTTTCCGACATTTGGGAAACTCTATATGAAAAATGCACATCCAGCAAAAATACGATATGGAATGCCAAAGAGTTGGTTTTTGGATAGAGCGGAGTATGATTTTGAGGGACATAAATTTTACGGAACAAAGAACTATGATGCTTTTTTGAAATATGTCTATAATGATTATATGACATTGCCACCAAAGGAAAAGAGAACCTCCCATGCTTCTGTATCTAGCTTTAACTTTAATGTTCAAAGTAAAAGCGTTGATAGGGAGAAGGTAAAATGAAAAATGCGATTATACTAGCAGCAGGAAAATCTGATCGTTTTGCTCCGTTTACATATGAAAAACCCAAAGGCTTGTTTCGGGTAAAGGGCGAAATTCTCATAGAAAGACAGATAGAGCAACTAAAAGAATCAGGAATAGAAGACATTTATATAGTTATTGGCTATATGAAGGAAAAATTTTTCTATTTGGAGCAGAAGTATGGTGTTCATTTAGTTGTAAATAATGAGTTTGGCAAGAAGGGAAATCTCTATTCACTTTATGTGGTTAGACAATACCTTTCAAATTCATTTATTTGTTGTGCTGATCATTATTTTGTCACCAACCCGTTTATTGAGGAAAATTCGGACAACCGTTCATACCGTGCAGTATCATATCAGACTGGGAAATTCCGGGAATTTGGAGTTATGTGTTCAGATGCAGATGCGATCACCGATTTAACTATAGGTGGAAAAGACTCACTAGCCATGGTTGGACACGCATATATGAATGAGGGGTTTAGCCAAATATTTCGGAAACTTATGGAATCTGAAATAAATGACTTTGGTGTCGCTTCAATGTTTTGGGAAGAATTTTATGCAAAACATATGCGTCAGCTCACATTTTATAAAAAAGAGTTTTCGCCAAATGCAATTTTGGAATTTGATAGCATCGACGATCTACGAACGTTTGATTCGGAGTTTCTTTTGAATGTTGATTCGGAAATAATTACAAATATCTGCGAGACTTTAAAATGCAATCCTAATTCAATTATTGATATATCTGTGATTAATGCAGGACTTACCAATATTTCGTTTGCATTTGAGTGCAATGGAGAAAAGTATGTCTATCGTCATCCGGGTGGAACAGCAGGAAATTTGACTGATCGTCAATCAGAACTTTTTGCACAGTTGGCAGCAAAAAAGATAGGTATTGATAAATCCGTGATACATATGGAAATGGCAGGATGGAAGATTTCACATTATGTTCAGAATGCCAAAAACTGTAACTTTGAAAAATCAAATGAACAGCTGACAGTTGCAATGAAGTATTTGCATCGTTTGCATGAGGTCGAACCAGATGAAAGCGTAAAAATCTTTGATAATGTTGCAGAAGGTAAAAAATTGATGGACATTGCATCTGCAACAAAAGGAAATCTGCGAAAAGAGTTTGCTGATCTTGTTGAAAAAGTAGAAAGGCTATATCCATTGTTAAAGGCCGATGCTAAAAGATTAGGGTATGGTTTAGTTCTCTGCCACAATGATACATATGAACCAAACTATCTTTATGATGAAAAAGGAGAAATATACCTGATTGATTGGGAATACACTGGTTTAAACTATGCGGCGAATGATATTGGATGTATTTTATGTCGTTATGATTGGTCGGATGAGCAGATAGAGAGATACCTAAAGGCTTTTGTTGGTAGAACGTTAACGGAAGATGAACATCGGTATTATATTGCATTTATCCCTATTTCAGCGTTTTATTGGTTCTGTTGGGGGCTTTATAAAGGTAGCGTTGGCGATGATGACAGTTTTTTCTTCTTGCCATCTTACAGAAATTTGGTGAGATTTATTGACTTCGCATTGGAAAGTTATGGAGAAAAGGAATAATGGTCACAGCAATAATTCTTGCGGGTGGAGTTGGTTCTCGTGTGGGTGCAGGGCGTCCGAAGCAGTTTGTTGAAGTACTTGGAAAACCAGTTTTGGCATACACAATTGAAATTTTTCAGAACAATCCTCAGATAGACGCTATAGAGGTTGTTTGCCATAAGAAATGGAAAGAGTATCTTACGGGAATGATCGAACAATATGGTCTGAGCAAAGTAAAGTGGATTGCAGATGGCGGAGATACTTTTCAAGATTCTGTAATGGGCGGTATCAATAATTTAAAGGACAAAATCAAGCCTGATGATTATGTTATGATACAATATGGAGCAGCACCATTTACATCGGATAAAATTGTCAATGATGTGATCCGTGTGATGAAAGATAAAGGATCAGCTATTACAGCTACGCCATGTTATCAGTTGTTAGGAAGTAATGACGAAAATGCTACTAGCAAGACCTGGGTTGATAGGGATAAATATATTCAGATCGCATGTCCTTATGGGTTCAGATTTGATTATCTTCTGAATGTGTATAAGAGGGCAAAAGAGAAAGGCTTAATTGAAAAGGTCGAACCGCATACAACTTCTTTGATGTATGCTCTTGGAGATAGATTGTATCAGGCGTATGGAGATCAGACAAATATTAAAATTACAACAAAAGAAGATCTTGCGTTATTTGAGGGTTATGTACTATTGCAACAAAGAAAAATGAAGTTATGAAATTGATTTGATGAAATTAATGTACGTGAATTACCCCCCACTTAATTTCTGATGAAATTTGAAGTGGGGGCTTCTGAGGAGTCTTTTGACTCCAGTTTAAGAAGTTTGATATTTAAGTTTCCACCTGACTTCAGGCAATCCTTATTCTTACAGGCGTATCCACGTCGCCTCTAGCATATAGAGCATCTAAGCTCACAATGTTACTTTTACGCATGATGTTTGAAACCGGCACAAATAACAAGACATAAGTTGTCGATGAGAAATAAAAGGTTTGTACTTAGCTTACGCCAAATTCAGTATCTAGAAGAACTTTTAGAAGCTTAAAAAATAACAGAAAGCAGAATTGATGTCAGATGATCGTTCGTGTGTTTGTCGTGAGGCGAAAGCACGACAAACGCATGAGTAAATAAATTGTGAACACGCCCCCTTTTTTGTTAAAATTAAAAGAAAAGGGGTGTTAGTATATGCAAGAATTATTAGATTGGATGGAATATATTGAAGATGATCGCCAGCAAAGAAAAGTTCGTCATACATTAAAGGATATTCTTGTTATTGTGTTGTTTGCAACATTAGCAAATGCAGATGACTGGGTAGAAATGGCATTATTTGCAGAAAATTATCAGGATTATCTTCGCAAATATATAGAGTTAAAAAACGGAATACCATCTCATGATACAATAAGACGCGTAATGGGAATGATATCACCAGAAATCCTGCAGCAGCTCTATGGAAAATAGCAGGATCGTTTAAATCAGGACGATGGGGAACTGCTGAAGAAGATCATCTGTATCGATGGAAAAACCATGCGTTCCAATAAAAGAGGAGATGGGAAGGTGGCCCACATTGTATCAGCATGGAGTAAGGAGGATGGTTTTTGCCTTGGTCAAAAAGCAGTTGAAGAAAAAAGCAAATTGCTTATATAGTATTTTCAAATACTGTGAAGAAACACTTTGGGATTTTTTCGGTGGGTGTTCTGAAATCATTTCCAGCAGGTACTCTGAAAAAAACATTGCACCTGAGGGGGATTTGTGCTAATCTATCCTTATAGGATTCCTCTGTATCACGGAGGAAGAAAATGGGTAAAAAAGCACTGGAAGAATTGGTATTTCACGACGATTTTATGTTCGCAGCTGTTATGATGGATGCGGAAAACTGCAGGTGTTTCCTTGAGCGCGTGCTGGAAATGAAAATAGGAAGAGTAGAGATCAGCAGGGAACATGGTTTCTTCTTTAATCCGGAAAACAAAAGCATCCGCATGGATGTATTTGCAAAGGATGAGGATCAGACGCATTATGATATTGAGATGCAGCTGGTAAAAAAAGACAGCCTGGAAAGGCGCAGCCGCTATTATCACAGCCAGATGGATATGGAAATGCTGGAAAAAGGAAGAAGTTACAGCGAACTGGCAGATGCATATGTCATTTTCATTTGCGACTTTGATCCCCTTGGTCAAAAAAAGTGCCGGTATACCATCCGCAAATACTGTGAAGAAACCGGGAATGCATTTGGAGATGGAGTCTGCACTATTTTTCTGAACACAAACGGAGAAAACCGCGGAGAAGTACCAAAAGAACTGACAGCATTGCTTGATTTTGTGAAGGCAGATCTGGCAGGAAGTGAAGCTGAATATGAAGATACACTGGTAAAACAGCTTCAGGATTCCATGCGCCGGGTCAAAAGAAGCCGGAAGATGGGGGAACGCTATATGATGTTTGAACAGTATATGAAAGAATATGTTCAGGAACATGCAGATGAAATCCGTGAAGAAGCCAGAGAAGAAGGCCTTGCAGAAGGGCGTGCGAAAGGTCTTGAGGAAGGACGTGCAGAAGGACGTGCGGAAGGGCAAGCAGAAGGGCGAGCAGAAATGGCCAGGTTGAATAAATTATATGCCAGTCTTCTGGCATCTGGCCGTTCGTCAGACCTGCAGCGGGCACTGGACGATCCGGAATATCTGAAACAGCTATTAGAAAAAACAGGATCCTGATGTTCAAGATCAGGATCCGTCGTTATACAGTCTGTGTATAATGTTAAAAAGTCAGGTCCATATCTTGTGGACCATCTTTGTCTGAATGACAAAATCTATTTGTATTAAGTATCTGATGATCATGGTCGTTTCGGCCAAATTTCAAAATAGATACAGGGGAATTCTATAAAAAGCTGCGTACGCATTATTGGTGTGTACGCAGTTTCTCATATTCTGCCAGTGCAGATAATGCTTCACCGGAAAGCGGGATAAGAACAGCTAGATTAAAAATGGTCATCAGCCCGATGCCTACATCTCCCAGGTCCCATACTACAGTATACGTCTGGATGCCGCCCACAAAGAGCATGACCAGAGCTAAAATTTTATAAAGAGTCTGCCAAAGCCAGCGGTTTCCGAAAAGATAGGATACATTGGACCGGGCATAAAAGAGGATGCCCAGAAAAGTTGAAAAACTGAACAGTGCCAGGATAACAGCTACAAAGACCACACCGAAGCTTCCAAGGTGGTAGTTCATGGCAGCCTGTAAAAGTTCCATTCCCATAAGTCCGCATGTAAGTTCATCCGGAACCAGGAGCAGGATAAAGGCGGTACAGCTGCAGATCACAATGGTATCAATAAATACACCTAAAGCCTGGATCAGTCCCATTTTTACAGGTTCCTTTTCATCAGCAGCAGCGGCTGCACAGGGAGCAGAACCAGAGCCAGCTTCATTGGAGAAAAGTCCGCGTTTTACACCATTCATCAACACAGCGCCAAAACCACCGCCGGCTACAGCACGAAGACCAAAAGCTTCTTTAAAAATTCTGGAAAATACCCCTGGAAGCTGTCCAATATGGGTTATGATAATAAAAACAGTAATAATAAAATAGAGAGCGGCCATTACCGGAACAATGATGTCCAGTGCCTTTACAGTTGCATTTTTCCGAAGCACGATCACAGCAGATAAGATCACCAGTATCACAGTAGTGATAATAGGTGGTATGGAAAAGGCATTTTCAAAGGCAGAAGCAACGGAGTTACTGATCACCTGGCTGATACCGCACCAGCATAACAGGCCGGAAAAGGCAAATAAAACAGCAATTACAGAATGGCGCAGTTTTTGTCCACGCATTTTTTCTGCATAATAGTGGATATAGTAAGCAGGTCCGCCGTGATAACCGCCGTATAAAGGATCTTTTTCCTTATGGATCTGGGCCAGTGTTGCTTCTATAAAAGCAGTGGCAGAACCTAAAATGGCAGTCAGCCACATCCAGAACACAGCACCTGCACCTCCGGCAGAAACAGCAGCCACTACACCTACCAGATTTCCCATACCAACCCGGGTAGCAGTAGATACAAAAAGGGTCTGCAGCGGTGACAAACTGCTGTCCTTTCCTTTCTTTTCTGATAATGAGCGCACCATATCCGGGAAAAGACGTACGGATACGAAATTTGTGCGGAAGGTAAAGTAAATGCCTGTTGGGATCAGAAGAAGTACAAGCAGGGGGATTCCCATGGAAAATGCCCCGAATTTAAGAGTGAATAGATCACCCCACAGAAAACGGTAAAAAGCTTCGATTATATGAACGATCATAACTTATCTCCAGTCATTTTTCATTTCCGGTTTTTAAAAGCGTAAAAGTACCTGAACACACTTAAACGCTTTAAAGAGCCAGTCTATCTATTGTACAACGTTTTCATTGATTTGTAAAACTATAAAATGTAAAAAGTCTATTGCCTATGAAAATGTAAAAAAGTCTATTACGTGGATGTTACCATCAGGTGAAATGTAGGTTTAGTCACTGATAACTTCTGGCTGTTTCATGATACACCCGGGTGATCTCCTGAAGGATATCCATATGGATAAAATCTTTTTTATATACAATTTTGGTCTCCCGCATCATGCTTAGATTTTCAATAGGCAAAACTGCCATTTTTCCCTTCTTCTGTTCTCTGGCGCAGGCACTTTGGGGCAGAATCCCGTCTTTAGGATTTAGCACTATTACTTTTGGGAGTAATAAAATCCCCCTTTTATTATAAACCGACATATTTGCTGGTTTTTTTGTTGCTAAAAATATTTGACAAAGTTTGTTTTTACCCTTTGCATATATAGTGCTATAGTGTTATAATGGAGAAGGGTGATTTATATGTCTTATTTCTTAAAGAAAACAAACAATAAAAAGGGTACTTATTTACAGATCTACGAAAGTTATTATGATCCTACTCGAAAATGCGGTGCTCATCGTTCTTACAAACCTCTGGGGTATGTACACGAACTTCAGGCTACCGGCATTGAGGATCCGATTGCTGTTTTTACCAAAGAGGTCCAGAAACTTAATCAGAAATGCAAACAGAAAAAACAGGCAGAAAAAGAACAACAGATCTCCGATGTGTCTCCCGAAAAACATCTGGGGTATTTTCCTTTAAAAAATATCAATGACTCTCTCGGCTGTAAGCGGTTTATTGATCTCATGCAGACGGCAACTAATTTCAGATTTAACATTTTTGATATGATGTCTGCTTTAATTTATGCAAGAACAGTCCATCCCTGTTCGAAATCAAAAACTTATGATGAGGTTATCCCAAATCTCTTTGAAAACCACGATTTTTCACTGGACCAGCTGTATTCCGGTCTGGAGTACATTGGCTCCGAATACGAAAAGGTGATCGAGATCTATAACCACCAGATCAATCAGACATATCCGCTTGATACGGTCCACACATACTTTGATTGTACAAACTTTTACTTTGAGATTGATAAAGAAGATGATTTCCGACTGAAAGGCCCCTCAAAAGAAAACCGCAGGGAACCGATCGTCGGTATGGGCCTGCTCCTGGATGCCAACCAGATCCCTATCGGTATGAAAATGTATCCTGGGAATGAAAGTGAAAAACCCGTTATACGCAACATCATTGATGATCTTAAAAAACGCAGTCACATATCCGGCAGAACGATCCAGATCGCGGATAAGGGACTTAACTGCTTTAATAACATCGCACACGCATTGAAAGCTGGCGATGGATACATCTTCTCCAAATCTGTAAAAACTCTTCCTGAGACGGAAAAAACATGGGTCCTGCTTGAAAATGACTATGCAGACGTTAAGAACAAAAGAGGAGAGATACTGTACCGTATCAAGGAATGCGTAGATGATTTTTCTTATTCCTACACAGATACCGCTGGACATAAAAAAACAGTAAAACTTACAGAAAAACGGATCGTAACATTCAATCCAAAACTTGCCGCAAAACAGAAATATGAAATAAACCGGCAGGTCGAGAAAGCAAAGAAGCTCAAAGCCAGTCAGGCAAAAAGATCCGAATATGGCGATAGTTCTAAATATGTTTCTTTTATTCCCACTAATAAAAAGGGAGAAGAAACAGAGGGTGCTGTAAAAGTTGAAATAAACGAAAAATCCATTGAGAATGCCCGCAAATTTGCAGGTTATAACATGATCGTTACTTCAGAGATCCACATGGCTGCGTCCAAGGTGTATGCTGCCTACCATAATCTCTGGCGCATTGAAGAATCTTTCCGTGTCATGAAATCCCAGCTTGATGCAAGACCTGTATATTTACAAAAACAGGAAACGATCACCGGACATTTCCTCATTTGTTACCTTGCGGTACTGCTGACCAGGATCTTACAGATACACATCTTAAAAAACCAGTATGGTACCGAAGAGATATTTGATTTCATACGTGACTTCAGAGTTGCAAAAATATCTGACCGAAAATATATAAACTTATCACGGAATTCTTCTTTTATAAAGTTTTTTTCCGATCATACCGGACTTCCATTAACCTCTTATTTTATGGGTAATACCGATATTAAAAAAGTGCTGAGCCATAGATTTTAGTCCATGGCTTAGCACTATTTCTTCAGTTCAACTCCGAAAGACAGGTTTCATTGATTTGTAAAACTATAAAATGTAAAAAGTCTATTGCCTATGAAAATGTAAAAAAGTCTATTACGTGGATGTTACCATCAGGTGAAATGTAGGTTTAGTCACTGATAACTTCTGGCTGTTTCATGATACACCCGGGTGATCTCCTGAAGGATATCCATATGGATAAAATCTTTTTTATATACAATTTTGGTCTCCCGCATCATGCTTAGATTTTCAATAGGCAAAACTGCCATTTTTCCCTTCTTCTGTTCTCTGGCGCAGGCACTTTGGGGCAGAATGGATACACCCAGTCCCTTTCGTACCAGATCCTTGATAGTAGCAATGTTGTCAACTTCCAAAGTAATATTAAAGTTGTCAATGGAATCACCGATGCTTTTTAAGGTGGACTCAAAAAGTATACGAGTATCAGAGGTAGGCAGGCGCAGGATCATCCGCTCCTGCTTTAATTCTGATAAAGTGACCATGGCACGTTTAGCCAAAGGATGACGGATGGACATAACACACACCAGATAATCTGTAGCCAGCATCAGGGAACAGAGGGAATGCCCGGTTGGAGTGCCGTCTACGATGGCCAGATCAATCTCATAATTATCCAACATATCATAAAGATTATTTATGGTATCAGTAATAATCGTTATGGAAAAATTATTATCAGCATTGCTGCAGCGGGCCAGCACTTCCGTGATCAGATTACTTTCGGAGGTGTGTGTGATGCCGATGCGGACCTTGGTCAGCTGTTTTCGGGAATTGTTGATCTCTGTTTCCATTTTTCCATATAAGGCTTTGATCCTTCGTGCGTATTTTAAGACGATCTCCCCTTCCGGAGTCAGCATTAAACTACCTTTTCCACGTACAAACAGGGTAACGCCAAGTTCCTCCTCCAGCTGGCTGATGTGGTGGCTGACCGCTGGCTGGGTCAGAGAAAGAGAAGCAGCAGCTTTTGTGAAATTCTGATATTCAGCTACAGCTAAAAGTGTTTCTATTTTTGAACCAAGCATAGATTCTCCTATAAAGAAAAATTATCATACATAAAAATAAAATAATTTGATTTTATTGTAAAAAAGTATATCATATAGAAACATGACATACAAGGGGAAACAAGGGGGTTACAACATGAAGTCATTTTTATTTTACCATGCAACATCCCAGGCATCAGTGGTGATCATCACCATTGCGCTGATGTTGTTTACAGGATATCTTATGACCCGTATCACCAGAAAATTTAAGCTGCCGAATGTAACGGGGTACATTCTGGCAGGAATCCTTATGGGACCTTATTGTCTGGATATGGTGCCGGTAAAGGTCATAGATGGCATGGATTTTCTATCAGATATTGCACTGGCTTTCATTGCTTTCAGTACAGGTGAGTTTTTCCGTTTTTCGGTTCTGAAGAAAAACGGCTGGAAGGTGGTTGTGATCACGGTCATGGAAGCAGTGCTGGCATCGGTATGTGTTTTTGCAGTGGTTTATGGAGTTCTTCATCTGAATCTGTCATTTTCTATTGTGCTGGCGGCTCTGGCGTCAGCCACAGCTCCTGCATCTACTATCATGACGATCCGCCAGACTGGGGCAAAAGGTGATTTTGTAGATACTCTTTTGCAGGTAGTGGCTTTAGATGATGTAGTTGGTCTTGTGGAATATAGTGCAGCTATCTCCATTGCACTGGCGGCGCTTTCAGGGGGCGGCTTCCAGGTGGGGAATATTTTAAAGCCGATCTTTGTTAACGGTGCGGTATTGGTACTTGGCGGTATTTTTGGATGGCTGCTAAAATGCATGATGCCAAAGAAAAAATATAAAGATAATCGCCTGATCATATCTGTGGCAGCGCTATTTGCTTTTTGCGGGATCTGTTCTCTGGCTGATGTATCACCACTTCTGGGATGTATGTCTATGGGAACCATTTATATTAACTTATCTGATGATGATAAGCTGTTTAAGCAGTTGAATTATTTCAGTCCGCCCATTCTGCTTTTGTTTTTCGTCAGATCAGGTCTTTCTTTCAGGCTGGATGCACTTCTTAATCCGTCAGCAGGAGAAGATGGGGCTTCTCTTTTAGTGATCGGAGTAGCATATTTCCTTACACGTATCATAGGGAAATATGCAGGTGCGTATTTAGGCTGTATGGCAGTACATAAGAAAAAACAGGTACGTAATTACTTAGGTCTGGCACTGGTTCCCCAGGCAGGTGTAGCGATTGGTCTGGCAGCTCTTGGGGCAAGAACCTTAGGCGGACAGATGGGCATTGACCTGCAGACTGTTATTCTGGCATCCAGTGTGCTGTATGAGCTTACTGGTCCCGCCTGTGCCAAGATATCTTTATATCTGTCCGGATCCTATGGGGATATTGAACTGCCAAAGGAGGCTAAAGAAAAGGATCCGGTGACCCGCCTGGAGCTGTTGATCAGGCGGATCCACGAGATCCAGCAGGAAATACCGGAGACAGAAGAAACTATTTCACCAGAGGAACAGGCATTTTTAGAAGCTGCCAATGAACAGTACGAAGCAGTGGGGGCATTAAGAAATCATTTAAGAGCAAGGAGGACGTATTAATATGGGATATATAGCAGCAGAACTGACAAAAGGATGGATGATGGAAGGCGTGGGAGAGCAGGTGATCTTCAGGATCATTTTGTCACTGGCACTGGCGGCTGTGATCGGCTGTGAACGGTCCAGCAAGCGTCATTCTGCAGGTATGAGGACTTTTATGCTGGTCAGTGTATCTGCTACAGCAGCAGTTTTGACAGATATGTATCTGGCCAGGGAATTTTCTTTTGTAATCCCTGTTATTTCCGGGGCAGCTGTTGTAGGCATTGCCATGATAAGCGGAAATTCCATTCTTTTCAGCTCTAAGAACCAGATCAAGGGCTTGACTACATCTGCAGCTCTTTGGGCATGCGGCTTTATGGGACTGATGCTTGGTGCAGGAATGTATATTTCAGCGTTTGCTATTTTCATGGCTCTCCTTTGCGGTATTTCACTGTTCCCATCAGCAGAGCGTTATTTAAAAGACCGCTCTAACCATTTTGAAGTACATCTGGAATTAAAGAGCAGCTTTAAGCTTCAGGATTTCGTGGCAACGATCCGGAAACTTGGTATCCGCATTGATGATATTGAGGCAAATCCGGCTTATTTAAATTCCGGACTCAGTGTGTATACAGTTTCCCTGACTGTAGACAGCCAGGAACTTAAGAAAGAAAAAAAACACAGTGACATCATTGAAGCACTGCGTTCTCTGGATTACATCTATTATATAGAAGAAATTAAATGATTTGCCTACTACACAAAACCGGAAAAATATTGTATACTTGTATAGTTAGCAATAACAGGAGGAATACCCAAGTGGTTGAAGGGTCTGGCTTCGAACACCAGTAGGTCGGTAACACCGGCGCAAGGGTTCAAATCCCTTTTCCTCCGTAAGTATGATGCCCTTTTGGAGTCTTTCATACACTTGCTGTTACGGCCGGTTTTTCGCCGGCCGCAATGTTTACCGGCATTTATTTAAAATTTCCTGTTACTGACTGTGGAATGGTAAATTCAACAGCTCCCATGTAAGCAGGTGCCACTTCTGTTTCGTCAAAAGTGATCACAAGTTCACCTTTTTCATTAAAGTAAAAGCTTTCATCTCCATTTAACTCCTTAAAATCCCATTCAGGCATATCACTTTCAATAAAATAAGTAACAGAAGAGTCTGCCGCCATCTGTGCTTTCATCTGTTCTTTAATATTGTCGCTGATAGCAGTGAGCATTTCCGGTCTGTCTTTAAAAAGAGCAGAAAGGGGAACAATATTTCCGGTAGTTTTATCAATGGTAAATACCTTGGTATATTCTGTTCCGCTTGCCATTACAAGTGTGGTATCAATGCGCAGGCACAGATATTTATCTGTATCAGTTACTACTTTATAAGTAGAAGTGAGAGAGTAGCTGCCTTCTCCCTGGGATTCCCGAAGCTCTTTTTCGTATTGGGCGATCAGTTCATTTGCATAATCCCCAATAGAGCGGTTCACAGCTTCTGGTGCGGAGTCAATTTCCGGGATGTCTACTTTGGCTTCAAAATGATTGGTCTTATCTTCATATGTACGTAAAGTAACTACTTTTGTAATGGCACCGATCACCGGCAGGTTTGTCATGGCATTGGCAATAGTTGGGCTCACGTTGGTAATGATAGCAAGAGCGACCACAGCAGCAGCGGCAGTAGTGCCGGTTGTGCGTAAAATGCGAAGAAATGGGCTGTGTTTACGCTTCCCTTCTTTGATCCCGGCTAAGATCCGGGCTTTTGCAGCATCAGGAACCGGGATTTCATTGTATTCCTGCTTTAAAGACTCAAGTTTATCTAAATTATCTAAATTATCAAAATATCCTGAATTACGATCCTGTTTTTTCATTAATATGGTCTCCTTTCTTTTACAGAGCTGCTGTATCATCCAGCTGGATGCGAAGTTTTTTTAATGACCGGTACAATCGGGTCTTTACGGTATTTACATTTTCATCGACCACAAGGGCAATGTCCTCGATCTTCATATCCTCAAAATATCTCAGGATGATGACGGTGCGGTTCTCGGGCTCCAAACGGTTCAAAGCCTTTTTAAGATCCAATTCCTCGTATTTATCTTCTGCTGCAGCTTCAGGAAGCTCTTCGGCAGGCTGTTCTTTTATCTGGTTTCGCAGCAGATCCAGGCTTGTGTTTACTACGATCCGGCATAGCCATGGAAGAAGCTTCGTAGTATCCTTTAATTTTTTGCACTGGATAATGGCTTTGCAGGCGCTTTCCTGGACAACGTCCAAAGCATCTGCTTCATTATGTACATAACTGTAGGCCAGCCGGTAAAAACGTTCATATTGGTCAATGAGCATTTTTTCCGTTTGCAGCCGGATTTTTTCTGCTTGATCAGAATGGTTCATGACGCATTCTCCTTTCCAATTTTAATCTGCGTACTAGTACACCGTTTTCGAAATAACTATACCACTCGCTTGTCTGCGAATCTGATTGCACAGGTCTAAAAGCCTCAGCGTAGCCCGCTACGCCTGCGTTTTTAGACTTGCACACTCAAATCCGCATCCTACGCGATTAGTACAGTTATTTACGAAACGATGTACTAGTACATCGTTTTCAAAATAACTGTATCAGTACGTCTTTTTGTGTCTTACACTTATTAGACGCATGGAATGGGAAAAAAGTTGCAGAAAATAGTATACTCTTCATAAAATTTACTGCAAGTCCTTAAGAAGTTCTTCATTGAGTTTTTCGGGGAATAATGTTATATTGGAAAAAATAAGATACAGGGGATAGATAATTTGGAAAAGCGAGAACGAAAGGCGATAACTTTTCCCATGGCAGCTGTTTTTATGGCAATGATGATCGGCATTCTTTCCGGTCTTGGCAGCGGCTACTATATATGGGGAAGAGAGCCTGAAAATACAGTTGATCTGAAAGCAGTAGAAGTTCCTGACTGGGTACAGCAGGATTTTTTACGGAAAAATATTTTTTCACGTCCGGATGTGACCCGCAAGCAGGTGAAAAATATAGTGATCCATTATGTGGGAAATCCGGGAACCAGTGCAAAGGCTACCAGAAACTATTTTGACAGCCTGGCAGACCAGGATGCACAGAAAGAGGGGATTTCTTCCAGCAGCCATTTCGTAGTAGGGCTGGATGGGGAGGTAATACAGTGCATTCCTATTGATGAGACAGCCTATGCAAATGCCCCCAGAAATGATGATACCATTTCTATAGAAGTATGTCATCCAGATGATACCGGCAAATTTAACGATGCTTCCTATGAATCAGTGGTAAAGCTGACTGCCTGGCTTTGCAGGCAGCTGAAATTAAAAAGCTCCGATGTAGTACGCCATTATGATATAAATGGAAAAAAGTGTCCAAAATATTATGTAGAAGATAAAGAAGCCTGGAAACAGTTAAAAGAAGATGTAAAAGAGCAGATGAAGGCAGATTAATGGATATGCCAGCACAGTTACGAAACGATGTACTGGAAGTCTGGCTGCATAAAAAGCAGAGATGCCCCTACAGCGGGAGCATCTCTGCTTTTCTTTCATGAAATACGGTATAATAGCGAAAACCATAGCTTTTTAACATTTCGCGGCATTGTTCAAAGCCGATGCCCAGAGTTTTTGGTGTATGGGCATCAGAACCGATAGTGATCAGTTCTCCACCAAGGTCCTTGTAGAAACGGAAAACATCAGCACATGGATTGGTATCTCCCAGTCCGTATCGGATACCGCCTGTATTACACTCCAGACATTTTCCGTTTTCAATGAGCAGCTTCAAAATCGGACGGATATAGGATTCGTAATCCTTCCAGGAATAAAACTCATTTTTATGGGGAGCATATCTTAAAGAATAATCCAGGTGTCCATAGGAGTCAAAAGTATCACACAGTTTTTTTATGCGTTCCAGAGATACCTTAAAAAAGGCTTCCATACCTTCTTTTTCTCCGAAACGGTCCCAGAATGCTTTTTCATAAGGATCCATCTGGTCTACAAAATGGCTGGAACCAATAACAAAATCAAATTCTTTCCCCCAGGTTTTTGCAAAATCATGGAGATAATCACCCACATGGTTTTGCAGACCCAGTTCGATTCCAATATTTAAACGGATCCGGTCTGCGTATTCATCCTTTATTTTGCGTAAGCTTTCTATATAAGTAGGAAGATCTAAAGTAAAGTCATCAGGACAGAACTGGCTTCCGTGATCATGGTGATCTGTAATACAGATTTCTTTCATCCCCAGGGAAATGGCTTTTTCCAGCTGATCCCGTACCGGGGTTTCGGAATCTGCAGAAAATTCTGTGTGGAGATGGTAGTCATAAATAGCATCCATAGTGATAAGTCTCCTTTTTTGTTATATGTACTCTCAGAATCTTTATTTTCTCACATTATAATTACAAATGACGGTAATAACAAGTCTGTACCCGACAATAAACACACTTTCCCATTCAAACCAGCGATGGCTGAAATGTAACGAAATAAAAATCCGCTGAAAATTACTGGAATTTATGAGAGAAAATAGTCAGAATGGTAGAAACGAAAAAAAGACTTGCTATTTTGGATAAAATTGAGTACAATGTAGACAGTTGATTAATATTTAACAAATAATATTTTTTTAACAATCTAGGAGGAATTGAATCATGGCAGTAAAAGTTGCAATTAATGGTTTCGGACGTATTGGACGTCTGGCTTTCCGTCAGATGTTCGGAGCAGAGGGTTACGAGGTAGTAGCAATCAATGACTTAACCGATCCTAAGATGTTAGCACATCTGTTAAAGTATGATACAGCACAGGGTGGATATGCTGGACACATTGGTGAAGGCAAGCACACTGTAGAGGCTGGAGAAGATTCAATCACAGTTGACGGCAAGAAGATCACTATCTACAAAGAGCCAAAGGCTGCTGACCTTCCATGGGGCGAGCTTGGCGTAGATGTAGTATTAGAGTGCACTGGCTTCTATACTTCTAAGGAAAAAGCACAGGCTCATATTGATGCAGGTGCTAAGAAGGTTGTTATTTCAGCACCAGCTGGAAACGACTTAAAGACCATCGTTTACTCTGTAAATGAGAAGACTCTGACAGCAGAAGATACCATCATCTCCGCTGCATCCTGCACCACCAACTGCTTAGCACCTATGGCTAAGGCATTAAATGACTACGCTCCGATCCAGAGCGGTATCATGAGCACCATTCATGCTTACACCGGCGACCAGATGATCCTTGACGGACCACACAGAAAGGGCGACTTAAGAAGAGCACGTGCAGGCGCAGCTAACATCGTTCCTAACTCTACTGGTGCAGCTAAGGCAATCGGTCTGGTTATCCCAGAGCTGAACGGCAAGCTGATCGGTTCCGCACAGCGTGTACCTGTACCAACCGGTTCTACCACAATCTTAACAGCTGTTGTTAAGAAGGCAGACGTAACCAAGGAAGAGATCAATGCTGCTATGAAGGCTGCTGCATCTGAGTCCTTCGGATACAACGAGGATCCGATCGTATCTTCTGATGTTATCGGTATGAGATTTGGTTCTCTGTTTGATGCAACCCAGACTATGGTTTCCCATATCGCTGATGATCTGTATGAAGTACAGGTTGTTTCATGGTATGACAACGAGAATTCTTACACCAGCCAGATGGTAAGAACTATCAAGTACTTCGCTGAGTTAGCATAATCCAGATTTTAAAGACTCATAAGGGGTCCGGTCTTTAGGACCGGGCCCTTTTTTCGTGAAATACATTTACAAGTTTGCCAGTTTACTGAAAGGAGATATCTAAAATGTTAAACAAGAAATCTATTGATGATATCAATGTAAAGGGAAGAAGAGTTTTAGTCCGCTGCGACTTCAACGTACCGTTAAAGAATGGCGAGATCACAGATGAGACCCGTATTGTAGCAGCTCTGCCAACTATCCAGAAGCTGATCAATGATGGTGCAAAGGTTATCCTGTGCTCCCACTTAGGAAAAGTTAAAAATGGTCCTAACGAAGGTGAGTCTTTAGCTCCTGTAGCAAAGAGACTGTCTGAGAAATTAGGCAAGGAAGTTGTTTTCGTATCTGATTACAATGTAACCGGCGAAGCAGCTACCAAGGCTGTAGAGGCTATGAAGGAAGGCGATGTGGTTCTTCTGCAGAATACACGTTTCCGCGGCGCTGAAGAGACTAAGAATGGCGAAGAGTTCAGCAAGGAACTGGCTGATCTGGCTGATGACTATGTATGCGATGCATTTGGTTCTTCCCATAGAGCACATGCTTCTGTAGCAGGCGTTACCAAGTTCATCACTGCAAAGGGTGGCTCCAACGTAGTTGGTTACTTAATGCAGAAAGAGATCGATTTCTTAGGAAATGCAGTTGAAAATCCAGTAAGACCTTTCGTTGCTATTTTAGGCGGCGCTAAGGTTGCTGATAAGTTAAATGTTATCTCCAATCTCCTTGAAAAGTGCGATACACTGATCATCGGTGGCGGTATGGCATTTACCTTCTTAAAGGCTGAAGGCAAAGAGATCGGTAAATCTTTAGTAGACGATACTAAGTTAGATTACTGCAAGGAAATGATGGAAAAGGCGCAGAAGCTTGGTAAGAAGCTTTTACTTCCTGTAGATGCTGTAGTAGCAGCTTCCTTCCCGGATCCTATTGATGCTGAGATCCCTGTAGAGAATGTTTCTGTAGACGCTATCCCAAATGACAAAATGGGTCTGGATATCGGTGTAGAAAGTGCAAAGCTGTATGCTGAGGCTGTTAAGAACGCTAAGACTGTTGTTTGGAACGGACCGATGGGCGTATTTGAAAATCCTGTTCTTGCAAAGGGAACCATTGCAGTAGCTCAGGCTTTAGCTGATACGGATGCAACCACTATTATCGGCGGTGGTGACTCTGCAGCAGCAGTAAATCAGTTAGGATTTGCTGATAAGATGAGCCACATCTCTACCGGCGGCGGTGCTTCCCTGGAATTCCTGGAAGGAAAGGAACTGCCAGGCGTAGCTGCAGCAGATGATAAATAAGGACAATTGATATTGCAGGCGGCTGTTTTGAAAATAACTGGGGATAAAACAGACCGCCTGTGAATCGTGTTGTATATGCGTATTTGTGTATAAAGGAGACAGAACATTATGGCAAGAAAGAAGATCATCGCAGGCAACTGGAAGATGAACATGACACCTTCTGAGGCAGTTGCTCTTGTAAATGAATTAAAACCATTAGTAGTAAATGATGATGTAGATGTAGTATTCTGTGTACCGGCTATTGATATTATCCCGGCAATGGAAGCAGCAAAGGGAACCAACATCCAGATTGGTGCTGAGAACATGTATTTTGAGGAAAAGGGTGCTTATACAGGCGAGATTTCCCCTAATATGTTAAATGATGCAGGCGTTAAGTACGTTATCATCGGCCATTCTGAGAGAAGAGAGTACTTTGCAGAAACAGATGAGACAGTGAACAAGAAAGTATTAAAGGCTTTTGAGCATGGAATTACTCCTATTGTCTGCTGCGGTGAGTCTTTAACCCAGAGAGAGCAGGGCATTACCATTGACTGGATCCGTCAGCAGATCAAAATCGCTTTCTTAAATGTAACAGCAGATCAGGCAAAGACAGCTGTTATCGCCTATGAACCGATCTGGGCTATTGGAACCGGTAAGGTAGCTACCACAGAGCAGGCAGAAGAAGTATGCGCAGCAATCCGTGCATGCATCGGCGAGATCTATGATGAGGCAACTGCACAGGCCATCCGTATCCAGTACGGTGGTTCTGTATCCGCAGCAAGTGCACCGGAGCTGTTTGCACAGCCAGATATCGACGGCGGTCTGGTAGGCGGTGCTTCCTTAAAGCCAGATTTTGGAAAAATTGTTAATTACAACAGATAATTACTCAGGACAGCAGGAAATTTGACCCGAAAAGGAACGTCAGGCTTGCTTGCAAGTATTTTTTGGAGCAGATTTCACATTGGAGTGATATCCGATGCTTCTTGTGTGGCAAAACCGCGTAAGAAAATACGTTGTCCGGGTGGTTGCGGAATCTAGCCCTGGGGTCGTGAAAACGGGTCTCAGGGCATTTGTATCCATTTTATAAAGTCTTTGTACAAAGGCAGATTTAAGAGGAGAAAACAAATATGAGCAAGAAACCAGTAGTATTAATGATCCTGGACGGCTATGGACTGAATGATAACTGTGAGCACAACGCAGTATGCGAAGGAAAAACTCCTGTTATGGATCAGTTAATGAGCCAGTGTCCATTTGTTAAAGGCCAGGCAAGCGGCCTTGCAGTAGGACTTCCGGAAGGACAGATGGGTAACTCCGAGGTAGGACATTTAAACATGGGCGCAGGCCGTGTTGTATACCAGGAGCTGACCAGAATTACCAAGGCTATTAACGATGGTGATTTCTTTAACGTACCAGAATTTTTAACAGCAGTAGAAAATTGCAAGAAAAACAATTCTGCCCTGCACCTGTTTGGCCTGGTATCTACAGGTGGTGTACACAGCCATTTAAATCATATTTACGGCCTGTTAGAGCTGGCAAAGAGAAATGGCCTGGAAAAGGTATATGTACACTGCTTCTTAGACGGCCGTGATACACCACCGGAATCCGGCAAGGAATTTGTTACTGAGCTGGAAGCAAAGATGGCGGAGCTTGGCACAGGTAAAGTGGCATCTGTTATGGGCCGTTATTATGCAATGGATCGTGATAAGAGATGGGACCGTGTAGAGTTAGCTTACAAAGCGCTTACAAAGGGTGAAGGAAATACAGCAGTAAGTGCAACAGAAGGCATCCAGGCTTCCTATGATGCAGGAAAGTCTGATGAGTTCGTTGTACCATTTACAGTGACTGAAAACGGAAAGCCACTGGCAACGATCAATGATGGCGATTCTGTTATCTTCTTCAACTTCCGTCCGGACCGTGCAAGAGAGATCACCCATGCATTCTGCGATGATGATTTTGACGGTTTTCCAAGAGAGAAGAAGTTAGATCTGGTATATGTATGCTTTACTGATTACGATGAGACCATTACCAATAAGCTGGTTGCATTTAAGAAGGAATCCATTACCAATACCTTTGGTGAATTCCTGGCAGCAAACGGCAAGAAGCAGGTAAGAATCGCCGAGACTGAGAAATATGCTCACGTTACCTTCTTCTTTAACGGTGGCGTAGAGGAGCCAAACGAAGGGGAAGACCGCATTCTGGTTCCTTCTCCAAAGGAAGTTGCTACTTACGACTTAAAGCCGGAAATGAGTGCTTACGGTGTATGCGACAAGCTGACTGAAGCCATCAAGTCTGGTAAATATGATGTGATCATCATTAACTTTGCTAATCCGGATATGGTTGGCCATACCGGAGTAGAAGCAGCTGCCATTAAGGCAATTGAAGTAGTAGATGAGTGTGTAGGCCGCGCTGTAGAGGCTTTAAAGGAAGTAAACGGCGTTATGTTCATCTGTGCTGACCACGGTAATGCAGAGCAGTTGGTAGATTATGAAACAGGTGAACCATACACCGCTCATACTACTAATCCGGTTCCATTTATCCTGGTAAATGCAGACGCTGACATGAAGCTTCGTGAAGGCGGCGCATTGTGTGATATTGCCCCGACCCTGATCGAATTAATGGGTATGGAGCAGCCTAAAGAAATGACTGGTAAGTCACTGATCCTTAGAAAGTAATTGAATTTAAAATAAGCAGGCGCGCCTTTTGGCACCTTTGCCGTAAATAAAAATCCGGAAACAGTCCAGGCAGGAGTGTTTCCGGATTTTTTTAGAATTGTGGGAGTGCAAAGCATGTAACAATTTAGTATCAGGGAGTGCAAAGCGTATAGCAATTCGGTATCAGAAGGGTCAAAATACCTTTTGCCCTTAATATCATAACGTCTTTAAAACATCCTTGGAGTCAGAAACCAGACTGGTGTCTTCACTGTGTTCTGTTACATACTGGAAATCCTCCTTTGCCAGGGCAGTCTGTCCGGTATTCAGATAGCAGATACCCCGGTTGTAGGTAGAGAAATCTGTGAAACACTGGCCTTCTATGGCGGTGGTGAAGTAAGGGATCGCTTTTTCGTAGTCCTCTTTATCCATAGAAATAGCACCCAGATAGAAGTTGGTTTCCGGCAGGTAGCTGGTTCCGTTTAAGGCAGTTAAAAGATAACTTTCTGCCTCATTTTCCTGCTTCAGGTTCATATAGCAGGAACCAATGAGAAAGTTTAACTCTCCATCTTCAGGGGTAACAGGCAGATATTGCACAGACCTGGATGTAAACGGAGATGTGACCACATCTGACGGAGCAGTTTTAGAAGCAGATAACCTTCATATTACAGCAGATAATGCAGACCTGACCACAAATGTGAAAGATCTTTCCGGAAATGTAACAGGAAGCATTTCTGTAACAGATAAGGGAAGCATCACTGTAACAGGCACACTGACAGCAGGTGAGGATGTAAGCATCCAGGCAGCAGAAAATGGAAACATTACTGTAAGTGGAACTATCCATGCAGCTAATACATTTTTAAGAGGTGCGGCAAAGATCATCGTAACTGTAAAGGACACCATGGGAAATCTGGGTGTGGAAACATCTGACCGTGAAGATTCTTCTGCAGATATTAAGCTGGAAAGCTGTGACAGAAGCCAGGACATTAACATCACTACACCAGGTGAAGTCAGACTTACTACCACAGAAGCAGATGAGATCATCGACTTCTTTGCAGACCGTATCCAGGTAATTGGTGGAGCAAACAATGCTGTTTTAAACTTCACAAAGGCGCCTGCAGGACTGAAAGTAAGAGTTCCAGGTGGAAATAATCTGATAAATGTTACCACTACCATGGCTCCTACAGACATCCAGACAGGAAATGGAGATGATACATTTATCCTGGGCGGACCGGTGGAAGATGAAAAAGATTCAGAGTACACCTATAAGTATAAAGATGAAAATGGCTTTATGGGTGCAGGAAATCTTCACAGACTGGATATTGCCACAGAAGGCGGATCCAATACCTGGCATCTTTGGATGAGTGGTGAAAAATTCTATCTCACAGGCGGTATGGGAAATGATACCTTCATAAGATATACTTTTGAAGTAACAGATAAAGAAGGACAGACTTATACCTTTGCAACAAGGGATTACAATATCAGCAGCCTGAGTGGAAATATCACCTGCATCGGCTTCCCAACATACCGTGGAACAAGCAGCAATGCAATTAAAACAGCCAGAAAATGGATCCAGATGACAGACGGAAGCTGGAAATACAGAACCCTTCAGGGATATGTAGAGAGCAGATGGCTGAAACTTGGACGTAACTGGTGGTACTTTAATGAAGATGGCCGGATGCATACTGGCTGGTTCCTTTACGGAAACCGCTGGTATTATCTGATACCTGGTGAAGGCTCTATGGCAGCAGGCTGGAACCTGATCAACGGTTTCTGGTATTACCTTAATCTAACAGGACAGGCAGAACGTCCGGAAGGTGCAATGTACAGCAATGAATATACACCTGATGGATATTTCGTAGGAACAGATGGCAGATGGATGCCGGAAGTGCCGAAAAAAACAGCATAAGACACAAAAATCCGGAGGCAGCCCATTTGGGCCGCCCCCGGATTTTTTAGGAGTAACTGCTATAAATAAGAGGTGGTTACGTGCATTTTCATTAGAATCCCTTAATAAGTTCGCCGTTCTTTGGCTCGAAGCGTCCGGTGAAGAAGCGGAGAACTTCTGGTTCGTAAACCCATTTCAGACCGCTGATGTCATGTCTTCTTTCATACAGACCGATGATAGCGTCAGCAACGTAATCCAGATGAGCATATGTATAAACACGGCGTGGAATGGTAAGACGAACAGTTTCCAGTTTCGGAACGTGGTTTTCACGGGTATGTGGGTCACGTCCTGCAGAGATGATGCCGCGCTCCATTGTACGAACGCCGGAGAACTCGTAGATAGCTGCGGAGAGTGCCTGAGCCGGGAAGTCTTCTTCCTGATTTAAGTGATCTAAGAATGCCCTTGCATCTACGAAGATCGCATGTCCGCCGTAAGGTTTAACCATTGGAACACCTGCAGCGTCTAATTTTTCTCCAAGGTAACGGATCTGGTTTACACGGTGGCTGATGTAATCAAAGTTCATGGATTCACGAAGGCCAATAGCCATTGCTTCCATATCTCTTCCTGCCATACCACCGTAAGAAGGCATTCCCTCAAACTGTACAACCATTCCGGTTGCGCGAACGTACAGGTCATGATCGTTCATACACAGGAATCCGCCGATGTTGGTTAAGCAGTCTTTCTTGCCGGACATTGTACAGCCATCGCCATAGGAGAACATTTCATGAACGATCTCTTTGATGGTCTTGTTCTCGTAGCCAGGTTCACGGGTCTTGATGAAGTATGCATTTTCAACGCAGCGGGTAGCATCGTACATAACCTTGATCCCGTATTTATGAGCCAGTTCAGAAACAGCTTTAATGTTAGCCATGGAAACAGGCTGTCCGCCTGCCAGATTTACAGTAACAGCCAGGCAGATATAAGGAATATGCTCTGCGCCAACTTCATCGATCAGTGCCTGGAATTTATTTAAGTCAATGTTACCCTTGAAGTCAAGGATCGCACTTGGATCATGAGCCTCGTCAATGATAACATCACGGAATGTAGCACCATTGCGTTCCTGATGGAAGCGGGTAGTAGTAAAATACATGTTGCCTGGAACATAGTCGCCTGGCTTAATAGTCAGAGAGGAAAGAATGTTCTCTGCACCGCGTCCCTGATGAGTAGGAACTACATATTTAAAGCCAAACAGTTCACGAACGGTCTCTTCCAGGTGATAGAAGTTGCGGGATCCGCCGTAAGCTTCGTCACCTAACATAAGACCAGCCCACTGATGATCACTCATTGCATTGGTTCCGGAATCAGTTAAAAGGTCGATAAAGCATTCTTCAGACTTTAACAAGAATGTATTGTAGCCAGCAGTTTTGATCGCCTGTTTACGCTCTTCTTTGTCTAAACGTGCCATGTTTTCTACCATTTTGATCTTGAAAGGCTCCGGTGCAAATTTCATCATATCCATGTTCTTCTCCATTAAAAAATCCTCCTATTATATAGTTTTGTTATATAGTTTTTTGTTTTAAAGCGCAACATTACGCTTTTATTATATTTTATATTTTTTTCTTCTTATAATTGGTTTCGTAATCCTTTAAGGCATTGATGGCCTGGCCGGAGAGTGGGACGATCGCGATCATATTAAATACTGTCATAAGGCCTACGCCAAGGTCGCCGAGTTCCCAGACAAATTCATAGGCTGCCACACCGCCGATAAAGAGCATGATAAGTAAAAAAATCTTATATCCTGTCTGAGCTGTCCATGTATCACCGAAAACGTAAGATACGTTGCAGCGGGCATAATAAAGAATGCCAAGGAAAGTGGAAAAGCTGAACAGGAAAAGTACAACTGCGATAAATACAACACCTGCATATCCAAGGTGATGGTTCATAGCTGCCTGTAAAAGATCCATTCCCATAAGACCTTCGATTTTTTCAGCCGGAGCTAAAAGCATCAGGAATGCGGAACAGCTGCAGATCACTAACGTATCTATAAATACGCCAAGTGCCTGTATGAGACCCTGCTTTACCGGATGGCTGACTTCTGCTGCCGCTGCAGCACATGGAGCAGAACCGCTTCCTGCTTCATTTGAGAAAAGTCCGCGCTTTACTCCGTTCATAACGATCACACCAAGTCCGCCGCCGGCAAACTGTCTGATACCAAATGCCTGGGAGAAAATGTTTCCTATAACAGATGGAAGCAGTGTAATGTTTTTGAAGATAACGAACAGAGTTACTAAGAAGTAAGCACCTGCCATAACAGGAACTACCATGTCTAAAACCTTAACAGTTGCATTTTTGCGAAGAACGATGACTGCGGACATAGCTACCAGTACGAGAGCGGTTGCAACCTGCGGGATACCGAATGCATTCTGGAAGGAAGTGGTAACGGAGTTTCCGATCACCTGACTGATACCAGCCCAGCAAAGCAGTCCGGAGAGTGCGAATGCGGTCCCTAAGAGACCGTATTTACAGCCACGGGTGTAATAAGTCTGTTCATCATCTGCCACATATTCGGCTTCTTCTTTTACGTTCTTTACGAAAGCATCTTCTCGTTTGATTTTTGTCACCAGTCGGATACGGTCCATTACGTAAGCCGGACCGCCGCGATAACCGCCGTAGAGAGGATCCTTTTCTTTGTAGATCTGTGCCAGCGTGGATTCGATAAAACTGCTGGAAGAGCCAATGAGTGCGGTCAGCCACATCCAGAAAACAGCTCCAGCGCCGCCAAATGAGATAGCAGCAACAACACCGGCTAAGTTTCCCATACCTACGCGGGTAGCAGTAGCAACGATAAGTGCCTGAACACCAGATATAGAGTTTTCGTCTTTTTTTGTTTCATCTTTTTCCAATGTGACCCGGATCATTTCCGGGAACAGGCGGAATGGAAGAAATCTGGTTTTAAAGGTGAAGTATAATCCTGCTGGAATAAGGATCAGTACCAGAAGTGAAAGTCCAAACTGGATATCTCCCCCTGAGAATTCCAGAATAATCAAATCTCCCCATAACAGATCGTTGACAGCTCCCACAAGTTTGATGATCATGTGGAGTATTCGGTTGATGAGATACACCTCCTTTTGTGATGTATAAGTTTACGTTTGCGTCAAACTGTCAGGGCCCTCTGACATGTCTTTCACGATCATACATCTGCAGGAACCGCTGGCGGCTGATTCTGTAGATGATGCTTATTGCGTGATGCGTGATGCATCACGTATCTTGTAATTCATATAATACACTATTTTGCATAAAAGTCAATACCTATTTTGAAAATATTTATGCAAAATAAAAGAGAGACTGTGCAGGGCCGGGAGTTAGGTAAATATATTTTGACCGTTTGTAAAAAGTGTAGTATCATGAAAATATGAATGTGTCCATTTGTGATGCACTGATAACAATACAACAGAATAAGGAAAACAGGAAAAACAAAACCAAGAAAAAAGGAGGCGAGGCTATGCCCGAAAAAATTGTCAAGCAGACACTTAGTGAACAGATCTATAATATTTTGAAGGAAGATATTCTGTGTGGCAGGATTTTAATGGGCGATAAGCTTACTAATAGGGAACTTCAGGAGCGGTTTCAGGTTTCATCCACACCAGTGCGTGATGCCATCAACCGACTTTCAAAAGATGGACTGACTCAGGAAGTATCAAAAAGCGGAGCACAGCTTATCACCTTCGATTATTCCTATGCCAACGAACTTAATGACTTTATCACTTTTTTAGCCAGTAAAGCGGTGATGCTTTCCGGAACAGAGTCGGATCAGAAAACTCTGGTGGAAAAGCTTTTGATGTATGAAGAAGAAATGGCAAGAGCTAAAACATCAATAGAATATTTTGAGGCAGATTTCCGCTATCACAAAGTTTTTTTTGATTATTGCGGTAATCGTTTTATGAAAGAAACTTATAAACAATACAATTTTATCCGGACTCTTCTGATCCGTTTTGCCATCCGTACAGAAGAAGAGAGGGAACTGGGGATCGCACAGCACAGGAACATCACTAAGGTGTACCAGTCCGGGGATTATAAAAAAGCAAGAATACTCATGGAACAGCATTACCAGTCCGGCATGCAGTTAGCCAGAGAGCATTACCAGGAAGGAAATGCTTTTAAAGAAGATAAGAAATGATAAATAGCAAGGAGACAGATATGAGAACAGCGATCGCTACGGACAGCAACAGCGGTATTACACAGGAGCAGGCAGAAAAATTAGGGATTTACGTGCTGCCTATGCCTTTTATGATCAATGGGGAAATGTTTTATGAAGGTGTAAATCTGACCCATGAAGAATTTTTCAGACAGATGGAAGAAGGAGCAGATATCACCACTTCCCAGCCATCACCGGGAGAAGTAACTGACTTCTGGGATAAGCTGTTAAAGGAATATGATGAGATCCTTTATATTCCTATGTCCGGTGGTTTAAGCGGTTCCTGCCAGACTGCTATTATGTTATCAGATGATTATGACGGCAAGGTACAGGTTGTAAACAACCAGCGTATTTCCGTTACTCAGGAGCAGTCTGCATTAGATGCCAGAGACCTGGCTGCAAAGGGCTATGAGGCAGCACAGATCAAAGAAATCTTAGAGCGGGTTAAGTATGAGAGCAGTATTTATATTACCCTTACCACTTTAAAATATCTGAAAAAGGGTGGACGTATCACTCCGGCTGCAGCTGCACTGGGAACTTTGCTGCGTATTAAGCCTGTTTTGACCATTCAGGGCGAAAAGTTAGATGCTTTTTCAAAGGCACGTACTGCAAAGCAGGCAAGGTCCATTATGCTCACAGCCCTTGCTAAGGATCTGGATGAGCGTTTCCATGACAAGAATGCAGAACATACTTACCTGGAGATTGCCCATACCTGCAATGAAGAAGATGCAAAAGAGCTGGAAGCAGCTTTAAAAGAGCAGTATCCGGGAGCAGACATCACCATGGCACCTCTTTCTTTAAGCATTGCCTGTCATATTGGACCAGGAAGCCTTGCAGTAGCCTGCTCCGGTAAGTTAAAGGAGCTGGAATAGGAGCAAACAGTTGAATAAAGAAAAATGGTATGAAAAGCTGAAAACAAGGGGACAGAGCATTACTGTCCCCATGACGCTTTTAATGATCGCAGTGGCGGTCATCCCGCTGTTGCTGCAGACCTGGATACTCATAGGCTCTTTTAAACAGAACCAGATAGAGGCCAGAGGCATTGAGATACAGAATCAGTGTGTGATCTTAAGCAACCGAATGACCCGTTCAGGGTATCTGACAGCAGATAAGACCAATAATGTCAGCCTGGATGCTCAGATGCAGACGATCGCAGATCTGTATAACGGACGTATTGTTATCGTCAACAGCAGTTATAAGATCATGACAGATACCTTTAATCTGTCAACAGGAAAATATTATATATCTGAAGAAGTCATACGCTGTTTTAAGGGAGAGATAAGCAACAGGTTTAATAAAGATGCCGGTTATTTTTATCAGACCATTCCTGTTTATAATCCGGCTGATGATAAAAAAATCCAGGGAGTGATAGCAGTGACAGCTTCCATGGAAAATGTGGCTTCCGTGACCAAGCGTGTAAAAAGCAGCGCACAGCTGTTTTTCATGTGTATGGCTTTAATGGCAGTTCTTTTCTCTATAGTGTCAGCTTACTTCCTGGTAAAGCCCTTTAAGCGGCTTTTGCGTTCCTTTGACCGGGTGGCACAGGGGGATCTGGATGCAGATATCAGGGAAGATGCTTACAGCGAAACAAGACAGATGTCCCATGCTGTGCAGAAGTCCCTTCGCAAACTGAAGGCTGTGGACCAGTCCCGTCAGGAGTTTGTTTCCAATGTGTCCCATGAGTTAAAAACACCGATCACGTCCATTCGTGTGCTGGCAGATTCCCTTATGGGAATGGAAGAGGTGCCGGTGGAACTGTACCGGGAGTTTATGTCTGATATTTCTGATGAGATCGACAGGGAAAGCCAGATCATAGAAGATCTGCTTACTTTAGTCCGCATGGATAAATCAGCAGAAAGCCAGATGAAAATTTCACAGGTGCATATTAATCACGAACTGGAAATGATCTTAAAGAGACTGCGGCCTATTGCCAAGCGCAGCAATGTGGAACTGATCTTAGAGAGCATCAGGGAAGTTACAGCAGATGTAGACAAGGTGAAGCTGAACCTGGCAGTGACCAATCTGGTGGAAAATGCAATTAAATATAATGTGGATTCCGGATGGGTGCGGGTGACACTGGATGCTGACCATAAATACTTTTACGTGAAGGTTGCAGATTCTGGTATTGGTATACCGGAGGACAGTGTAGATCACATTTTTGAGCGTTTCTTCCGTGTGGATAAAGCACGTTCCAGAGAGGTTGGCGGTACCGGACTGGGGCTTTCTATTACTAAAAATGTAATACAGATGCATCATGGTGTGATCGATGTGGAAAGTACGCAGGGAGAAGGGACTACCTTCAGCATGCGTATTCCTTTAAATTATGTATCAAGACAGGAGGAACGTTCATGAAACATAGAAAAGATAAGTTTCTTCTGGGTGTATTTCTGGGGATCCTTATGGTCACCATGGCAGTTCTTTCCGGGTGCGGTGCAAAGGCAGAGCCAAAACCTGACCCAGGTTCAGGAAAATATCTCATATATTACCTGAATTCCTCTTTGACCAAGCTGGTGGCACAGGAATATGAAACAGAAACAAAGGATCAGGCAGATCTGGCAGAAGAACTGATGGACCAGCTGCTCCATGTACCAAGAGATCTGGATTGTCAGCCTGCTGTAAATGAAAAGGTATCTTTTAAAACCTGCAGGATTGATGAACAGGTATTGTATCTGTATTTTGACGGCAGCTATATATCTATGAAGCCGGAACAGGAGATCCTGTGCCGTGCAGCTCTGGCAAGGACAATGACCCAGATACCGGGGATCGATTATATCAGTATTTACCGTGGAGACCAGCCTCTTATGGACCGTCAGGGAAATCCTGTGGGCTTTATCTCAGCAGGAGATTTCATTATCAATACAAGTAATGTAAATGCCTACGAGAAAACAGAACTGACCTTGTATTTTGCTAACAGTACAGGAGATAAACTGGTAGAGGAAAAGCGGGACGTGGCCCATAATATAAATACTTCCATGGAACAGCTGATCGTGGAACAGCTGATCGCAGGACCGTCAGGCAATGGCCATCAGGCGGTACTTCCTTCTGACTGTAAGATACTCAGTGTATCAGTGACAGATAATGTGTGCTATATCAATTTTGATTCTGCCTTTTTAAATAGCAGCCAGAGTGTAAATGAATACATCCCTATTTACGCAATTGTTAATTCGCTGGTGGATAAGACTTCTGTTTCCAAGGTACAGATCATGGTAAATGGTTCACAGGATGTAATGTTCCGCGAAGTGGTATCTTTAAATACTGCTTTTGAGCGGAATACAGATTATATTGAGCAGAAATAAAAAATAAGATAAACCGGAGAAAAAAGAATATGAAACGGCCCCTTGTGGTGATAACCGCAGGTTTTGTACTTGGAGAGGTGCTTGCCCTGTGTTTACAGGAGGCTGTATACAGAAAATGTTTCTGGTTTGCAGGAGCGCTGTTTTTAGCAGCGCTTATTGCCAGGCATTTTCTGGGAAAAGACCAGGACCGGTATCTGGGAAGAGACCAGAACCGGGATCTGGCTGGAAATTCAGGCAGGAGTGTCACATACAGGATACTTCTGCTTATTTTTATGTTTATTTTTAGTGGAATGTCAGCAGGAAGTTTTTTAGGAGTACAGTTCAGAAACCAGATGGACCGGGAGGAAGACCGGATCGCACAGGCAGAATTTGGGGATGTGGTGCAGCTGACCGGACAGGTAATGGATGTACGGGAAAAAAGCGAAAAACTGGAAATAATTGTAAATAAAGTAAAGATACAGTGGCTGACCCTTCAATTTCCGGTACAGCTATATGGAGTGCCGGGAGAGCTGGAAAACTGGGAAGAGAGTCTTCTTCCTGGAAAAAAAGTGAAAATAGCCTGTTCATTAAATCTGGCGGAATCTGAAAAAAATCCGGGAGAATTTAATGCAAAACTGTATTACCGGTCAAAGGGAGTGGTGTGTACCGGATATATAAAAGCTTTAAAGGAAAGCTGGGGGGCGGACCGGCCCTTTATGCGTGTTATCCTCAGGTTCAGAAAATATTGCAGCCGCATTCTGGAACAATACTGTGAAAAGGAAGACAGCAGTATTTATAAGGCGGTCTTGCTGGGAGATACTTCTTTTATGGAAGCAGATACCTTGGATCTGTACCGCAGCAGCGGGATCGCTCATTTGCTGGCAGTGAGCGGACAGCATTTGTCGTTGATCGGCGGAGGGATATATCTGCTCCTTAGAAAGACGATAGGCGGATTTAAAGCTGCGGGAATATTAGGCGGCAGCTTTGTGATCAGTTATGGCATATTTACAGGTTCTGGAGGGTCTGCTGTCCGGGCAGTCCTTATGATCTGCTGCCTGTGGCTGGCAGCAGAACGGGGGCGTACCTATGACAGTCTTTCAGCCCTGGGGTTTGCAGCTTTAAGTCTTCTTGGAAAAAATCCCTATCTGATCTTTCACAGTGGTTTTCAGCTTTCCTTTTCAGCAGTTCTGGCAATTTCCGGACCGGGACAATGGATGATCCGGGAGTTTAATATTGGGAAAAACTGGAAAAAGATAGTAGTGATCAGCTTATGGGTGCAGATCATTCTTCTGCCTGTTATGGCTTGGCATTATTACCAGTATCCTTTGTATGGGATGTTTTTAAATTTTCTGGTATTGCCCTTTGTAGCTTTTTTAATGCTGTCAGGTATCATGATATTGCTTACCGGGGGATTCTGGCCTTTTGCAGCAGAAACCGCTGCCAAGGTGGGACATGTGATCCTTGTCTATTACAAGTGGATATGTGGATGTTCCATGAAATTGCCGGGAGCAGTGAGGATAACGGGACGTCCTGGTCCGGGACAGATCATGGGTTATATTGTGGTATGGGGAATAGGGATAGCTTCATTGAAATGGCTTATGGGAAGAAAGCTAAAAGGACAAAGAAGAGCAGTATTTGCAGCTGTTGTTCTGATCATATCAGTTCTCATTGGTTTTACTATTCTTTCTCCCCGTCCGGTTAAGGGGTTTGAACTTCTCTGTCTGGATGTAGGTCAGGGAGATGGCTTTCTTCTCAGGTCTGGCCGGACCAGTATCCTTATAGATGGCGGAAGTTCTGATAAAAAGAAGCTGGGAAGCAGAACCCTTGAGCCATGCCTTAAATCTAAAGGTATTTCACGATTAGACATAGCCATTGTAAGTCATGGGGATAATGACCACATAAGCGGGCTTTTATATCTTTTAGAACAGAAAATGCCTATAGACATATTAATATTGCCTGCCGGGGGAAAGGGAGGAGATATTTACGGTAAGCTGGAACAGATGCAGGCAGAAGCCGGGGGAAGGACGTATTACATGCATCAGGGAGATAGGATAAAAGCCGGAGAAATGGAATTTACCTGTATTTTTGAAAAAGAAACAGAAAAAGAGCGCAATGCTCATTCACTGGTGCTTTGTACCCACTATAAAGATCTGCATATACTGTTTACCGGTGATATGGGAATATCAGAAGAAACAGAACTTTTAAAAATGACAGAAATAAAAGGCAGTATCCAGCAGGAACATTTAAAACATGTACAGATCCTGAAAACTGCCCATCATGGTTCTAAAGGCTCTTCCAGTCCCGGCTTTTTAGGGAAAATGCCTTTAAAGGCTGCATTTATTTCCTATGGAAAAGATAATTCCTACGGTCATCCATCTCCCGCAGTTACAGAACAGATGAAGAAACAAAATATTTCTTTTTATGAGACCGGTGGAAATGGCGCCTGGATATTAGAAAATAAAGACAGGAAGGTTATTATCAAAAGAGCAGTAAAAACTAGTACATCGTTTCGTAAATAACTGTACTAATCACGTAGGATGCGGATTTGAGTGTGCAGGTCTAAAAACGCAGGCGTAGCGGGCTACGCTGAGGCTTTTAGGCCTGTGCAATCAGATTCGCAGACAAGTGAGTGGTATAGTTATTTTGAAAACGATGTACTAGTTAAAAAAAGGGTTTTCAAGCCAGAAAAGAAGTGGTATTGTTATTCAAGCACAGAAAGATTCCGGGAGAACATATCGGAATACAGGAGGCAAAAAGCATGAGAGAGAAAAATGAAAATGTAAAGATCCAGGTGGCATCTGTGGATGATGCAGAGGAACTGCTGGCAATTTACACTCCTTACGTAGAAAAAACAGCCATTACTTTTGAGTATGAAGTTCCGTCTGTAGAAGAATTCAAAGGACGGATCGCCCATGTTTTAGAACGCTTCCCATATCTGAAAGCAGTAGAAGCAGGTAAGATACTTGGATATGCCTATGTAAGTCCTTTTAAAGAACGGGCCGCATACAACTGGGCTGTGGAAACTTCTATTTATGTAGATGAAAATGTAAAGCACAAAGGCGTTGGAAGAAAGCTTCATGAGGCTTTGGAAACTGTTTTAAAAGAGCAGGGCATTCTGAATATGGAAGCCTGCATCGGCTATCCTGAAGAAGAAGACGGATATCTGGACAAAAACAGCGCCCGGTTCCATGCCCATATGGGATACCGCATGGTAGGTGAGTTTAAAAAATGTGGCTATAAATTTGACCGCTGGTACAATATGGTATGGATGGAGCATATCATTGGAGAACATCAGACCCATATGGCCTATCCGGAAAGATTTCCCCAGATCCGTGACAGGCTGAAAGAAAAATACGGTTTAGAGTAGGAGCACCCTCAGGGGTGCTTTTACGTTACTGTGCAAGAAGGGTGACTGATCCTGGGCTGTTTTTTGTGTCTTTGCTTTACAGGAAGGGTCAAAAAGAGGTGTTGTTGATATGATAAAACCGTGGTAAACTGGAAACAGGTTTGTAAAAAATGGGAGTAAAGATTCCAAGAGTATATTTTAACTGTAAGGAGAAAAAAATGCCAGTTTTTGATTTTAATGATGAACCAAAAGAAGAAAAGAAAGCACCGGAGTGTACATACACAGTGATCCGATCCAATGAAACTGAGGCTTCCCCAGAACATCCGATCCTGGTCCTTGACAACAGCAGCAGAAAATGGGAGCACCATTCCTGGGGTGTATTTACAAACCCGGTCAGAAAAACAGCGTTTGAATTTCAGACAGAAGGCGGTGGTACAGTCAGTGCTGATATCTTAAAAGTAGATGCACGCTTTGTAAGCCTTCTTAAATGGTTGGGGGAGAGCCATATCAATGTGCGCCTTTCCGGCTCTAATAAAGCAGATGGGTATGCTGTATACAAGATCCGCGAGATCGCCTTTGGAGGCGGTACCAAGCTTTCCGCAGAGGACGGATTTTTACAGTACATGATCGGGCGTCTTCAGGCCAGCAGCGCACCGGCAGAAGAGAGCAGGGAAGAAGATGCAGAAAAAGATGGCGACCATATGAAGCTGACCAGCCTGCAGAGTATTACGGACTTTATGACCTGCGCAGGAAGGACACTTCCTGACAATATCCGTCTCTGGGCAAGAAGAAACCTGGCAGTTGCCAATTCCCATGAGGTCTCACCGGAAGAACGCCGGCATGCACAGAGAGCTTTATCTATTATGATGAACATCCAGTGGAAGAGCAATTATTTCGAGGCCATTGATCCTGATGAAGCAAGACGGATCCTGGATGAAGAATTATACGGAATGGAACGGGTAAAACAACGTATCATCGAAACTATTATCCAGATCAACCGTACCCATACACTGCCTGCTTATGGTATTCTTCTTATCGGACCTGCAGGAACAGGAAAGTCCCAGATCGCTTATGCAGTAGCAAGGATCCTGAAACTGCCGTGGACCACTCTGGATATGAGCTCTATTAATGATCCGGAACAGCTGACAGGAAGTTCCCGTGTATATGCAAATGCAAAGCCGGGTATCATTATGGAGGCATTTTCACTGTCCGGCCAGTCTAATCTTGTATTTATCATCAATGAATTAGACAAAGCTGCTTCCGGCAAAGGAAACGGCAATCCAGCCGATGTGCTTTTGACCTTACTGGATAATCTTGGATTTACAGACAATTATATGGAGTGTATGGTGCCTACAGCCGGTGTATACCCAATTGCTACAGCAAATGACCGTTCTCTCATCAGTGCGCCATTGATGTCACGTTTTGCAGTGATCGATATTCCGGATTATACAGAAGATGAAAAGAAGATCATTTTCACAAAATTTGCTCTTCCGAAGATACTGAAGAGGATGAGCATGAAGGAAGAAGAATGTGTGATCCTTCCGGAAGCCTTAGATGAAGTGGTCCGCCGTTATTCTGATACTACCGGCATCCGTGATCTGGAGCAGGCAGCAGAGCATATTGCTGCCAATGCACTTTATCAGATCGAGGTAAACCATGTGGATAAAGTGGTATTTGACGGAAAAATGGTTCGGGAACTGTTGGGTTAAGCAACAAAACTGGACTGGTCAATTAGTTAGAAACTGGATGTTTTAAAAAGCCCATTTATCCTTTATCCTTATATCAAGCTGATAAGGCAAAATAAAAGAAAAAGAAAGCCTGATGTCATTCTCCCAGGGCCCTGAGAACCCGTCAGGAAGAGAGGAAAAGGATGATGAGTATGAACACAAAACAGACAGCTGCGGTTTCAAAAAGCGGATACAACACAAAAGAACTTGTTTTAGATGCAATGTTTATTGCACTGACCTATGTATTTACAGCATTTGTAAATGTAAGACTGCCTATTGCAGCAAACGGCGGGCTGATCCATTTAGGAAATGTACCCTTATTTATCTGTGCGATCCTGTTAGGAAAGCGCACTGGTATGTTAGCAGGTGCTTTTGGTATGGGATTATTTGACCTGTTATCCGGCTGGACTGCATGGGCGCCATTTACATTTATCATTGTAGGTGCTATGGGTTACGTAGTAGGTGCCATGACAGAAGGTCACCACAGTACAGCAAGAGATGCAGCAGCCATTGCAGCAGCCTGTGTGATCAAAGTAGCAGGTTATTATATTGCAGAAGTGATCATTTACCACAATCTGTTTGCTCCTGTAGCTTCTATTCCCGGAAATCTGGTGCAGATCGGTACAGCAGCAGTGATCGTTCTTATATGTGTAGAGCAGCTTCGTAAGGTACTTCGTCCTATTCTTAAATAAGACGGACCTTTCGGGAGAAATATATACGAAAGAAGTATATACGTACGAGAGAACATATATAAGAGAAGGGAGACACTGCTATGTACGATATCATGACACCTGGCCCCACACAGGTAAGGGAAAATGTACGGCAGGCCCGTGCGCTTGCCTGCACTAATCCAGACCTGGATGCGGATTTTTACGATTTTTATAAGGAGACCTGTGAAGAGATCAGTGAACTCCTTTATACAAAAAATGAGACCCTGATCCTGGACGGGGAAGGCATTTTAGGACTGGAAGCAGCCTGTGCCACTCTCACAGAAAAAGGTGACCGGGTGCTGGTAATGGATAATGGAGAATATGGAAAGGGATTTGCCGGTTTCGTGACCATGTATGGTGGAGAACCAGTCCTTTATTCCACGGACTACCATAACGCCTTTGATGTAAAGGCATTAGAAAAATATCTGGAAAAAGACCATGATTTTAAATATGCTGCCTTAGTACACTGCGATACCCCAAGCGGTATGTTAAATGATGTTTCAAAGCTTTGTCCGCTGTTAAAGAAATATGGTATCCTGACTCTGGTGGATTCGGTTTCTGCCATGTTCGGAGAAGAAATGCGTGTGGATGATTACCAGATCGATCTTCTCTGCGGCGGCTCCCAAAAGGCAGTTTCAGCACCTCCGGGATTAAGCTTTGTGACCATCAGTGATGATGCATATAAGGCAATGCGCTCCAGAAAGACACCGGTTGCATCTTTTTATGCAAATATCTTGGCGTTTGATGGCTATTATGAGAAGCAGTGGTTTCCATATACAATGCCCATCAGTGATATCTATGGTCTGCGTCAGGCTTTTGATAATATTAAAAATGATCCGGACATGTTAGAACGTCACAGAAAGATCGGTGAAGCAGTAAGAGCTGCGGTAGTGGAAGCAGGACTGGAATTATATCAGGAGACCGGTTTTTCCAATACAGTCACTGTATTTAATGTTCCGCAAGGGACCACAGACACAGCTATCCTTACGGCTATGAAGGAAAAATGCAATATCATGTTAGCCGGTTCCTTTGGTGCTTTTGCAGGGAAAGTGATCCGTATCGGCCATGTGGGAGAAAATGCTTATCCTGAAAAAGTAGAAGCAGTTATGTCGGGACTGGATAAAGTATTTGCGGATTTAGGAATTACCTTAAAATGCAGCCTGAAAGATGCTTATAATAAGAGAATGAACGGATAAAGACATAAAAGAACAGAGATTGAAGGATAAAAGGATAAATGCAGGAAAAGGGGTCAGAAATGGCCCCTTATTCTTTTTTTGCATAAAAACTGATAAGATATACACCACATATGCCCACAATAGTATAGATGATCCGCGATAATAATGTCATGCTTCCAAATAGAAATGCAACAAGATCAAACTTAAAAAGACCGATCAGCCCCCAGTTTACAGCTCCGATGATAGATAAGGTGAGAGCTACAGCGTCAAGTGCCGTATTTTTCATGGTAGTTTACCTCCTTATACGTAGAATGTCCTCTCGGAGTCTTTCCTGCACCTGCCTTTGCGGCCGATTTTCCGCCAGTCGTACCCGGATTTCAGAAGCGGACGCAACGCCAACGCCTCACAAATTTGGGCATAACTGACAAAAAATCTTCTCGCAAAATCAGGCACAGAAAGATTCCGGGAGTACATTAGACAGTATGGATCAAAAAGAGGAAAAATATACGAAAAAAAGAGAAAAAACCAATGACAGCGGGCAGACACTGTGCTAATATAATGTGCACAGTAAAATGTAAATGATCAGTCTTGAAGGTGAAAGGTAGAAGATTATGGAACAGGATATGACCAGAGGCAACCCATTGTCAGTTATTTTTATGTTTACATTGCCTCTTGCAATTGGAAATATTTTCCAACAGCTTTATAATATGGCAGATACCATCATTGTAGGCCGCTTTGTTGGAGCAGATGCCTTAGCAGCAGTTGGCTCCACGGGAACGATTATGTTTTTGCTTAATGGCTTTGCCCAGGGGATCACTGCCGGTTTCTCTGTTTTAACGGCCCAGAGATTTGGCGCAGGAAAAAAGGATGCAGTAAAACAAAGCGTTACCAATGGTATTTTATTATCCATTATAGGAGCCATTTTACTTACAGTTTTAGGTTGTGCTATTATGGATCCGCTGCTGCATCTGATGAACACTCCCGATGATATTTTTGATATGGCTTATACTTATATCACTTTGATCAGTCTGGGAATGATCGCCAATGTATTTTATAATCTGTTTTCTTCCTATTTACGGGCAGTTGGAAACAGTAAAGCGCCCTTATTTTTCCTGGTATTTTCCGCCTGCTTAAACGTAGGTCTGGATCTTTTCTTTATTGTTGTTTTGAAAATGGGAGTTGCAGGAGCTGCCTGGGCTACTAATCTGTCACAGGCTATCTCCGCTTTGTTATGTATTGTATACATATATTGTAAGGTTCCTGCCCTGGTGCCGGAAAAAAAACACTGGCGTCTTACTGCCGGTGATACCCGTTACCAGATGCAGATGGGTATCCCTATGGCTTTACAGTTTGCCATTACCTCTTCCGGCACTATGATCATGCAGTCAGCCATTAATTTGTTTGGCTCAGAAGCAGTGGCAGCTTATACTGCAGCCTGCAAGGTACATAGCCTTCTGACCCAGGGGATGGTGGCAATGGGACAGACCATGGCAGTTTACAGCGGACAGAACTATGGAAAAGGGGATTATGGGCGCATCCGTGCCGGTGTGAAAGCGGCTCTTATTATTGAATTTATTTATTCTGTGGTATCTGCAGTGGCTGTTTCTCTTTTATTAGGAGTCACACTGGGGCTGTTTTTCTCCGGAGACGTGGATCTTACAGCCATGATGCCATGGGCAAGAACCTATATTACAATATGCACTTTGTTTTATATTCCCCTCAGTACGATTTTTATTTTCCGCAATACCATGCAGGGCTGTGGCTATGGATTTTTGCCTATGATGGGAGGAGTGGTAGAGCTGGTGGCAAGAATGCTGGTGGCAATGATCGCCATGAGAGTCCACAGCTATGCACTTTCCTGCTTCTGCGACCCGGCTGCATGGATCAGTGCCGGCTTGTTTACAGGTGTATCTTATCTTTTCGTAATGAAGAAGATAAAAGCTACGTTATCTCCGAAAGGTTAATAATATGACAGACATTCAGAAACGCTTATTTGAATTACAAGATATGGCATACAGGGATTTTCACAGCGGGCTGATCCCAGAACTGCCAAAAGAACATTTTATCGGCATCCGGGTACCAGTCCTTAAAAAGTTTGCCAAAGAATATAAAAAGGAGGCAGAGGCAGAAGTATTTTTAAAGCAGCTGCCCCATACCTACTATGAAGAGTATATGCTTCATGGATTATTGATCGCAGAAATAAAGGATTACGCTGCTTGCATACAGGCAGTAGAAGCTTTCTTGCCTTATATTGATAACTGGGCTGTTTGTGACGGCCTTTCACCAAAGGTATTTAAAGACCATAAGCAGGAGCTGTTGGAAAAAATAAAGCAGTGGATCCCCTCTAAGCATACCTATATCTGTCGTTTTGGCATGGAAATGCTGATGCGCTGGTTTTTGGATGAAGATTTCAGACCGGAATATCTTAAAATGCCTGCATCCGTCCGGTCAGAAGAGTATTATGTAAATATGATGATCGCATGGTTCTTTGCAACAGCCCTTGCAAAGCAGTGGGATGCGGCAGTCCCTTATCTTCAGAATCCGGTTTTAGAGCCGTGGACCCACAATAAGACCATCCAGAAGGCAAGGGATAGCTTCCGTATTACGCCGGAGCAGAAGGAATATTTAAAGACCTTGAGAGTATAGATGCACTCTCGGAGTCTTTCCTGCACTTGCCTTTGCAGCCGATTTTCCGCCAGTTACACCCGAATTTAATCAACGTACGCACCGCGTACGCCTCAGAAATTTGGGCACAACTGACAAAAAATCTTCTCGCAAAATCAAGTACAAAAAGATTCCGAGAGTACATTAGAGTGCAAAAGGAGAGTACATCCATGACACTGCAGCAGCTTGCATACATAAAAATGACCGCTGAGTGCGGAAACATCACAGAAGCAGCAGAAAAACTCTTTATATCCCAGCCAAGCCTCAGTGCAGCGATCCATAACCTGGAAAAAGAAATGGGAGTGACCATTTTTGTAAGATCAAAAAAAGGTGTGGTCCTTACCAGAGAAGGAGAAGAACTGCTGTCCTATGCGGGAATGCTGTTGGAGCAGGCAGATATTATGAAAGAGCATTTCGGCGTTGGAAAAGCGCGGATGCCCAAGTTTTCTGTTTCCTGCCAGCATTATTCTTTTGCAGTAAATGCTTTTGTAGATGTGGTTCAGGCTTATGATGCGGAAAAATATGATTTTATTCTCAGGGAAACCCAGACCGGTGAGATCATTGATGACGTGGCAAATGGAAAAAGTGAGCTGGGAGTGATCTATCTGTCTGAACATAATGAGGAAGTGCTGACAAAGCTGATCAAAAAGAATGGTCTGATCTTTGAAGAATTATTTACAGCAGAGCCTCATGTATTTATCAGCAACAGACATCCTCTGGCGGCGAAGGAGAAAATACAGTTAGAAGATCTGAAGCCATATCCCTATCTTACTTATGAACAGGGGGAACGGAATTCTTTTTACTATGCAGAAGAATTTTTAAGTATGCTGGACATGCCTAAAAATATCCAGGTAAGGGACCGGGCGACCATGTTTAACCTGATCATTGGTTTAAATGGTTTTACCGTATGTTCCGGTGTCATAAGCGAAGAACTGAACGGTTCCCAGATCATTGCAAGGCCGCTGGCTATGGATGTGCAGATGCGGATCGGCCTGGTAAAAAAGAAAAATATTTTGTTCAGCCGTTATGCAGATACTTATATTGAAGCGTTGAAGAAATATGTATCCATAGGTTAAAACTATGGATAATCTAAAATATAAAGTATTATCCCAAAATGGAAACCACTGTTAAACTATCCTCAGATAAAAAAAGATACAGACCAGATCAAAATGCTGGATGGATCTATAAGATGATAAAAACGGAGGATAAAACAATGGCAGATTTAAAGACACCTTTTCGCTATGACTATGTAGGCAGCTTTTTAAGACCAGAAGTATTAAAACAGGCAAGAAAAAATTTTGAAGAAGGAAAGATCACAAAAGAACAGCTGACAGCAGTAGAAGATGACTGCATCCGTGACCTGGTAGGAAAGATCAAAAAGCTGGGATATCATGTGATCACAGACGGTGAGTTCCGCAGATCTACCTGGCACCTTGATTTCATGTGGGGATTTCAGGGCATTGAACACAGAAAAACAGTAGAAGGCAATACGACTTTCGATGCAGAGGCTGCTATGATTGATGATACCTACATGGTAGGAAAGATCTCTGTAAAGAACCATCCATTTGTAGAGCATTTTAAGTTTGTAAAGGCTTTAGAAGATGAAAATACAGTAGCAAAGCAGACTATTCCATCTCCTGGACAGTTTTATGCTTACTTTACAGGTGCCGAGCTTCTTGGAACTACACTGGATATCTATGGGAGCGAAGAAGCATTTGCAAAAGATGTGATAGGGGCATATGTAGAATTTGTCAATGAGATTTACGCAGTTGGCTGTCGTAACCTTCAGTTTGATGACTGTGTATGGGGCGGAATGGTAAATCCAAAGCTGGCAGTTGCATTAACAGGCAGAAAGGGAGAGGCACTGGAAGCATATAAGAAACTGCTCCTTCAGTTAAACAATGAAGTTGTGGCTCAGGCACCAGCTGACCTGGTGATCAATACTCATGTATGCCGCGGAAATTATCATTCTACATTTTTCAGTTCCGGTGCATATGACGGAGTAGCTGACCTGCTTTTTGGTGAAGAAAATGTAAATGCCTATTATCTGGAATACGATGATGAAAGATCCGGTGGTTTTGCTCCTTTAGCCAAGGTTTCCGGCGACAAAAAGGTAGTTCTGGGACTTGTAACCACCAAGTCCCCAGCATTAGAAAAGAAGGAAGATGTGATCGCAAGGATCCATGAGGCTGCAAAATACGTGCCATTAGACCGTTTATACTTAAGCCCGCAGTGCGGTTTTGCCTCCTGCGAGATCGGCAACAAGCTGACAGAAGAAGAGCAGTGGGCAAAATTAAAACTGGTGAAAGAAATTGCAAAAGAGGTGTGGAAATAGAAAATTTTCAGAGAATAGCAAGATGATATTTTTTGTAAAGATCTTGCAAAATATACATTTACAGAACAATGTGAAGAAGTAAAAAATCTGCGTCTGGAAGATGGAACAAAAAAGATATTTTTGAATATGACCAGCAAAAATGGAGAACCTGTGTTGGTAAGCTTATTGCAGTATATGAAGAATACTACGTTAAATAATCCAGATATCGTTGTAAAAGACGAGCGGATAACAGAATTAGATCAAATTGTAACAGAAGTAAAACAGTCAGAAGAATGGGAGGCGGTAAAAGTGAGTTTACTGTCAGTCGGTATCGGAATTGGAAAGGAAGAAGGAAGGCGTCAGGGAATTACAGAAGGACTAGCTAATTCTATTTTGACGATATTAAAATCAAAAGGTACTTTAACAGAGCAGATAATAAGCAAAGTGAAAAAAGAAGATGATCAGACAATTTTAAATAATTGGCTTTTAAAAGCATCTCAGGCGCCTGATCCAGAAACGTTTTGGAAAGAGATAATAGAAGAAACTGCCACTGTTGGCCTGGTGAAAAAGAATAGAAAAACCACCCTCTCGGTATCCTGTAAAAACAAGTTTTAGGATACAGGAGGGAGTGGTTTATGAAAAGAAAAACGAAAACATTGCTTAAGGCCATAGCTGTTTTATTGGCTGCAGGCGGTGTATCAGGATTTTTGACAAAGAACAGTATGCATGTCCATGACACCATCCATTGAAATTGCCTGCTTCTTATCCATTATATGATCTTCTTTGTTAATTTTGCTCATACAGGTAAATAAAATAGGTCAGTGCCAGAAGGTCAGCGCTGCCGCCGGGGCTGATGTTGCGGCGGATCATTTCAGCGTCAAGTTCCTTTGCATAAGAGAGAAGCTCATGAGTATCATGGGCTTTTTCTTTTAACACATTCCGGATGCGGGCCTGAAGCTCTTTCATTTCTTCGTAGGAAGAACGGTTTACGATATTGGTGTCTTCAGAGGTTGCGATAATGGACAGCAGTGTGATCACACCGGCGTCGTTAACAGAACGGCCTTTTTTCAGCTCTTCTTTCAGGATCGGAAGAGCTGTTTTCAGTACAGTAGAATAACCGGAAAGGGCTTCACCCCGGGCTCCTTTCATACCATAAAGGGCGTAGAGGCGTTCACCGTTGGTACGGGCATTTTCTGCAGTGATCTCCCTGAAGTCTTTAAGAACGTCAGCCACCAGCTTCTGATTGATGGAAAGCAGCATATCTGGTGAGTATGGAATGTGATTGGCATACATGTATCCCAAGGAGCAGTTCAGTATGGCAAGGGAAAATATAAGGCCTTTATGGGTATTGATACCTTTGGTGGCAGCCATCATGGCACCTTCTGCCTGTATGCCTAAGGAGCGCAGCCTTGCGAAAATGCGGGAAAATGGTTCGTGGCCGTTTTCATGTTCTTTTTCCATGCCGCAGAGGGCGAATTTTTCAAAGTAGTGGTTTAAGGAAACAGCGCTGGCTTCAAAGGTGAAGATATCCATATCTTTGTGGGCACCGGTGTTGTTGCGGTCTACCAGTCCGGGTTTTGGAGTGGCGCTTACTTCGTAAAGAAGTGCCTGCATAGACAGTGAGGACAGTTTTTTGGCCTGCTTTTCTTCAAAATAGTCTTTCATCAGTTCACAGGCTTTGTCCAACAGCTCTTTTACTGTATGGGTGCGGGAACGGCTGCATACAAAGGCATCGTTGCTGCAAAGAAGACATTTTCTGCCTGGAAAGCCCAGCTCTGTGCGGGAAACTTTAGTTTCATCGGTCCGGATCACATCAATGTCGAAAAGACGTCCAAAGGATAAGCTGTCTTCTAAGAGGCAGAGTGTTTCTTTGATAAAAAGGTCATCTCCTTTTACAGACCAGAACTGTTCATTTCCTGTAAAGTCCCGGATGGTCCGTTTTTCCAGGACCGGGATCTTCCAGGCGTGAAGCTGGGAGTCAATGAGACGTACTCCTTCTTCAAAGGTCATTTCCCCTAAGGGAAAGATTTTAACGGGACCGGGAATATTTAAGGTAAAGGAAATGACAGTGGCACCATGGGTGCGGATCAGTTCCTGCTGGATGGCGTGGCGCCTGTCACGGGCATTTAACATATCAGGCACTGTAACTTCGCGGCCGGTGATAAATTGGGATGAGTCGGTATTCATAAAGGTATTACCTCCAGATCATGGTATGCGCAGGTTCAGGGAATATATGCTTTTACCTGGGTAAAAAGCAGGAACCTTTATTAGTGAGTATAACATACAAAGGGATTTAAGAAAAGGTAATGATAAACTGAGAAATGCGGTTGCTTTATGACTTTACAGTGACAAAATATTTTTTTGTAAAATCATTGCGCTGGATAAGTTATTGTGTTACACTTTTGGTTAATAAAAAGAACAGCCGGTGCGGATACAAAGGGATAAAGGCACGATCGCTGTAGGAGGTAGAGAGATGGTTCTTTCAAAGAATATGCAGAAACTGGTAGCAGGAAGTTCTACTATTAGAAAACTGTTTGAAGAAGGTATTGAGCTGGCAAAGGAAGTTGGTGCTGAAAATGTATATGATTTCAGCCTTGGAAATCCGGCAGCTCCTGTACCGGAAGAGGTAAAAAAGAGCATTTATGATATTCTTGAGAACAGAAATGCCAATTTCGTACACTGCTATATGCCAAATGCCGGTTATCCGGAGGTAAGGGAGAAAGTAGCAGCAAACTTAAATAAGAAATATGATTCTTCTTTTACAAAAGAGGATATTATCATGACAGTAGGTGCTGCAGGCGGCATCAACTGTGTTCTGCGCTGTCTGTTGGAGCAGGAGGACGAGGTTCTTTGCTTTGCTCCGTTCTTTGGTGAGTACAACAGCTATGTTATGAACTTTGGCGGCAATTTAAAGGTAGTTCCGGCTGATTATGAGACGTTCCAGTTAAATGTAGAAGAGGCTGATAAGTACATCACAGAGCGTACCAAAGCTGTGATCATCAACAACCCCAATAACCCATCTGGCGTTGTATATAATAAAGAAACGCTGATCCGTTTACAGAAAATGCTGGAAAAGGCAGAGGAACGCATCGGGCATCCTATTTATGTTCTTTCTGACGAGCCATACCGCGAATTGGTATATGATGGCTGTGAACTTCCATTTGCACCTGACTATATTAAAAACTGCATCGTAGTTTATTCCTTCAGTAAGTCACTGTCTCTGTCCGGTGAGCGTATTGGATATATGGCTGTCAGTCCCCAGATCGCAGAATATGATACCATGATCAATGCACTGGTGGTTGCAAACCGCTGCATCGGTTATATCAATGCGCCATCGTTGTTCCAGCTGGTTGTAGCTGACTGTCTGGATGTAAAGACAGACGTAGAGTTTTATGACAGGAACCGTAAGCTCTTATATGAGGCTATGAAAGCTATGGGCTTTGAATGTGTGAAGCCGGAAGGTGCATTCTATATGTTAGTAAAGGCGCCGACAGGAGATGACGCAGAGTTTTCAGCAGAAGCGAAGAAATTTAACCTGCTGATCGTACCTGCAACCAGCTTTGGTTGTCCAGGCTATGTGCGCATGGCATACTGCGTATCAAATGAAATGATCCACAGAGCACTGCCTGCATTGCAGAAGCTGGCTGATCATTATGGATTAAAGAAATAGGATAGAATACAGGACTGTAAAACCGGGAGACTGTAAAAAGTAACAAAAATGAAAAAATCCAGAGATTCAGAGAAACTGGAATGTTAGAAATTCTACAATTCAAAAAAATGTTAAAATAAAAAAGGCTGTTGGGAAAAAATAGTAAGTATATTTCCTGGCAGCCTTTAACTTGTATACAACATTTGTTAATTATATACAAATACAAAGACTGTATTTTGTTGGTTTTTATTGATTGAAATCGGTTGCAATTAACAAAAAAGTATGATAATATCTTTACATATTCTTAACACAACCGATTGCAAAAAATAATAGCACAAAAGAATGGACGCCAAATCGACAAAATTTGGTAAAAATTATTAAAAATGCGATGGCGGTGCGAGATTTGCAGACACGTAAGTGGCTGTAAAAATAAAAGAGAGAAGGAAGTAGAAGTATGAAAAAAAGGTTAGCATTAGTATTAGCAGGCGTTATGATGGTTTCATCATTAGCCGGATGTGGATCATCCAAGCCTGCAGCAACAACTGCAGCAGCTGCAGCTAGTGAGACAACCGCAGCAGCAGGAGATGCAAAAGAAGAAAAAACAGAGGCAGCAAAATCCGATGTAACTCCAGAGTTAAATCTGATCATCGCTTCCAACCAGACTTCTTTAGATAATCCATATTCCTATGGTATGGACAAGTTCAAAGAGGTAGTTGAGGATGTTTCCGGCGGAAAGATCGCTGTAACTGTTCATAAGGGAACCTTAGGCGAGAACGAGAACGAGCTGATCGAGAAACTGGAAATGGGCGCTGCATCTATGGTAGTTGCTTCACCAGGTTTCATGACAGCTATCGGTGTTCCGGAAGTAGATATCTTCTCACTGGAATATCTGTTTGACAGCTTTGATCACTGGGAGAAGTGCTTAGATGGCGAATTCGGTGACAAGATGAAAGACGTTGTTAAGGAAAAGACCGGAAATAATTTCCGTATTATGGCTTACTGGAGTTCCTCTGTTCGTGATTACTACGGCAAAAAGCCAGTTACCAAGCCAGAGGATTTAAAGGGCATGACAATCCGTACACAGTCTTCCCAGGTACAGCAGGACTTCTGGAAGGCTTGCGGTGCTATCCCAACATCTGTAGCATGGGGCGAGTTATACCAGGCATTACAGCAGGGCGTTGTTGATTCCGCTGAGAACGATTACACTAGCTTTATGTTAAAAGAGCATCACAAGACACCAAACGGTCACTACATCTCTGAAACACATCATGACTACACAACCCGTCTGTTACTGATGAACGGAGCTTTCTATGACGGTCTGACTGATGAGCAGAAGGGCTGGATCGATGAGGCTGTTGAGGCTTGTACAGAAGAAGAGCGTCAGGTAGTTTACCGTATGTTCAAAGAGTCCAAAGAGAAAGTTATCGCTGATGGCGCAGAAGTTACCAACTTTGAAGATGTTGATATCGACGCATTCAAGGCACTGGCTCTTCCGATCCAGGATAAGTTCGCAGCTGATAACAACATGACAGCTGAGTTAGAGATGATCCGTGCAGCAGCAGAATAATCTTCCAGCAAAGCGGAATACAGATTTACGAAAGAAACTGAATTATTAAATGGATCAGGTGTTCCTGATCCGGAGGATATCAGCCATCTGGGCCACTGGATGGCTGATGTTAGGTTAAAAAGAGTGTTAATATGGTGTTAGGATTTCCTGAAAGGAGAACACATTATGAAGAAAGCAATTGAATGGATGCAGAAGATCCAGATTGCTGTAGGAGGATTCTTCCTTTGCATTTTCCTTCTTACAGTAGTATTCCAGATGCTATCACGTTATATAGGCATCGCAGCAACCTGGACTGAGGACGTATCTATGTATTCCTTTATCTGGGCTGTATTTATGGGCGCAGGGGCTATGGTATATGAAAAACGTCACTTCGCGTTTACTTCCGTCAGCGATATGCTGAAAAATGAGAAAATTAAGAGCGTATTAGCGATCATCATCTCTCTTGTTATGCTGGTGTTTGCTGTATTAATGGCTTATTATGGTTATAAATTAACACAGAAGTTCTGGAACTACACATGGACCAATATTCCGTCCTTTAAGCGTGGACCTACATGGACCTGCCTTCCAATCTGTGGCGTGACTTCTACTATTTACCTGATCGCGCAGATCATTGAAGAAATCGGTGCTATTACGAAAGGAGACAACAAGTAATGGGTGTTTTATTAGTAGTAATGTTTATCGTTTTTGTTGCCATTGGTGTGCCGATCTCATTCGCACTTGGTGTTGTATCTTTTACCGGTATCGCGTCCCTGGGACAGATCCCCAATTTAGTTGTATTCCAGAAGATGTTTAATGGTCTGAACAGCTTCACACTGTTAGCTGTTCCGCTGTTTATCCTTGCAGCAAACCTGATGAACGAAGGTGAGATCACTGAAAAACTGATCGACTGCTGCAACTCTTTAGTTGGACACCTTCGTGGTGGTCTTGCTTATTCAAACGTACTTGTATCTATGATCTTTGCAGGTATCTCCGGTTCTTCCCAGGCAGATACTGCTGGTGTTGGTAAGATCTTTATTCCTGCAATGGAGAAGCAGGGGTATGACAAAGGAACATCTGTTGGTGTTACCGCAGCATCTTCTACATTAGGTTCCATTATCCCTCCAAGTATCACCATGGTCGTTTACGCAGGTATTGCTAACGTAAGTACAGGTGCGCTGTTTATGTCAGGTCTGGTTCCGGGTATCTTACTTGGTTTGGCTATGATGGCAGTTGTTAAATATTATTCCAAGAGAAAGAACTTCCCTAAGTGTGAGAGAGTTCCATTTAAGGAAGTCTGCCGCAGAACATTCCAGTCTCTGCCTGCACTGCTTACACCTATCATCCTGATCGGCGGTATTGTCAGCGGTCTGTTTACACCTACTGAGTCTGCAGCATTTGCATGTATATATGCATTATTAGTTGGTATTTTCTTCTATAAGACCATTAAGGTTAAGAACCTGCCACGCATCCTGATCGAGACTATGAAGCTGTCTTCCCTGTCTCTGTTCGCCCTGGCTACAGCAAATGCATTAGGCGAGTTATTAGCATACTATCAGCTGAATGTAGTTGTACAGAACTTCTTCGCTAATATGCCAGGCGGAAGACTGGTATTCCTTCTTGTAGTAGTTGCATTCTTTATGTTTGTAGGTACTTTCATGGATGCTGTACCGGCAATGATCCTGTTTGTTCCGATCATTCTTCCGGCTGCTATTTCACTGCAGATCAGCCCGATCATCCTTGGCCTGATCATCGTTGTTACCCTGGCTCTTGGCCTGGTAACCCCACCTTATGGTCTGTGCCTGCTGATCGCTTCTTCTATCAGTGGTATTACCATCGAGGATGCATTTAAGGGAACTCTTCCTTATTTCTTATCCTCCATCGCAGTATTATTGCTGTTAGTTATCTTCCCAAACTTCTGGCTGGCTATTCCGGCGACTCTGTTCCCGGGACTGTTCTAATAAAAGATATTAAATAGAGATAAGCTGTTTTTATTGTCCTCACATAAAAAGTGAGGAAATAGAAACAGCTTTTTTTGTATCCATTTAAAATTATGCCTGAGAAAATTTTAACATCTTTGAAATATATATTCTGAAATGTTCCAAAAAATAAAAAAATTATAAACAATAATTATGCAAAATTTCACTTGATAATGTTTATGTTATGAAATAATAAGAAATTCAGAATTGAAAAGGAAAAAACCAGTGACTATAATAACGGACGAAACAAAAAGAACAAGAAATCATCAGAATGCTGGAAAGGAGTGTGAAAAAGTTGGACAAGCTGGTAGAGTCCCTGATGGAGGAATTAAACTGCAATACAGTGTTTACCATTCCTTTGTTTGGCGGGATCGATGTACTGGAATCGGTGGTGGTCACATGGATCATCATGGCCATTATCATGGCCGGTTCCCTGGTCTGGGTCCACGGTTTAAGGGTCAGAAAGATAAGTGGAAAACAGGCAGCTTTAGAAAGCGGATTTTCGTTTTTATATCGCTTTTTCCTGGATCTTTTAGGAGAAGAAGGAAAAGACTATATCCCTTATCTGATCACCGTGGTCATCTACATAGCCATTGCCAATATGATTGGTCTGTTAGGTTTTAAATCCCCCACAAAAGACCTGAATGTGACTGCGTCTTTAGCGGTAATGAGTATTGTATTAGTAGAGGCAGCCGGGATCCGCAAGAAAGGTGTAAAGGGCTGGATCAGAAGCTTTGCAGAGCCCATCCCCATTATCGCCCCCATTAATGTGCTGGAATTATTTATCCGTCCTTTGTCCCTTTGCATGCGACTGTTTGGAAACGTGCTGGGAGCGGTAGTTGTTATGGCGCTGATCAAATATCTGCTGCCTTTAGTAGTGCCTCTGCCTTTCAGCGGGTATTTTGATATATTCGATGGAGTGATACAGGCTTATGTCTTTGTATTCCTTACATCTTTATATATAAAAGAAGCTATTGAGTAAACAAACCAGACAAACAAAAAAATTTAAACAAAAAGGAGAAAACATCATGTCAGGATTAATCGCACTTGGAGCTGCAGTTGCAGTAATTACAGGAATCGGAGCAGGACTGGGAATCGGAATGGCTACTTCTAAAGCAGTAGATGCCATTGCAAGACAGCCTGAGGCAGACAGCAAGATCACAAAGGCACTGCTTCTTGGATGCGCGCTGGCTGAGGCAACTGCTATTTACGGCTTTGTAATCGGTCTGCTGATCATTTTATTCTTGAAATAATGAGCCCAAAAAGTTCAAAAGAAAAATAAGCGGCATCGCAGAAAAGAAAGGCAGTTATATATGTTAAATATCAATTTTTGGAATATTGCCTTTACGATCATCAACATTCTGGTCTTATATCTGTTTTTGAAGCATTTCCTTATGAAGCCGGTCATGGCGATCCTGGAAGAGAGAAAGCAGATGGTGGAAAAAGAATTAGATGAGGCAGCTGTTTCCAGCCGGGATGCAGATCTTTTAAAGAAAAAATATGAGCTTTCCCTTGAAAATGCGAAAGCAGAAGCTGATGATATTGTTACTAAAGCAAAGGTGAGAGCCTCTGAGGAATATGACAGGATCTTAAAGAAGGCGGATGCAGATGCTGCCAAAAAGGCAGATGAGGCGAAAAAGGTCATTGAACTGGAAAGAGAAAAAGCATTAAATGACCTTCAGGCTTCTGTTACCGGTCTGGCAATGACGGCAGCTGCAAAACTGCTGTCAGAGCAGAGCAGCCCGGAAAATGACAGAAAACGCTACCAGACATTTTTAGCAAGCGCAGGTGAAAAACATGACTGAGCAGGCAAGAATATACGGAAAGGTTCTCTATGAATTACAGATACCGGAAGACATGGTACAGGAGACTGGACGTATTTTTAAAGAAAATCCACAGCTTACCACTCTTTTAAATGATCCAACGGTACAGGCAGAAAAAAAGAAAAATATAATTGGAAAAATATGGAAAGAACCGGATTTTTCTCCCCTTATATCTTCTTTTTTAAAGAAAGCATGTGAGTCCGGCTGTATTGGAGAGATAGAAGATATTCTCACAGTCTGGAATCAATGTGTACTGGATGCATCTGGTATATTAAAAGCGAAACTTATTTATGTCACTGAACCGGATCATGAACAGTTAGAAGGCATCCAGTCATTTCTCTGTAAGGAATTTCATAAAAAAACGGTGCAGCTTTCAATGGAAGAGGATCAGAAGCTTTTAGGTGGTTTTATCTTAAAAGCAGAAGATGTGGAATATGACTACAGCCTTAAGGCACAATTAAAGCAGCTGTTTGGGGCTTAATACATGTTTATGATGTGAATGGAAAACGATAGGAGTTATTACTATGAGTACGATCAGTTCTCAGGAGATCATCTCTATCATCAAAGGTGAGATCGAAGATTATGATGCCCATGCAGGCCAGATCAACGAAACAGGTTCTGTGATCTGGGTTGGTGACGGTATCGCCATTGTCTATGGCATTGATCACGCCATGTACGGAGAGATCGTTATATTTGAAAACGGTGTCAAGGGTATGGTCCAGGACATCCGTAAAAATGAGATCGGCTGTATCCTTTTTGGAAAAGATACAGGCATCACAGAAGGGACAAAGGTTACCAGAACAAAGAAAAGAGCCGGAGTTCCGGTAGGAAGCGCTTTTTTAGGCCGCGTAGTCAATGCGTTAGGCGAGACTATTGATGGAATGGGACCGGCAAAGGAAGAGGATTATCTTCCTGTGGAGCAGGAAGCACCGGGGATCGCAGAACGTAAATCAGTAGGTGTACCTATGGAGACCGGTATTCTGGCCATTGATTCTATGTTCCCTATTGGCCGCGGACAGCGTGAGCTGATCATTGGCGACCGACAGACCGGCAAGACCTCTATTGCAATAGATACTATTTTAAACCAGAAGGGAAAAGATGTGATCTGCATCTATGTAGCCATTGGCCAGAAATCATCTACCATTGCAAAGCTGGTAAATACATTAAAGAAAAATGACGCCATGGATTATACCATTGTGATGGCTTCTACAGCCAGTGATCCGGCGCCTTTACAGTATATTGCACCTTATGCGGGAACTGCGATGGCTGAATTTTTCATGCATCAGGGAAAAGATGTGCTGATCGTTTACGATGATCTTTCCAAGCATGCTGTGGCTTACCGCGCATTGTCCCTGCTGCTTGAACGTTCTCCGGGACGCGAGGCATATCCGGGAGATGTTTTCTATCTCCATTCCAGATTACTGGAGCGTTCCAGCCGCCTTTCTGACAAGTTAGGAGGCGGTTCTATCACTGCGCTTCCTATTATTGAAACCCAGGCAGGAGATGTATCTGCCTACATTCCTACCAATGTAATATCTATTACAGACGGACAGATTTTTCTGGAAAGCGATCTGTTCTTTTCAGGAATGAGACCGGCAGTAAATGTAGGTCTTTCTGTGTCCCGTGTAGGTGGTGCTGCGCAGACAAAGGCTATGAAAAAGTCAAGCGGAACCATACGTGTAGACCTGGCACAGTACCGCGAACTGGAAGTATTCACCCAGTTCAGCTCTGATCTGGACGAGATGACCAAGGAGCAGTTAGCTTATGGAAAACGTCTGATGGAACTGTTAAAGCAGCCTCTTGGACGTCCTCTTTCCATGGCCGAGCAGGTCATTACTTTATGTACGGCTACCCATAAACTGATGCTGGATGTGGATGTAAAGAAGATTAAAACATTCCAGATGGATCTGTTAGGCTGGTTTGAAAATAAGCATCCGGAGCTTGTAAATGAGATCACGGAAAAGAAAGCTTTAAGTGATGAACTGACAGAAGATATCTTAAAAGCTGCAAAGGAGTTTAAGGAGGCAGTATGGCAAACGCAAGAGAGATCCAAAACCGAATAAAAAGTATTCAGGACACACGTAAGATCACCAATGCCATGTACCTTATTTCTTCGACGAAGTTAAAAAAGAGCCGGAAGCTTCTGGAAGATACAGAACCTTATTTTTACACACTGCAAAGTCTGATCCGGCGTATCCTGCGCCATATGGGAGATACAGAACATCCTTACTTTAATGCAAGAAAAGAAATCAAAGAAGAGGACCGTATCCGGGGGCTGGTGGTCATTACCGGCGATAAGGGACTGGCAGGTGCATACAATCACAATGTGCTGAAGCTGGCTCATGAATGGTTGGAAAAAAGCGAAAATAACCGTTTGTATGTGGTGGGAGAGTTAGGAAGGCAGTATTTTGCTGCCCGCCATATGCCGGTGGAAGAACAATTCCATTATACCGTTCAGAATCCTACTATGCACAGGGCTCGTCTTATAGCATCTTCCCTGATCGAAGACTATATGGAAGGACGCTTGGATGAAGTGTGGATCATTTATACCCAGATGATAAACAGTATGAAGGTGGAAGCACAGATGGAACAGCTGCTTCCTCTTAAAAAAGAGGATTTCAGCAATGTGGCGATTCCCGCAGATATCCACCAGGAAGAGATCCAGATGGTTCCGTCACCAACAGCAGTTATGGATCATGTGGTGCCAAACTATGTTACAGGATTTATCTTTGGCGCCCTGGTAGAGTCATTTTGCAGTGAGCAGAATGCCCGCATGATGGCCATGCAGTCTGCCAGTGATAATGCAGCAGAGCTGTTAAATGATCTGTCAATAGAATATAACCGTGTGCGTCAGGCTGCCATTACCCAGGAGATCACAGAGGTAGTAGGCGGTGCAAGAGCACAGCGGAAGAAGAAACGATAATGCGTTCAGGGAAAAACAAGGAGACATTTGTTTTTCGTAATCAATAAAAGAAGGAGGAAGCCATGAATAAAGGAAAGATCGTACAGGTAATGGGACCTGTAGTAGATGTGGCTTTTGAAGATGGAAACCTTCCTCATATCCAGGATGCGCTGACTGTAATGAACAATGGAAAGCGCTGTGTCATGGAAGTAGCGCAGCATATTGGCGGGGATGTAGTCCGCTGCATTATGCTGGCTGCCAGTGAGGGACTGTGTAAAGATATGGAAGTAGTAGCAACAGGAAAGGGAATTGCAGTTCCTGTTGGTGAAAAAACACTGGGACGCCTGTTTAACGTACTTGGAGATACCTTAGACGGCGGTGAAAGCCTGGAAGGGGAAGAAAAATGGGTCATCCACAGAGATCCACCCAGCTTCGCAGACCAGAGCCCGGTTGTGGAGATGCTGGAAACCGGCATCAAGGTCATTGACCTGTTAGCCCCATACGCAAAGGGCGGTAAGATCGGTCTGTTTGGAGGTGCCGGTGTAGGAAAAACCGTACTGATCCAGGAGCTGATCACCAATATTGCAACAGAACACGGCGGATATTCTATTTTCACCGGTGTTGGAGAACGTTCCCGTGAAGGAAATGATCTTTGGACAGAAATGGGTGAGTCCGGTGTTTTAAAGAAAACAGCCCTTGTATTCGGACAGATGAACGAGTCCCCGGGCGCACGTATGAGAGTGGCGGAAACAGGACTGACCATGGCAGAGTATTTCCGTGATGTAAAGCACCAGAATGTGCTGCTGTTCATTGATAATATTTTCCGTTTTGTCCAGGCTGGTTCAGAGGTTTCTGCCTTACTTGGCCGTATGCCTTCTGCAGTTGGTTATCAGCCAACCCTGGCAACCGACCTTGGCGGTCTTCAGGAGCGTATTGCTTCTACAAAGAACGGTTCTATTACTTCTGTACAGGCAGTTTATGTACCTGCAGATGACTTAACAGATCCGGCTCCTGCAACTACTTTCGCACATCTGGATGCAACTACAGTTCTTTCCAGAAAGATCGTAGAACAGGGTATTTATCCGGCTGTAGATCCTCTTGAGTCTTCTTCACGTATACTTGAGGAAGATGTGGTAGGAAAAGAGCATTATGAAGTAGCAAACAAAGTAAAGGAAATGCTGCAAAAGTACAAAGAACTTCAGGATATCATTTCTATTTTAGGTATGGAAGAACTGTCTGAAGAAGATAAGCTGACTGTAAGCCGTGCAAGAAAGATCCAGAGATTTTTATCCCAGCCATTCCATGTTGCAGAAAACTTTACCGGTGTTCCTGGAAAATATGTGCCGGTAAAAGAAACAGTCCGCGGCTTTAAAGCTATTATTGACGGGGAAATGGATGAATATCCGGAAGCAGCTTTCTTTAATGTGGGAACCATTGACGAAGTAGTGGAAAAAGCGAAAGCAGGGAGCGTTATATGACAACATTCTGGCTTAAGGTCATAGCCAGTGACCATGTATTTTATAATGGAAACTGTGAAGCGTTAGTTGTTCCGGCCCATGACGGGGAGGTAGGTATCCTTCCCCACAGAGAGGCCATGATCCTTGCAATCCAGGAAGGAGAACTTAAATTCCGGATTCCGGGAGAACAGGAATATCACCATGCAGTAGTAGGCCTGGGGATCGTTCAGGTAGCAAATAACCGTGTGACCGTGGTGGTTGATACGGCAGAACGGCCGGAAGATATAGATGAAGTCAGGGCAAAGCAGGCTTTGGAACGGGCAAAAGAACAGCTTCGGCAGAAACAGAGCATCAGGGAGTATTATATGTCAAAGGCATCCATGGCGCGTGCATTAAGCAGGCTGAAGGCCAGTCAGCATAAGGGCAGTGAATACCATGGACTTTAACAGAAACATGCAGAAAATAACGCAGACATAAAAAGGCGCGCCAGATATGACGTGCCTTTTTGTGCGTTCTGTGTATCAATAAAGAAGCCTCCTGACTTACATCCAGTTATTATGCTCTACCAGATAATTACAGAAATCCTTTACAATAGTGCTGTTCTTTCCTTTTTCCGAACAGGTCAGGATGATCTGCCGGCGGCATTTCTGGTCAGTGATCGGAAGCAGCTTTACCGGAAAATGTCCGGGAGAACTGCCAAAATTACTGGTAAGAGGCCCCCAGGAGCAGGCAGGCCAGAAACCGATGCCCATTCCCGCTGCGATCAGGTTGCGCACAGATTCTGTGGTGTCGCTTTCAAAAATGATATGGGGGGAAAATCCTGCTTCCATAAAATAGCTGTTTGTGATCTGACGGATGGGTTTGGAACCACCCAGACAGATGTAATCTGCATCTTTCGTGTCTGTTAAACGGATCGATTCCCTGGAACCATAGGGGGAATGGACAGGAACGGCCAGATACAGATCTTCTTCCAGCATGATCGTAGCGGGATCATTTTCCTTTGGGGCAGTATCCGCTCTCCGGGCTGTTACACATACGTCATAATCATCTTCCTGTCCGGGTGTCTGGTACAGTTGAAAGTTTACGTCCGGACGGAGATTACGGTAGGCAATGATCTTATTGGTGATAAGAGCAGAGGCAGACAGCAGCCGCAGGTGGACTGTATGGGTAGAAGCTTCTTTTCCCTTTCGCAGCTCTTCCGGCAGCCGGTCCAGACTGCTTAATAAAGGAATAAGCCGTTTCTGTAAAAATTTCCCTTCTTCGTTTAATTCAATACTGCGGTTTTTTCTTTCAAACAGCGGAACCCCCAGCTCTGCCTCCAGCCTGTGTATGGCCTGGGAGAGGGCCGGCTGGGCGATCTGTAAGTGTTCGGCAGCCTTGGTCATATGCTGATACTGGGCCGCTACCAGAAAATATCGTAACTGTAGTAATTCCATGTTATACCCCTTCATTTGTTGTCAGATATTAAGTATCTTTATTATAAGCAAAAGCAGAAAAATGTCAAATGGACATGCAGGTGCATTTGGGCTATAATGAGTTAAGAGATTGTGAGGGCAGCTGCCACAGGTGGCGGCAGATCAGAAAGGGGAATATACATAATGAAGGAATTATTATTTATGAAACCGGTTTTCAAGGAAGCTGTATGGGGAGGAAAAAAGCTTCGGGACGAGTTTGGATACGAGATACCAGGCGACAGTACCGGGGAATGCTGGGGTATTGGTGCCCATAAAAACGGTGACTGTACCATTGCAGAGGGAACCTATAAGGGAGAACATTTGTCAAGGCTGTGGACAGACCATCCGGAGCTGTTTGGAAATGAGGATGGAAAGTATGGGAAAGAATTTCCGCTCCTTATTAAGATCATTGATGCAAGATCAGACTTAAGCATTCAGGTTCACCCGGATAATGATTATGCAAGGGAGCATGAAAATGGTTCTCTGGGAAAAACAGAGTGCTGGTATATTTTGGACAGCGAACCAGGAACGAAGATCGTCATTGGCCATTATGCTAAAGATAAGGAAGAATTAAAACAGATGGTAGAAGAGAAGCGGTGGAAAGACCTGATCAGGGAAGTACCTGTTAAAAAAGGTGATTTTTACCAGATCGATCCCGGCTGTGTCCATGCCATTAAAGGGGGAACTGTTATTTTAGAGACCCAGCAGTCCAGTGATATTACCTATCGTGTATATGATTATGACCGTAAATGGAACGGAAAGCTTAGAGAGCTTCATGTAAAACAGAGCCTGGATGTGATCAAAACCCCATTCCAGCCTGCAAAAGACCAGAGAAGCTTTACCCATACGGAAGGAGTTAATCTGGAACACCTGGAAACATGCCCTTACTACACAGTGGAAAAATATGATATCCACGGAAACTGGGATCATGTTTTTAAAGCTGGTTTTGTAAATGTCAGTGTGATCGAAGGAGAAGGAAGCATAAACGGTAAAATGATCAAAAAGGGCGATCATTTTATTATTCCGGCTGGGTTTGGAAACTGCCGGTTTGAAGGGAATATGAGCCTGATCTGTTCCTGGGTATAAGGATCATAAAAGCTTAAAAATAATTTTCCGTTGCTTTTTAGATGGTTAGGTGTTAGGATAATTCCATATCGAGTTAAGAGCAAATGGTGCCGTTTATAAATGGACAGTTATATGATTTCTGTCCAATGTACTCTCGGAATCTTTTTGTACTTGATTTTGCGAGAAGATTTTTTGTCAGTTGTGCCCAAATTTTTGAGGCGTACGCGGTGCGTACGGTGATAAAATTCGGGTGCGACTGGCGGAAAATCGGCCGCAAAGGCAAGTGCATGAAAGACTCCGAGAGTACATTCCATTCATAAAGGGGTAAAAGGGAAGCAGGGGAAGTGCCTGCGCGATCTCGTCACTGTAAGCTGTAAAGGGGATCCGGAAATGTATTTTTCCGTATCTGTTCATATAAAACGTGGATAGAGATGATAAATATCCGCCACTGGGAAACCGGGAAGGCAGTTTTATATGTGGAAAGCAGCAAGTCAGGAAACCTGCCATTTGTTGGTACAGGAGAAGGTTCATTCCGGGTCACGAGTAATTGATCGTGCCGGTCCTGGAGATGGTCGTATGTATCAGATTTCAGTTTTATAATGCTGGTAACATACCATTTTCATCAGGATTTCTGACTCACAACAGGAAAATGGACTCCTGCGCCCTGCCGGGATTTTTCCCGGACCGATACATAATTATTATGTGTCTTAGGACAAGGAGGAAAATGAAAATGAAATTGAAAAAAGCAATGCTGCTTTTCGCAGCGGCAGCAGTAGCTGCAGGTACCGTAGCAGGATGCTCAGGAGGCGCAAAAGAAACTACAGCAGCTTCCGCAGCAGAGACAAGTGCCGAAGGATCAAAAGAAGAAACTACAGCAGAAGAAACAAAGGAAGAGGAAACAGCTGCTGAAGAAGAGGATGAAGAAAACTACGATACAGGAGATGCAGCATTGGACAACGCAAGAAACCAGGATGAGATTGGGGAAAAGGAAATTTTAGTTGTAAGCTTTGGAACCAGCTTCAATGACAGCCGCCGTTTAACCATTGGCGCTATTGAGGATGCCATTGAAAAGTCACAGCCTGACTTTTCTGTAAGAAGAGGCTTTACCAGCCAGATCATCATTGACCATGTAAAGAAGAGAGATAATGTTGTTATTGATAATGTAACAGAGGCTCTTGACCGTGCAGTAAAGAACGGTGTAAAGACCCTTGTTATCCAGCCAACCCACCTGATGAATGGTCTTGAGTATACAGATCTGGTAAATGAGATAGCGGAAAATGCCGATTCCTTTGAACAGGTAGCTGTAGGTGAGCCATTACTTACTTCTGATGCTGATTTTAAGGCAGTGATCCAGGCTATCACAGATGCGACTAAGGAGTATGATGACGGTGAGACTGCGATCTGCTTCATGGGTCATGGTACAGAGGCTGAATCCAATCAGGTATATGCAAAGATGCAGGATATGCTTACAGAAGAAGGCTTTGAGCATTACTATGTAGGTACTGTAGAAGCAACCCCAAGTCTGGATGATGTACTTGCAAAGGTAAAAGAAGGTTCCTATAAGAAAGTTGTGTTAGAGCCATTAATGATCGTTGCAGGCGACCATGCAAATAATGATATGGCAGGTGATGAAGAAGGTTCCTGGAAGACCACTTTTGAAGAAGCTGGTTATGAAGTAAAATGCCTTGTAAGAGGCTTAGGCGAGTTAGAGCCAATCCAGCAGCTGTTTGTAGAGCATGCAAAGGCAGCTGTTGACAGTCTTGCAAAATAATGCTTTTGCAGTTGGATGCAAAATGAAAACACCCCAAAGGCGGCCAGAGAAGACTCTGACTGCCTTTTATTAAAAATGCCCTCCCGGAGCCTTTCATGTACTTGCACTTGCGGCTGATTCCGGGAGAACATAAAATATATATGGGGACCGGGCCGACAGGTCTGGTGACCAGTTCATACAGTGAGAAAGATGGTGGATCAGATGAAGATAAAAAAATATGTATTATGTGCCGGGATCATTAGTTTAGTGGGACTGTCTGCCGGATGCGGACAGAAAGCGGTAAATCCAGAGGCTTCTAAGACAGTTGGTGAGCAGGCGGTAAGTGAACAGGCAGAAACAGCCCAGAGCAGCAAAACAGATTCAGGGGAAGATATAAAAGAGGAGAGAAAAATATCTCAGGATCCAGGTTCAGAGAAGGAAAAAGAGACATCACCTACAGTACAGGTAGTAGAAGAAGGTATGGTGCCGGTAGAAGCCGGTGCGTTAAAAGATGGTGTTTATCCGGCAGAAGTGGACTCCAGCTCTTCTATGTTTAACATTACAGAGGCAGAGCTTACAGTAGCAGATGGAAAAATGACTGTCCGCATGACATTAAGCGGCTCCGGTTATGGAAAAGTATTTATGGGGACCGGGGAAGATGCAGAAAAAGCTGATGAAGCAGATTACATTCAGGCAGAAGAGAGTGCGGATGGAAAAAATGTATTTGAGATCCCGGTAGAAGCCCTGGATAAGGGAATTGAATGTGCTGCTTACAGTAAAAAGAAAGAGACCTGGTATGACCGCACCCTGGTGGTCCGGGCTGATTCCCTTCCTGCAGATGCTTACAAAGAAGGAAATACAAAGACTGTAGAAAGCCTGGGATTAAAAGATGGGGATTATACAATAGAAGTAACATTAGAGGGCGGTTCCGGACGCACTACAATAGAGTCTCCGGCAGCATTAACGATTGAAAATGGACAGGCAGCTGCCATTATCACCTGGAGTAGTTCTCATTATGATTATATGAAGATCGGTGATGAGAAATATGAGCCTGTGAATACAGAGGGCAATTCAGCTTTTGAGATCCCGGTCACTGTATTTGACTACAAACAGAAGGTGATCGCAGATACGATTGCCATGAGTACGCCTCATGAGATCGAATATACACTGACTTTTGATTCAGAAAGCATAAAGCCACAGTAACAAATATTGATTTCATGGCTGCAGAAGCAACAGAGATGATAACGGAAAAATGAAGATGAAAAAACAGATTAACAGAAAAAAAGCCAGAGCCGTGTTTTTGCTGGCTGTAACAGTGCTGATACTGTGGATGTGCGTTGGATGCGGACAGAAAGCAGGAAAGATAACGGATACAGGAGCCGTAGAGCATAGAGAGAGTGCTGTTAAATTGCAGGACACAGGGGAAGAAGGCGGGGAAGCCGGTGATGTATCCTGGTCAGGTCTTGCGCCAACAGATACCCTTGATTTAAAATATGCCAGCCAGTTTTCTGTCGCCTACTATGGGAAAGAAAGATATGCCCTGATCACCATTGGGGAAGATGAAAAATTTCTGGTAGTACCAGAAGAAGAGCCAGTGCCAGATGGCCTGCCGGAAGATATCACACTTCTTGTAAGACCATTAAACAATATGTATCTGGCTGCAACCTCTGCCATGGACTTTTTCTGTCATCTGGATGCAGTGGATCAGATCACTCTTTCAGGTACAGAAAGTTCCGGCTGGTATTTAGAAGAGCCGAAAAAGGCCATGGAAGAAGGAAAAATGGAGTATGCAGGCAAATACAGTGCGCCAGACTATGAGTACATTGTAGATAAGTCCTGTAATCTTGCCATTGAGTCTACTATGATCTATCACTGTCCTAAGGTAAAGGAGCAGCTGGAAAATCTGGGAGTGCCGGTTTTAGTAGAGCGTTCCAGCTATGAGGCTGACCCTTTAGGACGCATGGAATGGGTGAAGCTGTACGGCGTTCTTACTGGAAAAGAAGGGCTGGCAGAGGAGTTATTTGAAGCTGAAATAAAAAATCTGGAAGGTATTTCTGACCAGAAGGATACTGGAAAAACAGTTGCTTTTTTCTACATCACTTCCAAAGGCAGTGTCAATGTGCGAAAGCCGGGAGATTATGTGGCAAAGATGATCCGGATGGCCGGAGGTACTTATGTTCCACAGAATGCAGAAGAAGAGGAAAATGCCCTTTCTACCATGAACATGGAAATGGAGGCCTTCTATGATCAGGCAAAAGATGCGGACTACATTATTTATAACAGTACCATAGACGGGGAATTATCTGCATTAAAGGAACTTATGGCGAAAAGCCCCCTGCTTGCTGATTTTAAGGCTGTAAAAGAGGGGCATGTGTGGTGTACTGGAAAGAACCTGTTCCAGGAAACTATGGGACTGGGAAATATGATACAGGATATCCACAAGATGCTTACAGAGGAAGAACCGGATCCTGGGCAGATGCATTATATCCACAAGTTAAGATAACATAGCCTGATATAGAGTTTAAGGATGCACATTCAGGTAAGACCGGATGCAGGTTTGGCGGAGCATACAGAAAAGCGAAGTATACAGAAAGGGGAAACACAGATTGAAAAGCAGGGAAATATCTGGTATGAAAAAAAGGCGGGCAAATATAACAGGGGGATTTCTGATCCTGTTTGCAGCATTAGTCCTTCTGTTTTTCTGGAACATCTACTCCGGAAGCGTAAGTGTGAAGCCAGAAGAAGTGCTGCAGCTGCTGGTCAAAGGGCCGGGAGAGAGCAGCCAGTCAAGGATACTCTGGGATATCCGTTTTCCCAGAGTGCTGGCAGCTATGCTTCTTGGCGGCGCATTGTCAGTATCTGGTTTTCTCCTTCAGACTTTCTTTGCAAATCCCATTGCAGGACCTTTTGTGCTGGGGATTTCTTCCGGTGCAAAACTTATGACGGCGCTGGTGATGATATTTTTATTGGGAAAAGGCCTGGTAGCTGGTTCAGTTGTGCTGATCCTGGCAGCTTTTGCAGGGGCTATGTTTTCCATGGGCTTTGTGATCCTTATTTCCAACAAAGTAAACAACATGTCCATTCTGGTGATCTGTGGTATTATGGTCAGCTATATCTGTTCTGCTGTTACGGATCTGGCAGTGACTTTTGCAGATGATTCCAATATTGTAAACCTGCATAACTGGTCATTGGGAAGCTTTTCCGGTATTACCTGGGATAATATTTCTGTAATGGCAGCAGTGATCTTTATTTGTATGGTCTGCGCCCTTTTTCTGGCAAAGCCTGCAGGGGCTTACCAGCTGGGGGAGGTTTATGCAGCCAGCATGGGAGTGGATATTAAGGCTTTCCGGCTGGCTCTGATCCTGGTTTCCAGTATTCTTTCTGCCTGTGTCACTGCATTTGCAGGCCCGGTGTCCTTTGTGGGGATTGCAGTGCCTCAGCTGGTAAAAAGCCTGTTTAAGACAACAAAGCCTGTTATTATGATACCGGCCTGCTTTTTAGGAGGTGCTGTGTTCTGCAGCTTTTGCGACCGTATTGCAAGAACCTTATTTTCACCGGTTGAATTAAGCATCAGCACAGTAACAGCAGTATTTGGAGCCCCGGTGGTCATTTATATGATGGTACAGGGAAAAGGGAGAAGGAGATAGGATATGGCAGAGGAAAAGAGTATGACCTATATTTCTGCAGAAGACGTGAGTGTAGGCTATCATGACCTGCCACTGATCGAAAAGATCCATTTTCATGTGGACCGGGGGGAAATACTGACCCTGATCGGCCCAAACGGTGCCGGAAAATCTACTATATTAAAGAGTATTATCGGTCAGTTAAAGCTGATAAAAGGGGCAGTGTGGCTGGATGGAACCACTATGGGAGCCATGAAGGAAAGAGACATAGCTGTTCGTATGTCTGTAATGATGACCGGACGGGTAAAAACAGAACGCATGACCTGCGAAGAAGTGGTGAGCATGGGTCGTTACCCCTATACCGGGAAAATGGGCATCCTTACAGAAAAGGACTGGCAGGTGGTGCATGATTCCTTAAAACTGGTTCGGGGACTGGATCTGGCGGGGAAGGATTTTGAGGCAGTCAGTGACGGCCAGAGACAGAGGGTCCTTCTTGCAAGAGCTATTTGTCAGGAGCCTCAGGTCATTGTGCTGGATGAGCCAACGGCATTTTTAGATATCCGCCATAAATTAGAGCTTTTGTATCTTCTTAAAAATATGGTAAGGGAAAAGCATGTGGCAGTGCTTATGTCCCTTCATGAACTGGATCTGGCCCAGAAGATATCGGATCATATTATCTGTGTAAAAGGGGATAATTCTATTGGATATTTTGGTACTCCTGAGGAAGTTTTCAGTGGGGATCATATAAAAGAGCTGTTTCAGATTGAAAAAGGTACTTATCTTTCCGATTATGGCAGTGTGGAGTTAGAAGCTGTAAAAGGAGAGCCGAAAGTTTTTGTTATAGGTGGAAATGGAACAGGGATCCAGATATACAGAAAGCTGCAAAAACAGGGAATCCCCTTTGCGGCAGGCATATTATGGGAGAACGACAGGGAATATCCGGTAGCAGAGGCATTGGCTTCCCAGGTCATTGGTGAAAAAGCCTTTGAGCCGGTTTCAGAGGAAACATTTAAAAGAGCAGTAGAAGTATTAAAAAGCTGCGAAAAGGTGATCTGCTGTCTGGAAAATTTTGGAACCTATCAGGAATCCTGCAGACAGTTGTGGGAAACAGCAAAGAAACTTGGAAAAATCTGATTAGTTTGCAAAAATCATACATTTTCTATACATTCCCATGGTAGTAGATTTTACATGGCTTTTTTATACTGAAATCATGATCAGAATAAAAAACAATACAAAAAGCAATATAAAAAGAAAGGGAATGTATATGAGAAAGAGAAGAATTGCAGCAGGACTTTTAGCAGGTGTACTGGTGATCGGAGGACAGCAGGTATGGGCTGCTACCACACATTATAATGACTCTTCCGTAACCGGAGGATCACAGGCATGGCAGCAGTGGGTGGCAGACTGGAATCAGACAGCCACAGATTTTACCAAGGTGTCATTAACTCCAGGCGGTGCAGCATCTGAACTGAATTTTGCATGGTACAGTGAAGGAAATGAGCCAACACCAGTGGTTTATTTTGGAACAGATAAAGATAACCTTGAAGCCTGTCAGGGAACTGCAAGTAATGTAGACACATCTCTTACAGGAGGAAAGGCTTATAGCTACAATTATGTAACAGTAGGCGGACTGAAAGAGAATACAACCTATTATTACTCTGTAGAGAAAAGCGGTGTAAGAACACCTGCTGAAGTTTACAAAACAGGAAGCTTTGAAAATGTAAAGATCCTTTATGTAGGTGATCCACAGGTTGGTGCTTCTAAGGGACAGCCTCAGGGAGAAGGAAAATTAAGTGCAGATTCAGGTGTGGCTAACACAGCAGCACGTAATGACGGTTTTGCATGGGACCGTACCTTAGATGCAGCTCTTGCACAGAACCCGGATCTGAACTTTGTGATCTCAGCAGGAGACCAGGTTAATAAAACAGGAAAGCCAAAGGAAGAAGAGTATGCAGCGTATCTTTCTGCTGATGCATTAAAGAACATTCCGGTGGCAACTACCATTGGAAACCATGATTCTTTAAACAAGGATTACAGTTACCATTTTAATAACCCGAATCCTACCAATCTGGGAATGACAGAAGCAGGGGGAGATTATTACTACAGCTATGGCCCGGGACTGTTCATCGTATTAAATACCAACAACTACAATGTGGCAGAGCATGAGCAGGCTATTAAAAAGGCAGTTGAAAACTTCCCGGATACTAAATGGCGTATTGTGACGATCCACCAGGATATCTACGGATCCGGACTGGATCACTCCGATACAGACGGCATGATCCTTCGTACCCAGCTGACACCTGTTTTTGATAAATATGATATTGATGTAGTTCTTCAGGGACATGACCATACATACAGCCGTTCCAAGATCCTTTATGGAGATGGAAAAACACATGGTTCTTATGAGTTCAGACTGGATGAGACAGGCCTGGATTATGACTGGGATCATGCATACAACAAAAATACAGGGGACAGTATTACTTTAAATCCTCTTTCATCTGATACAGCAGCAGTGGAGGCAAAGGATGCATTTACAGCAGATAATAAGTGCTATACCATTGAAAGCTCCGGAAAATCTGTTGTGACCAATCCAAAAGGAACCCTTTATATGACAGCAAACTCTGCTTCCGGTTCCAAGTATTATGAGCTTATTAATTCACAGCAGGATTACATTGAAGTAAGAAGCCAGAACTGGCTGCCAAGCTACTCTGTGATCGATCTGACAAAGGATGATTTCAAGATCACTACTTACCAGATCACAGATGAAGGAAAGGTAGAAAATATTGATAATACCTTTACCATCCACAAGACAGTAAGCAGATAATAATAAGCAGATAATAAACAGATAAGCCTTAAAACGGCATACAAGACATCAAAGACAAAGACATAGGAGATCAAATTCCGTCCCGTGGAGGCTGAAAGAAAGCCTTGCGGGACGTTGATCGGATAGATCGGGGCAGTGAAAATGGATCAGGCACTAAAAAAACAGGTAAAAAAATACGCAGTTATGACAGTGATCATGCTTATCATGGCACTGGCAGTCATAAAAGTGAATCAGGTGAATAAGACACAGCTGGTCAACCGTACAGGACAGACTTTTGAAACAGGGAAAGTGATCCGTATCCTGGAGGACAACATCCAGGAAGACGGAATGCGTGTGGGGCAGCAGTCTGTAGTCGTAAAGATGACGAGTGGAGTGAAAAAGGGACAGGAACTTACAACTACCAGCAGTGCAGGCTATCTTTTTGGTGCAGCCTGTAAAGTAGGAATGCGGGTAGTGGTTCTCCAGAGCGTTGCAGGGGATTCTGTGATCACAAGCGTATATTCCATGGACCGGAAAGAAGTTATCATCGGTTTTGTGATTCTTTACCTTCTGGTATTGTGCCTGGTTGGCGGTATGCAGGGCGTAAAAGGTGCGTTGGGACTGATATTTACTTTTGGAGCCATTCTTTTTATCTATCTTCCAGTGGTCTACATGGGATATTCTCCCTTCTGGACAGCCGTATTTATATGTGCAGTCACAACAGCAGTGACCATGTACCTTATTGGAGGTGCCTCGAAAAAGACAGTCTGTGCAGTTGCGGGGACTATAACAGGAGTCCTGATCGCAGGGATCACAGCTACTGTATTTTCAAAATTATCAGGAATTACAGGGTGGAATGTATCAGATATAGAAAGTCTGCTCACCCTTTATGAAACAAATAATATACAGGTAGGCGGTCTTTTATTTTCAGGTCTTCTTATCAGTACATTAGGAGCCGTTATGGATGTAGCCATGTCCATATCCAGTGCCATGAAAGAAATTTATGACCAGAACCCTGATATTTCCCGTATGCAGCTGATCAGAGCAGGAATGCGCGTAGGCCGGGATATGATGGGAACAGACTCCAATACGCTGATCTTAGCTTTTGCAGGCAGCAGTGTGTCAATGCTGATCATGGATTATGCCTATCATCTTCCTTATCTTCAGATCATCAATTCTAATAATATCGGTATTGCCCTGATGCAGGGACTTTCCGGCAGTTTCGGGATCGTATTAAGTGTTCCGGCTACAGTCGCCTTTGCAGCATGGATCTATGCAGGAACAAATAAAATCCATATTTCTTTCTGATCTTTTAACTTCAGCATTATTGAAATGGACGATCAGTGAATGGATGGGGGTACACTGGTGGCTATTTTGAAGCTGATAGGGAAGCAGCATAGTTTTTCAGGATTTCCATATAGTCTCTGGCATGCTGAGAAAGATATTTCTTTTTCTGGTATGCAGCAATGGAAGTGGTGAGCACCGGTTTTGTACCAATGGAAAAGCAGCATCCTTCAGGAAAAAAGCGGGATTCTTCCCGAAAATAGCTTTCTGGGGCAAAGGCAGCTCCGAGTCCCTGGATCGCCAGGCGGATGGACATAGCACTGTTGCGGGTGTGAAGGAGTACTGTTGGTTCCATGGAATATTCTTTAAATAAAGACTGTGCGATGCCGCCGGTATTCTGGTCCGGATATAGAAGGATGAAGTTTTCTTTTTCAAGCATTTTTAAGTCCAGCCATGGATGGAGGAAGCCTTCCTTGGTCTGGGCTTTTTTACATAATGGGTGGTCTTTGTTTAAGACCAGCACGATCTCTTCTTTTCTTAATATCTGATAATCCATATTTTCCGGAAATTTATGTACATTATAAATAGTCAGGTCAATGGAGTTGTCCCCAAGACTGTTTTCTGCTACGAAATTGATGGCTTCCATAATATTTAAGGTGACATAAGGGTGCCGCTTGTGAAAGCCCATAAGGGATGGTTCGATCAATGTTGTACCCATCATAATAGGGGCAGCAATGTTTAAACGTCCTTTTTCCTGGTGGGCAATATCATCAAATTCCTGGCTCCACTGATCACCAAAGGCAGCAATGCGCTCTGCATAGTACAGATAACGTTCACCCATGTAAGTGGGATAGTAGTGATTTTCCCGGCGGTCAAATAGGGGCGCTCCTAAACGTTCCTCCAGGTTTTTTAAATATTTGCTTAAAGAGGGCTGGGAGATATACAGGGATTCCGCAGCCTTTCCGATACTCTGGTGTTTTGCAATAGCGAGAATATAACGGGCTTCTTTTAATTCCATAGTTGTCCTTTCCTGATTTATATCATAGCTTTACTGCATAAAAAATATAGAAAATATATATTTGACTTATAGCATACCACTTTTTATAATGAATGTAAAATATATAAGCATACTTCATTAAGAAACAAATATTTATTAGTAGTATTAATTAATATTTATCAGAGAGGAGAAACAAAGCAATGAAAAAGAGCAGTGCATGGTTTATGCTCATACCAGGACTGATGATACTGTTTTTATTTCTGGCGATCCCATTGTTACGGGTATTGTTTCCAAGCATCTTTTCCGGGGCATATCCGTTTGATGCTTATGTGGGATTTTTCCAGGATGAGTATTACAGAAACATATTTATCCGTACGGTAAAGATTGCAGTGATCACTACTTTTGTCTGTATGGCGGGAGGTATCCCCACAGCTTATTTTATCAGCCGGTGCAGCAAGAAATGGAGAGGTATACTCCTTGCAGCGTCCATTTTCCCGATGATGACCAACTCTGTTATACGAAGCTTTGCATGGATCAATATTCTGGGAAGCAATGGCATTATCAATAAAGTGCTGGTTGGACTGGGAATGGTGCCAAAGCCATTAAAATTATTGTATACCGATTTTTCTATTATTATCGGTTCTGTATATCTGTTTCTTCCGCTGATGATCGTAACAGTAGCAGGTGTTATGGAAAATATTGATGATGACATGATGGAAGCAGCCTTAAGTCTTGGGGCGGCCCGCATGGAAGCCTTTATGAAGGTGATCTTCCCTATGAGTCTTCCGGGCATTATTGTAGGAGGTATCCTGGTATTTACCGGAACGCTGACTGCTTATACAACACCTCAGTTATTAGGAGGCAATTCCAACATGGTACTGGCGACCCTGATCTACCAGCGTGCAATGTCTGTCAGTGACTGGACAGGTGCTTCTGTGATCGCACTGATCATGATAGTTGTAACACTGGCTGTTATCCGGGGCTTCAATGCGCTGGCAGCTAAACTGGATCAAAGAGGTGAGGATTATGCGTAAAAATAAATTTTTGACCATATGGGCAGTGCTGGTGTTCGCATTTCTTGCCATTCCGCTGTTTATCATTACTGTAACAGCATTTGGAGGCGGCAGCGCCATTACATTCCCGATAGAGTCTTTTTCACTAAAATGGTTTGCCAATGTATTTGCCTTAAAATCCTTCCGCCGGTCTTTTATTACCAGCCTGGAAGTGGCATTTCTGGCAACTTTTATCTCCCTTTTAGTGGGTATCCCCGCAGCTTATGCCCTGGCAAGATCTGGTATGAAGGGAAGAGGATTTTTAAAATCTGTTTTCCTGTCCCCTACTATTGTGCCGGGGATCGTTATCGGTTTTATTATGTACCAGTGCCTGATCTTAACCTTAAGAATCCCGGTATTTGCAGGGCTTTTAGTAGGTCATTTTATGGTAACACTGCCATATGTGATCCGTGTTGTAGGTTCTTCTATGGAGCAGTTTGATTTTTCTATTGAAGAGGCAGCATGGAGTCTTGGTTGTCCTAAAACAGCTGCTTTTTTTAAGGTAGTGCTTCCTAATATAACAAGCGGCATTTCTTCCGCGTTTATGCTGGCATTTATCAATTCCTTTAATAATATCCCTGTATCCATGTTTTTATCAGGCCCTGGCGTTTCCACATTCCCGTCAACCCTGATGAATTATATTGAATATAATTATGATCCTACGGTTTCTGCTGTATCTGTACTTTTAATGGCAGCAACGGTTATTATCATGGTCATTGTAGACCGTACACTGGGGATCGCAGCTCTGGCAAAATAAGCTACAGGTTATTACAGGTGCCGGTCAGGCAGATAAAGGAGAAAATAAAAATGGCATTTATGAGTTTAAAGGACATTGATGTTAGTTACGATAAGAAAAAACAGATCTTAAAAGGTTTGAGTCTTGATGTGGAAAAGGGAGAGCTGGTATCTTTACTTGGTCCCAGCGGCTGCGGAAAATCCACAACACTCCGGGTAGTAGCTGGTTTTATTGATCCTCAGGGTGGAAGTTTTCTGCTGGATGGGGAAGATATGACAAAGGTTCCAGTCCATAAGAGAAACTTTGGACTGGTATTTCAGAGTTATGCATTGTTCCCACATCTTTCTGTGTATGACAACGTGGCTTTCGGCCTTCGCACCAGAAAAATGGATAAGGAACAGATTGATAAAAAAGTAAAGGATATTCTGGAGGTATGCGGCCTTAGTGATCTGGCGAACCGTTTCCCAAGACAGATGTCAGGTGGTCAGAGACAGAGAGTAGCACTGGCCCGTTCCTTAGTCATTGAGCCAAAGCTTCTTTTATTAGATGAGCCATTATCCAATCTAGATGCAAAGCTGCGTCTCTCTATGCGTGTGGAGATCAAACGCCTGCAGAAAAAGTTAGGTATTACAACGTTATTTGTAACCCATGACCAGGAGGAATGTTTTTCAATTTCTGATAAAGTAGCAGTTATGAATGGCGGTGTGATCGAGCAGTATGACACTCCGGAAAATATCTACCGAAGACCTGCAACAGAGTTTGTAGCCCGTTTTATCGGATTTGAGAATTTTCTGGATGTGGAGAAAAAGGCAGACCACGTATATACTCTGGTAGATGGAACTGCATTTAAAACAGCTATGGATTTAGAAGGGAAAGAATATGCAGCAACCATCCGTCCAGATGATATCTGTCTGGCAGATGAGACTGCTTTTGAAAATGTACTTGGCGGCAAAATAGGAGTACGCACATTCCTTGGAAAGAGCTATCAGTATGAAGTGGAGACTGCAGCCGGGATTTTAAAGGTAAATATGGGTACAGACCATGTATTTAAAGAGGGAGATGTGCTCCGTCTGTATCTTCCGGAGGATAAGCTGATCCTGGTCAGAAGATAAATAAGGATTGCGGGAGTGCAAAGCACCCGGCGATCGGTATCAGAGAGATTAAAATATTTATATATTAAGAATTTATTTTAAGAAGGAGATCATTATGAAAAAGAGATTAGCAGTAGTACTTTGTGCAGCAATGATGTTATCTGCTTGCGGCGGGGCATCTGGTTCTGATCAGGCAGCAGATAACAAGGGACAGGAAGCAGATTCTAAAGCTGACAGCAAAGAGGCGTCTAAGGGAGATGGAAAACTGGTCCTTTCTACATATGGGCTGAGCGAAGATATTTCTGAGGATGAGGTATATGCTCCGTTTGAGCAGGAATTTGGCTGCAAGATCGTAACAGAAACAGGTGGTACCAATGACCGTTATACCAAGCTGGCAGCAGACAGCGAATCTTCTATTGATGTGATCGAGCTTTCTCAGGCCATGACTGCAAAGGGCGTAGATGAAGGACTTTTTGATACCATTGACTTAAGTAAGATCCCAAATGCCAAGAACCTGATCCCAGCTGCAAAAGAACTGGCTGAAAATGGCCAGGGCATTCCATATACCATTAACAGTATTGGTATCATTTATAATCCGGAGCTGACCGGTTTTGAGATCAAGAGTTTTGATGATCTGTGGGATTCACGTCTGGAAGGAATGGTTTCTATTCCTGAGATCACAACTACCTTTGGACCTGCTATGGTTTATGTAGCAGGCGATCACGCAGGTACTCCTGTGGCAGAGGATGAAGGTAAGGCTGCCTTTGAGACACTGGCAGAGTTAAAGCCAAATCTTGTTAAGACTTATACAAAATCTTCTGACCTGATCAACATGTTTACTTCAGGTGAAGTAGCAGCAGCTGTTGTAGGTGATTTCGGTGTTCCTACCATTGAAGCAGCAAATCCTGATCTGGTATACGTAACTCCAGAAGGAACTTATGCAAACTTTAATACCATTAACATTACCAAGAATTGTAAGAACATAGATTTGGCTTATGAATATTTAAATTACCGTATCAGTCCAGAGCTGCAGACTAAGACTGGTAAGGCATTAAATGAAGCTCCTACAAACACAGAGGTTGATTTTAATGAAGAAGAAGCAAAAGATATGACCTATGGGGAAACTGCTGATAACGCAAAAATCGTAGATTATTCTTTTGTAAACCCAATCTTAAACAACTGGATCGACCAGTGGAATAGAACTATCAACCAGTAGGAGAGAATATATGACCGCTGATCTTATCATTAAAAACGCTAATGTCTTTATGACCTACAGACAGTGTTTTGAAAAGCGGGATGTGGCAGTTGCAGGGGAAAAGTTTTATTGCGTTTCCCCTGCAATTGTTTATCCTGGGGTGAAGACCATTGATGCCAAAGGAAAATATATGATCCCTGGTCTGATCGATATCCATATGCATATTGAAAGCTCTATGACAACACCGGTGGAATTTTCCAGAGTCACACTTCCCTATGGTGTGACTACTGTTGTGGCAGATGCTCATGAAATAGCTAATGTGTTTGGCGTGGAAGGCATAAAAAGCTTTATGAGCCAGAAAACAGAACAGGATATTTTCTGGGCGATCCCTTCCAGCGTACCGGCTACTAATGAAATGTTGGAGACACCGGGAGCCTTTCTTTATCCTGAGGATGCAGCGAAAATAGCTTCGGCTCCGGGGGTGCTCTGCCTGGGAGAGATAATGAACTTTAAGGATCTTTGTGCTGAAGGGTACAGTAAGACAAGGGAGATGATCCGGCTTTGCAGGCAAGCGGCGCCTTTGATGCGTATTGAAGGCCATTGTCCGGGACTTTCCGGGGAAGACTTAAACCGCTTTATCTATGAGGGGGTGGATGCGGACCACACTCAGCAGACAACTCAGACTGTATTAGAAAAAGCGGATCTTGGAATGTTTTTGGAGCTGCAGCTTAAGTCTTTGCGGCCGGAAGTAGTAAAGGTTGTCTGTGATAAGGTATTATATGAAAATGTAGCTCTGGTCACTGATGACACCATGGCAGATAAGCTGGCAGAGAGTCAGTTAAATGGGATTGTAAAGAACGCTGTAGAAGCTGGTATGCCTGTAGAAAAGGCAATCTACTGTGCTACATGGACACCTGCAAGGAGGATGCATTTAGATGACCGGGGAATGATCGCACCGGGAAAGATTGCAGATTTTGCTCTTTTAGAATCTCTTGAAGAAATGCAGCCGGTCATGGTATTTAAAAGTGGAAGCTGCGTATATGAAAAAGGTGTACTGGAAGAAGAACAGGCAGAAATACAGGCGGGAAAGCTGACAGAAAAGCAAGTAGAAAAGGTTTTTTCTGTGGGAGATTTCCCGGAGCATTTTTATCATTCGGTCCACTGCCGGTCGGCTGTAAAAGAGGATTTTCAGATCAAAGTGGAAAATCGGTCGGCTGTTTTTGCAGAGGTAAATGTGATAAAAATATCGGATTTTGGCACTGCCACAACACCTGTTACACGGAGATTATCTGTTAAAAACGGATATATCTGCTGGAAGGAAGCAGGACTGTCCCTGGCAGTAGTGTATGAGCGTCATGGAAAAAATGGAAATATAGCCAAAGCGCTGGTAGAAGGCACCTTAAAAACGCCGGGAGCAGCAGCAACTACCTGGTCTCATGACAGCCACAATCTTCTTGTTGTGGGAAATAGCGAGGAAGATATGGAACTTGCCCAGAAAAAGGTGAGAGAGCTTCAGGGAGGATATGTGGTGTATGCTGGTGGAAAGCTGGCGGCGCAGACAGCTCTTCCTATAGGGGGCATTTTATCGGATCAGCCGATGTCTGTTCTGGGAGAACAGCTGGGGCAGGTGCGAAAGGCTATGGAAGATCTGGGCTATGACAATAATAATGTGATCATGTCCATGTCTACATTGTGCCTTCCGGTATCGCCAAGACTGAAGCTGACGGATTTCGGATTGTTAGAGGTAAAGACCCAGGAGAAAGTGCCTTTAATCCAGAATTATTTTGATAAAAATGGAATGAGGATCTGAAAGTGAAAACGATCATTCAAAATGGAATTGTAGTGACCATGGATCAGCAGATGCATGTGTGGGATCATGGTTATGTGATAATAGACGGAACAAAAATTGTGGAAGTAGGACCTGAAAGTGGGCTGATGGATAGAAAGGCAGTTTTGTCCCGGGCAGGAGAAATCTGGCAGGAAAAGGATGCCCGAAGAGGGATCATCATGCCGGGAATGATCAATACCCACAGTCATCTGGGGATGATTCCTTTCAGAGGCTTGGGGGATGACTGTAAGGATCGTTTGCGGGTATTTCTGCTTCCTATGGAATCTCAGGCAATGGACGGGGAGCTGGCAGCGGCATCTGCCAGATATGGCATTTGTGAACTGCTGCTTTCCGGTGTGACTACGGTTCTGGATATGTATTATTTTGAGGAAAAAGTAGCCCATGTCATGGATCAGATGGGTATCCGGGGAATTGCAGGGGAGACAGTTATGGAAGATGCCACATGTGATTCATCTTGTGCAGAGGAAGCTCTGGAACAGGGGGTGGATCTAATACGGACTTACAGAAACCATCCAAGAGTGAAAGGTGCACTGACCCCACATGGAACTACTACCTGCAGTGGAGAACATATGAAAATGGCGTTGGAAGAGGATATAAAGGGAAATACGGTTTTTACCCTCCATACTGCGGAAATGGATTATGAAATAACGTATCTGGCAGAAAAATACCAGATGAGCCCTGTGGAGTACCTTAATTCCCTGGGGCTTTTAGGAGCACATACGCTGACAGCCCATAGTATCCGCCTGACAGAGACAGATTGCAGGCTGCTGGCGGAAACGAAAACCAATGTAGCCCACTGTATTGGTTCCAACACTAAGGCAGCAAAAGGAGTGGCACCGGTAGCGCAGCTTCGCAGTCTGGGAGTGAATGTAGGTCTTGGTACGGATGGACCTGCCAGCGGAAATACGCTGGATCTGTTTACCCAGATGCGTATGTGTGAAAATTTCCACAAAAACACCTTAAAGGACAGAAGCGCTTTTCCTGCAAAAGAGATTGTAAAAATGGCAACCATTGAAGGCGCAAAAGCTTTAGGACTGGGAGATGTGACCGGTTCTTTAGAACTTGGAAAAGAGGCGGATCTGGTGATCATCGAAACAGATTCTTCTAATATGTTTCCTGTATATGATCCTTATTCAGCTTTGGTCTACAGTGCCTTTGCGTCTAATGTACGGGATGTATATATATCCGGAAAGTGCCTGGTAGAAGAAAAAAGGCTGGTAAAAGAAAATCTGGCAGATATCCGGATGGCTCTGAGAGAGAACATGGAACGGACAAAATTTAAAGAAATGAAGGCTCTGACCTGATGGTTGGGGCCTTTTTTGCCTCAAATAGGAAAAGCCACCAGAGCAGGTGGCTTTTTCTGTATGTACATACAGGTTTTATTTACTTAATACAGACACAAATTCCACTTTCTTATCAATAGCTTCCCCGATCAGTCCAATGGTTTTTCCCATGGTAAAAGCTGCGGCTACAGTACCAATGCCAAGGCCGGAAATATGTCCCAGGCAGAGGAAAGTCATACAGGCGGTAAGAAAAAGGCAGGTTACGTCAAAGGTGATCTTGACTTTTGGGTAAGGGCGTTTGATGATCCCGGAGAGGTCTCTTGGAAACAGGTCAGTTGGGATGACCGGGAGTTTGCAGCGGTTAGAAAGGGCGATACCGAAGCAGAGGATCAGATAACTTGCTGCAAAATAAAATATCCGGAGGGGAATGGTAAGAGGCAGAGTGTTGATCCAGACTTCATGGATATCTACCATTTTTCCAAAAGCAAACCCTGCTACAAAGCTGAACAAATAGCTGGGAACAAATCTCTTTTTTAAGAGCATCAGGCTTAAAACCAGAAGCCCCTGGAAAATATAGGTCCAGGTTCCAAGGGTCAAAGCCGGAAATACAAGGGAAAAGGCATAGGGGACGCTGGAAATAGCGGAAATGCCGGAGCCGGAGCGCAGCATTAAAACAACGCCCATGCTGTTGATCAGGATAACGATCAGCAGGGCAAGTTCTCCGCGAAGAGTGACTTTTTTCTGATTCATAACAATTCTCTCTTTTCTTTTGTAGATTCATTAATAAAAATTCTTAAAAATGGGAGATATTGCGAAAAAATCCGCAACATCCCCGATTATACTCTTACTTTATAAGATTTTCAAGACAGAGCATTTTTACATTTTTCAGGAAAAGATTGATAAAAAATACACAAGCATAAACGAAGAAAGAACGAACTGAAAGAATTTCGTCAGAAATGTGTAAGTTGGAAAATAGGATAGCCTGTGTTATACTGTGTTTGAGGATAAACGAGAGGAAGAGATTTTATGGATAGAAAATTTTTCAGACATATAGGAGGTATGATGCTTCTGGTCTGTAGTCTGGCAGTGATAAGTCCTGTGACTGCATTTGCCGGCTGGCAGAAAGAAGGCGATACCTATGCCTATTATGAAGATGATGGTACCAGAGTGGTAAATGCCTTCCGCAAATCTGGAAACCAGTGGTTCTATCTGGATGAGGATGGACATTTATTAAAGAACTGCGAGCGGGAGATCGATGGTAAGGTATATGTTTTTAATGAGAGAGGTGCTGTTGTTCCATCTGCTGCAAAAAAGTCAGGTGGGAGCAAAGAAAGCGCAGATTCTGATTTTTCCGCCATCAGCAGCAGACAGCAGTATCTGAATAAGACAGCTAATCCTTATATGAACAATAAGACAATCCAGTGGATCAATGCCACCTGTGCTATCCTTACAAGGCATAATGCAGGAAATATCCGCGCATTTGGAGGCAGCCTGAAATTGGATGGAAAAGAGGAAAACGGAGCAGAACTGGATAAAACCACCAGAGAGCAGACAAGAAAGATGTTAAAGCAGAGCTGGGGGGTTACAGACAGGGCATCAGCAGATGAAGCATTGGAAGAACTTCTTGATTCTGCAAAAGACAGTGGTTCTGCCTGGGATTACAGCCGTGTGGAGTCTAATCTGGGATTTTATTATCTGGCAGATTATTATACAGAAAAAGAAGCACTGGATAAGGCACTGGAAGTGGCAAAGGAGATCCAGGAATGCTTTGGTTCATGGGATGATTTTGTAGATAGTTATTTGGAAGGATATGAGGATGCTACAGGTGACAGCTCCGGTGAAAGAGCAGAACTGTATGAAAACCTTAAGGCCAGCCAGTGGAATCCATACTCTGTAAGCTGGAATACAAAATTAAAGAAGAATTGGTAGGTACTATTTATGAAATGGGGAATTTTAGCAACAGGAACGATAGCAAGAAAATTTGCAGACACAGTAAACCATATGGATCCGGAAGCTGAAAAGCTGATAGCCTGTGCATCCCGTAATCTGGAGCATGGAAAAGCTTTTGCAGAAAAATACGGGATTCCAAAGGTTTATGGCAGTTACGGGGAAATGATGACAGATAGTGAAGTAGAAGCAGTTTATATCGCTACTCCTAATAATCTTCACTATGAAAACTGCCGTATGTGTCTGGAAGCAGGAAAACATGTTCTTTGCGAAAAGCCATTTACCCTTAGTACAGAGCAGGCGCAGGAACTGTTTGATCTGGCAGAAGAAAAGGGCCTGTTTATTATGGAAGCTTTCTGGATCCGTTTTCTACCTGCCTACGATAAGCTTCGTGCCATGCTTCGGGATGGTGTGATCGGAGAGGTAAACCGGATCACTTCCCAGTTTGGTTTTGTGGCAGAAGGCGCCAGGAGAGAGCGGAAATTTAAGTCAGAACTGGGCGGAGGTGCCTTGTTGGATATTGGCATCTATAATCTGGGATTTTTCCATATGATCACAGAAACAGCACCGGAAGGTTTTCAGTCAGAAGTCCATATGACAGAATATGGAACGGATGATTACAGCGAAATAGAACTGGAATATCCAGGCGGCTGCAGCGGTCATTGCATCCAGGCTATTGGAAAGCAGCTGGATCGTAATGCCCGTATCGAAGGCAGCGAAGGCGTTATTACAATAGCAGATTTCCAGTTTTTACAGGAATTTACAGTACAGTTAAAAGATGGCACTTCTTATATTGTAAAAGAGCCATTTAAGATCAATGGTTTTGAATATGAGATCGCAGAGACCAGCCGCTGTGTCAGCCGGGGCATGTGTACCAGTGACCGGTATACAAAAGAGGATTGCCTGGCAGTTTTACGATTGATGGATGATATCAGGGATTCCTGGGATATGATTTTTGAAGCGGAAATGGAAAAATAAAAAGAATTGCATATAAAATAAAAAACTCACAGAAACAAAAAGAGAAAGAAAATGGCGATGGTCATTTTCTTTCTCTTTTAAATTTTTATCCGTATTTCTATTTGGCAGCAGCTTTTTTATCAGCTGTGGCAGTATCATCTGTTTCTTCATCATCATCTGTCTTGACAAAATCAGCAATATGGAACAGCTGGGTATCACCAGGAGTGGAAACATTTACCCCTTTTTCTTCCAGTTTCAGGTCTTTTACGTACATGTTCTTTGTACCTGACGGAAGTTTTGCCAGGTCGATCTCAACAGGATCCAGAAGATGAGCCGGGTCTGCTTTATAATGAATTTCAGAAAGTTCCGGTTCAAAGACACCCTGAACGATCTCTTCGTTGAGAAAATGCACCGGAACAGTAGCGGATACTACTTCACCGGCAACTAGTGCCTGAAAGTCCAGAGCCAATACCTTTTTAAGCATTGGGTCATAATCAATATTTTTAACCATGGCGTTTACAGTCTCGCCTTCAATGTCCAGAGCAGCCTGTGCCCCTTCTTTTGCGTCCTTCATAAAACGCAATGCTTCTTTTTCTTCAAATTTTAACGCGATATTTTCTTTCATTTCCTTACCATATAAAACACCGGTAACAAAACCTTCACGTCTTAATTTTTTTGCCTTTACCTGGGGATCTCTTTTTTCTGCTTTTAACGTTATCATAACGATTGCCTCCTATCTGTGTAGCTGTGTAGATTCGAGAGCTTTTATGAAGAAGTTCTTTTTTGCACTGACTGTATTATAGCACTTTTAGAGAAAATGGAATGACGAAAAAGTGACAAAAATTTGTGACTTAGAAAAATAAAATTGTGAATATTTAATCTGCAAATTTAAAGATACTAAAGGGATATGCAACCTTAATGAATTTTAAAAACTTTACTGTTTTGAAGTAAACGGAATTGAATGAAAATCGCGTAAAAAGCAAGGTTTTATGCGGTTTTCTTCAATATCCAGTCTTTAGAACTCTTTAGAAAAAAGAAGTATTCTTTGGGTCTATTGGTCACAATAAAGTCACAAAACATTCTTTATCAATTTTTTCAATTTCTATTTTCAAATCTTTTAAATCACGGTGGCCGTAAACACGGTTTGTTACATCAGTACTAAAAGAATGTCCAAGCATGCGCTTTCGGTCATTCTCATTTATATGGCTATCTTCACAAAGTTTGGAAAAAGTGTGTCTGCAATCGTGAGGAGTATGTTTTTCTATTCCAAGCTGCGCTAAAACCTGATACATGTTCTGCCTGAAAGCTGGGGCAGATTGTGATAGAAGGGTGCCATATAATTTGTACCGGTGCTGTACCAGTGGATAGATCGCAGAATGAATGGGGACGATTCTATTTTTTCCAGCCTTTGTTTTTATTCCACCTTCAAAATATCCGTTTTCCAGGTCAATGTGTAATTTTCGTACTTCATTGATACGCCAGCCAGAATAACAGAGTATCAGAAGCAGTTCTACTACATCATTATCAGAATGACACCATAAGGTCATCAAGTCTCGTGGTGTGAATGGGATACCATGTTCATCATCCTCATCTTTGTTTATCGTAAGATTACGACTATAATTTTTGTCTGAAATATCCATATCAACAGCAAAGTCACACATCTGGCGAAAAAGATTTAAGATTAATTCAATGCTGCTACGCTTCAGAGGACAGCTGTCAAGAACGGTTTGAAAATCAATCGCTCTTAAAGAATTCCAGGGGCGGTCATGCAGAACAGCACTGTTTTTGTAAGCGGCACGCATGGAATCTTTGCTACTTTGTGAGAATGTGCTTCCTGCATGGTATTTGGAATCATAGAAAAGCTGATAAACATCAGCAAATGTCTTAGGCTTTTCTGGTGGAGTTACACCCTTGATCAGGCTGTAGTCTGCCATGAGCTTCTGGACCAGAGTATCCAGATCCTTTTTGTCTTCAGATAATACTTCCAGATCCTTTTCCATGCCAGGCTTATAAGTACCGGCTTTGTAGGCGGTCAGTATGATGAAGCCCTTCATCCAGTCATCAACGTAACAGAGGGCTGCAGGGCGGTCACCATCGATATTTGCAGGCGGATGGACTGCGTATGGGTTCTTCCGGTTCTTTCCCAGGTAGCGGATGGAGCCGTAGCCGTTGGGAAGGCGGCTATGCTTTTTTCTTCTTGGCATATATCATTTCTCCTTTGATTGGATTGCGACGTCGCAATGATGGATTCCTCTGTTTTGAGGTAAAAATGGGTACAAAAAAGACGCCCCTTGCGCAGACGCCCTGGAGATGATATAATTCAGGTGTTCAAGCTGGATTAATCATAACCGGAGCAATCTGGTAAGAGAAAATCTATGTGAAAGCCGTTCGGTACGCCAATACCGGGCGGTTTTTCATTTACTTTACAAATTGTTGTATATAACTAAATGATATGATATTATAAGTATAGATAATAAATTATACGAGCCTGCGGATAGCAGAAACGATGGAGTCTGTGTTCCATCCAACAGTCTCATTGGCATACAAAGATACATATGCGGGCATCATAGTATTGCCCCATGGACGGATGCCGAGAATTGGCTTGCCCATTCGCACAGATTCATCAATTTCATATTGCATCCATTCGCGATAAGAAGTGTACATACCTGCAATGACGATTGTTATTTGAGATGGGGCGATTTTTTGCGTGATAAGCCTTCTGATTTCAGCATTTGTGGCTGGTGTTCCTGCTGGGAACAGAGGTTTCTCACGTGGGGCTGAATAATTGCGATATGAAAAGTAATTGGCATTATTCAGCAATTTAACAAGATTGTCGTAATCGGCACCATATTTCCATGCGTGGCTGATAAATAATCTGTAATCGTATAAAGTTGGCATTTGGTTCTCCTTTCAATTATTATGAGGTGATTAAATATGAAATTTCGTAAAAAACCAGTAATCGTTGATGCTTATCAAATCGATCATGAGGAAATAATTCACACATTAGAAGGCGATATGAAAGCATCCCCGGGAGACTGGATCATTACTGGTGTAAACGGGGAAAAATATCCCTGCAAGCCGGATATTTTTGAAAAGACTTATGAGCGTATTAATTAGCATCCTGCTTTGAGTTACCTTTTTCTGCAGTGTTGATGCTTTTCCAATGGCGGTTTTCTGCGGACATGATCTCTTCCACATTTTTGATAAAAATATTATCAACAGTCTCGTCATTGGGATTGTAAGGGAAAGAACGTGTCAAGTACAAATGCTTTTGATAGAGTAACATTTCGCAGGTGGAACGGTATTGAATCCAGTTCTCATGATACTTGTACAGTTTTGTAACGGATTCGATAATCACAATGATTGCACCCAGAATACCAATGATTATAGGTATTAAATCACACAATGAGGTGTAACCGGACAATAGAGGTATGAACGCGGCAAGAATGATTTCGACTACTTGAAATTGTTTATATCTTTTTTGCGCGTGTACTGATTTTTCATCATACCATTTAATTTGCGGATCAAGTCGAGTTGAAATATATTCATTGATGTCCATCATACCCTCCGTTTAAACATTTTTAGGTGGCTTAGTAGTTTTCCAACAGCTCATTAATTTTGATCGTCAGCCCCGGATAGATTCCGACCGGAATATCCTGCGTGAAGGAGTAGATTACGGGAGCCGCATCATCTTCGTAATGGTAAACAGTAACACGCTCTTTCGCAGGATCCACAATCCAGTATTCGCGGACACCAGACTGAGAATAAATGCCGTTTTTTATCCCGTAGTCCAGTTTGCGACTGGATGGGGACACGATCTCGAAAATGAGGTCAGGAGCTCCGGAGCATCCCCGATCAGTGAGCTTATTTGGATCACAGATCACGGAAATATCTGGCTCTACCCAGTCTTTATCATCGGCGTCAAGGTTGACAGCGAATGGGGCGGGGTATATTTGGCAGTTGCCATGGTTCTTCTTTATATATTCACGGATAGTTCCGGCCAGTTCCATAACAAGCTGTTGGTGGATCCGGCTGGGTGGTGCCATGTCATACAGTTTTCCGTCAATGAGTTCGGCTCTTGTACCTTCCGGCAGGTTCCAGTAGTCTTCAGATGTATACTGATCGTTTTTTAAGAGTGGCATGTGGGCACATCCTTTCCTGTATAGATATTACTGTTACCAGGCATAACATTTTTAGCCAATGTTTAATGTAACCGTTTGAACGTTGGGATTATTCCATTTAAAAAGTTCTTTAATTTCTAATGTTAAAGGTGTTTTATCCTTTATTCGATAAGCTTTTCCAACTTTTATAGTAGTTCCCTGAGTAACTTTTTTTGA